>JAFYPN010000049.1 GCA_017547465.1 Clostridia bacterium | reverse complement strand
GTCACATGTCGTTTTACTTTTTGGTCGTAAAAGTTACACTTTTAGTTTGTTTCTTGTACAACCGCATACGCGGTACACACTATTCTGGATAGGAGGCGGAAATATGATTTTTACTAACGAACTGTTTGATCTGTCAAAAAGCATCGCAGGCGGTTGTCTTTCGCTGTATACCCATCCGTGGGAGGCTTTGCCCCATATCGGCAAGCATATTTTGCAATTAGCAAAAACGCTGCCCGAAGAGCTGTTTGAACAGCGCGGTGAGAATATCTGGATTGCAAAATCCGCAAAAATCCACCCAAACGCCACCATCATAGGACCGTGTATCATCGACGAGGCCGCCGAGGTGCGCCCCGGCGCGTTTATCCGGGGTAACGTTTTGGTGGGTAAGCATGCAGTAGTGGGCAACTCTACCGAGCTGAAAAATGTCATCCTGTTCGACAACGTACAGGTACCACACTACAATTATGTAGGCGATTCCGTTTTGGGACACCGTGCACACATGGGGGCGGGATCGATCACATCCAACGTCAAGAGTGATAAGTCACTGGTCATCATCCGAAATGGTGATGAACACATCAAAACGGGGCTGAAAAAATGTGGAGCCATGCTGGGCGACAATGCCGAGATCGGGTGTAACAGTGTATTAAATCCCGGTACGGTGGTCGGCAGAGATTCACAGGTGTATCCCCTCTCCTCTGTTCGAGGTGTGATCCCCGCAAAGCATATCTATAAAAATGCACGGGAAATCGTGCAAAAAAGGAGCGAATGAGTATGGGTCGATTATTCGGGACAGACGGTGTACGCGGTATTGCGAACACGGAATTGACGTGTGAGCTGGCATACGGCATCGGCAAAGCGGCAGCACTAGTGCTGGCGAAAGACGGGCGCAGACGGCCTGTATTTCTCATCGGATCGGACACGCGTGCGTCTTCGGATATGCTGGACGCGGCACTGACCGGCGGCCTTTGCTCGGTTGGCGCAGACGTGATACGACTTGGGGTGATCCCCACACCCGCAGTGGCGTTTTTGGTTGGGAAATACAAGGCCGACGCAGGTATCATGATATCCGCATCACACAACCCCGCTGAATACAACGGTATCAAGATCTTTTCAGGAGACGGCTATAAGCTGCCGGACGCGTTGGAGGAGGAGATCGAACAGATTGTACTCGACGGCAACGGCATCTTTCCTGCTCCGATCGGCGGCGATATCGGGCGGGTCACAGTAACAGCAAATGCTGCGAAGGATTACATTGATCATCTGAAAAGTACCGTTTTGTACGCTCTGGATGGCATGCACATCGCAGTGGACTGCGCCAACGGCGCATCCTCCGTAACAGCCGATCGACTGTTCCGTGAACTACGCGCCGAAGCGCATATTCTTCATAACGAACCGGACGGCATCAACATCAACCGTGACTGCGGATCCACACATTTAGAGGCGTTGTCCCGATATGTGGTGGACAACGGTTTAGATCTCGGCATAGCGTTCGACGGTGATGCCGACCGTTGCCTATGTGTAGACGAAAACGGTGATGAGGTCGATGGCGACCAGATCATGGCGATCTGCGCTTTGGATATGAAAGAACGCGGAAAGCTTGCAGCCGATACCGTCGTGGGTACCATCATGACGAATTTCGGATTTACCAAGTTCTGCAAGGATAACGAACTGCAGTTTATCGCCACTAAAGTCGGAGACCGTTATGTGTTGGAAGAACTGCTGCTCGGCGATTTCTCGTTCGGCGGCGAGCAATCGGGACATATTATCTTCCGCGATTTTGCCACCACCGGCGACGGACAGTTGACAGCTATCCAGTTGCTATCTTACCTCAAACGCAGCGGAGCGAAACTATCAGAGCTTGCGTCCATCATGACCAAGTATCCACAGTTGAGCATCAACCTCTCAGTATCGGCAGACGGCAAACTACAGTTCTATACCAATAGTGCGATTAAAAAAGCAATGGCTAACGCCAAAAAGGCACTCGACGGCATTGGTCGCATCGTCGTCCGTCCTTCGGGTACAGAACCGCTCATCCGCGTGATGGCAGAGGGGGACGATCCTGTGCTTGTAAAAGAACAGGCCGAAGCGGTTGCGGCTGTCATTCGGGAACAATTAATATAGGTAAACGCGCCTCCTCATTAAATGAGAAGGCGCGCTTTGTTTTATAACACACCGCGTTTGTACAAACCACGAGTAAAGTCGGCAGGCGGCTTCCCGCCGCTCCGATACTGATCCAGCACGCGGGATACGCGTGCTGGCGCTTCATCGGTAAAATGTAAGTACAGAAAATCGTGCTTGGACAGTGCGGGCAACATATCCGCCAAATACAACGGTACAGCGTTGAGAAGTTCACTGCATTCACCGGCGCAGCGCACCGGAAATTCGGTGCCGCGGCGATCGATAAGCACATGGCTTCCACCGCAAGATAGACAGCCAACGGCCGCCGACACCGGACAAGCGCGAAGCAACATAAGCGGCTGTCTGCCGTACGCAAAAATACCAACACAGCCTTTTTCTTCTGCAAACCGCATCTGCGGGAAGGTGAGCTCAAATGAGAGAATGGCCGCTTTCGCACCGTCTTCGGCAGCCGCGAAAAGGGACTCCGTATTGAGAATATGTAAAAAAGGACCCGCAACAGGTGCCAGCCCTGCCACTTTGGCAAGCGGGAGAGCCCCCACCGTATTACATACGGCAAATGCAGCACCGTCAGTGGCAGCTCGTTCCAGTTGCTTTTGCACGATCGCTTCCCTTCCAAACAGCCCACGTGGGATCTCAACGCCCCAGTGCGGGACGTCGGGCCGCTTACCGAGCGGCACGATCCATGCATCCGCATTCCCTCTGATCTGTTCGAGTGATTCCACACGCGCCACCAAGCCACGCAACAAACCGCGCGGCAGAACGACCGGCGACGAGGCAACTTGTTCAAACCGAACAGGCTTCACGAAAGTACGAGCTTCCAACAGCGCCTCCAACGCGCGACGGCGCAGAGCATTGACCGCTGATAGCGGCACAGCAACAGGTTCAGCGGTAGCAACGGCGACAAACGGTGTGCCGCCCGTCTTTTGCAACTGCATGACTAAGCGATCGGAAGTCAGCGTATTTTCCATCGCCGGTGCGTCCGGATCGGTGACCGTGACAGCATGACCGTCTCGGTCCTGGGCGATCAGCGTCAGCGGATCCGCGGTCAGCGTTAAGACGACCGGCACAGATTGACGCTCGCGGGTATACAGATGCGCCAAACGGTTGAGCACAGACGGCGGGGCAATATCCTCTAAACGGCGTTTGCCGAACATGTCGGCATCACGCATCCCCGTAAAATACCCATCGGTAAAGCCGGTACGCGAAAACACCGCCCGCAGATCATCTAAAGTTTGGGAGTCCGGTTTTTTGCCGTCCAACAGATCACGCAGCACAGCAGTGGCGGCGGCAACATATTCGGGACGCTTCATGCGCCCCTCGATTTTAAGAGACGTAATTCCCATATCTGTCAATTCGGGAATGTGCCCATACAGTGAATTATCTTTTAAACTAAGCGCGGTTTCATCGGCATCGGGATGATGCGCCACCGCAAATGGCAGACGACACGGTTGTGCACACAAACCACGGTTACCGCTTCTACCACCGAGCATGGCCGATAACTCACACTGGCCGGACACCGACATACACAACGCCCCATGCACGAACACCTCTAACTCGCAGCCGAGATTTGCACAAGCGGCGATCTCATCTTTGGTCATTTCGCGGGCGAGCACCACACGGGAGAACCCCAAATCGCGCAGTTGGGCAACACCCGACGGAGTATGGCAGGTCATTTGCGTGGAGGCATGCAAAGGCATCGTCGGCGCGCACGCATGAATACGGCGGGCAAGGCCGCGATCCTGCAGGATCAGAGCATCTGCGCCGCAGTGGCAAGCCGCTTTGGCAACTTCCAGTGCATCCGACAACTCTCTGTCAAGCACCAGCGTGTTGAGTGTGACATATACTTTCACACCGCGGGCATGACAAAAAGCCACCGCCTCCTGGAGCGAGGGGGTGGCATCGGTATTGGCTTGTAAAGAAAAATTCTGAGCATGGCGGCGCGCATTAAAGGAGCCACCCCCCAGATACACCGCGTCCGCGCCGGCACGAACCGCAGCTACCATTGCATCCCAAGATCCGGCAGGGGCTAACAGCTCCGTCATCAGGAATACAAGCGACGCAACGCTTCCATTTCGGCGCGCAGGGCCTTGTTTTCTTCCAGATACTCGGTCACCTGCGCACGCATATGATCCGCAGACGTCTCCGATTTGTGGGCGCGATCAGTATTGTTGATCGCCGCGAGC
>JAFYPN010000048.1 GCA_017547465.1 Clostridia bacterium | reverse complement strand
TGGCAGGGGCAGAAGGACTTGAACCCTCGGCACGCGGTTTTGGAGACCGCTGCTCTACCAACTGAGCTATGCCCCTATATGCAGGTGTAGGGGATCTCCCCCTACACCGTGGTTTTTGGTGGGCCTTCAGGGACTCGAACCCGGGACCAACCGGTTATGAGCCGGTTGCTCTAACCAACTGAGCTAAAGGCCCGGATAACAGCCGTACTTGCGGCACGAGTTTTATTCTACCACAAATACGGCGGTTGTCAAGAACTTTTTGGAAATTTATCAATCCAGGAAATCCTTTAGTTTCTTGCTGCGGCTGGGATGACGCAGCTTGCGCAGCGCCTTCGCCTCAATCTGACGGATACGCTCACGCGTGACGTCAAATTCCTTGCCCACTTCCTCCAGCGTGCGCGGACGGCCGTCCTCCAGACCGAAGCGCAACGACAGTACTCGTGCCTCGCGCTTGGTCAGCGTGCCGAGCACATCGCGAAGCTGTTCACGCAACAGCATACGGGACGCTGCATCCGCCGGTGCGGGCGCATCATCGTCGGGAATAAAATCGCCCAAATGGCTATCCTCTTCCTCACCGATCGGCGTTTCCAGCGATACCGGCTCTTGCGCAACACGCATGATCTCGCGCACCTTTTCTGCCGGCATATCCAGCTCGACCGCGATCTCTTCGGCAGTCGGCTCATGACCGTTTTTGTGAAGCAGTTGGCTGGAGACTTTTTTCACCTTGTTGATGGTTTCCACCATGTGCACCGGAATACGGATGGTACGCGCCTGATCCGCAATGGCGCGCGTGATCGCCTGACGGATCCACCAAGTCGCATAGGTGGAGAACTTAAAGCCTTTGGTATAATCAAATTTCTCGACCGCTTTGATCAAACCCAGGTTACCCTCCTGGATCAGATCCAAAAACTGCATACCACGGCCGACATACCGTTTGGCAATGCTGACGACCAGGCGAAGGTTCGCTTCGGACAAACGCTTTTTCGCGTATTCACTGCCTTCGGCAATCTTAATGGACAGCTCGATTTCCTCTTCGGGCGACAACAACGGAACTCGGCCGATCTCCTTGAGATACACCTTCACCGGGTCATCGGTGGACACGCCATCCGCACCGGAGCCGTCTTCGTTATTCTCGTTTTCGGTGGCTTCGATCACGGTTTCCATGTCATTGAACGCGGCTTCACTAAAATCGTCAATGACCTCAATGCTCATGCTCTCCAGCGTTTCATACAGCTTGTCCATCTGTTCCGGATCAAAATCCAGATTTTCCATCGCATCCAGGATCTCCTGCGTGGTCAGCTTCCCCTTGGTGCGGCCAAGCTCGATGAGCTCGTTGAGCTGTGTCTTTTTATCTTTTTTGATCAGCGTTGCGTCCAACAAATCATCGGATACGAGCGATTCCTGACCGGTAACTTCCTTGAGAATGTCCACTTTGTTTTCTTGCATTTTTCATTCCTCCGTGCGATCATTAGTTTGCCTTTTACTTTTTCATTTGTTTCATAGCGTTAAGTTTTTCCTGAATCTGCTCAGGTGTCAGCTCCGACGGTTGACGAAGCGCCGCCAACTGGTGCTCACGTTTGATAACGGAAACATAGCGCTTGGCTTCCTCAATCGTGAGAGACGATACACGCTCGCGCGCTTCTCTCACCATCTTTGTAATATATGCCATTTCGTCGGGATCATACCATTCCGACAAATACGAAAGTTCGATGCCGAGGCCCTGGTGGTATCGGCTGAGCAATTGCTCGTACACCTTGCGGTTGAACGGCGTGACCATTTCCTCGGGTGACAGCAGCGGCGCCACGGCTGTCAAATAATCGGGATTCAGCAGGATCGCACCAAGCAATCCCTCCTCCGCGCCGGCACCGCGAACATGGATCTTGGCATCCGGATTGGCTTTTTGAGTGGATGCCTCGGCATGGCGAATGACCTGCGTAAACTGCTTGTCCTGCTGTTGCTTCTGCCGACGTTTCAGTTGATAGCTCAACTGGGATTGCAGCGCCGTTTTGGATACCTGAAGATCCGCCGCCAAGCGACCGAGATACACATCGCGCTCCAACGGGCTGTTCAGCCCTGCAAGCAGCTCGGTGGCTTCCTTTAAGTAATTGACCTTACCGTCGGTGGTGTTAAGCAGATGCCGTTTCCCGAGCTCGATGAGGCGATATTCCACGTCGTTGGACGCGCGCTCGACCAACAGCTTAAAGCGTTCCGGTCCGTTGTTCTTAATGAATTCGTCCGGATCCTTTCCGTCCGGAATTGTGACCAGACGGATTCGCAGTCCGATATCACGCAGCAAGGCGATGGCGCGCTGCGCGCCCTTTTGTCCGGCGTTATCTGCATCAAACACCAGCACAACCTCATCCGTATATCTCGACAGCAGACGGGCGTGATCCGCGGTGAAGGACGTGCCGAGCGCAGCAACCGCGTTGCGAAAGCCCGCTTGATGCAGGGCTATGACGTCCATGTAACCCTCACACAGGATCAGGTGATCGGTTTTTCCCTGCTTAGCATAATTCAGAGCAAACAGGTTGTTGCTCTTTTTAAACACCAGTGTATCACCGGAATTGAGATATTTCGGCTTGGAATCGTCCAGCACGCGGCCTCCGAAGGCGATCACGTTGCCGCGCACATCGATGATCGGGATCATCACGCGGTTGCGGAAGATGTCGTAGATCCCGCGTCCGTTTTTACTGCGGGCACACAGCCACGCCAGTACGAGTTCTTCGTCATGAAAGCCTTTTTTTCGCAGTTCAGATCGCAAAAAATCAAAGCTTTGCGGGGCATAACCCAGACCGAACCGCCTAATCGTGGCATCCGTATAGCCGCGGCTATGATAATACTCCAAGCCTGCACGGCCGCCCTTCGAATACAAAAACGCGTGAAACAGGCGCGCCGCCTCGCGGTTGGCTTCTAAGATCCGCATCCGCTGTTTCGCCGTCACATCGTTGTACGATTGCTCCGGCATGCTCATCCCGACACGATCTGCCAAGAACTTGACCGCGTCGATATAACTCAAATTCTCAATCTTACGGATAAAGGTGACAACATCACCGCCCGCCCCGCAGCCGAAGCAATAAAACGAGTTGGTTTCGGGGTACAGGTTGAACGACGGTGTTTTTTCACCGTGAAACGGACAAAGACCGACCAGATTACGACCGCGCCGTTTCATAGATACATAGGACGATACCACACTCTCAATATCGTTTTTCGCATTCAATTCTTGTATAAAGCTATCCGGTAACATACCATTATCCTCTCTTCAATTTGCTATCCTATTCTATATGGCGCTGATATGCTGACCCGACCAGCCTCGCGGGACAAACAACTCGTGATATTTTTCCAAGGCAAAGTTATCGGTCATACCGGCAATGTAATCACACACGGCACGGGCAACGCCGTCACGCTCCGCGATGGTGCGGAACTCCTCGGGCAGGCGACTGACATCCTTAGCGTAATACTCGTATAGGCGACGAATGAATTCGTCGACCTTTCTTTCCTCGTTCTTAGCAATGGAATCCAAATACAGGCGATCGAACATAAAGGTGTGGATCGCATCAAACGCGTTCTGCACAGCAGGGGCCAAGCCAATATCGTCGCCACTGTTTTCAATGACCGAACGAATCAGCGTATCAAAGCGTTCGGCACGGGTCTCACCCAGCACCGCCTTGACCTGCGCGGGAATGTCCGCTTCGGAAAACACCTTGGCGCGCAGAGCGTCATCAATATCGTGATTGATATACGCCACATGATCGGCTAAGCGCACGACGCGCCCCTCCAGCGTCGCCGCCCGTTCACCCTTCGTGTGGCACAGCACGCCGTTACGCACTTCCCAGGTGAGGTTGAGTCCCCGCCCCTCGTTTTCCAGACAATCCACCACGCGCACGCTTTGCTCGTAGTGACGGAAGCCGTCCTCCATGCAACGGTCAAGTGCTCGCTCGCCGGCGTGGCCGAACGGGGTATGTCCGAGATCGTGCGCCAGTGCGATCGCCTCGGTGAGATCCTCGTTAAGTTGCAGGGCTCTGGCGATCGTGCGAGCAATCTGCGACACCTCCAGCGTATGCGTCAGCCGTGTACGGTAGTGATCGCCCTTGGGTGAGAGGAATACCTGTGTTTTATGCTTCAAACGGCGAAACGCCTTGCAGTGCAACACGCGGTCGCGGTCGCGTTGAAAGTCCGTGCGAAAGTCACACGCATCTTCTCTGTGCGCGCGGCCCTTGCTGTCCGCAACAAAGGCAGCTCGCGGCGACAACATCAGCCGTTCGGTTTGTTCGGTTCGTTCTCTGGGAGTCATACACTCACCACCTTCTATTTCGTTATACGCATCGCTGGGCGTATTTTCCTTTAAAAATAGAAATTTTTTTAAAACGAGTCGTATTCCTCGTTCAGTTGATAAAACACCAGCGCGCCGCACGAGCGGTCAGTCAGCTGTTTTTGGAACGCCTCCACCCACTCGACCGGTAAATGTAGGGACACGGTGACTACGCTCGCAAAATCCGCGTTGTCCACCTTGCCGCCACATTCGGGGATCATGGATTGTAACCAGCCGTACTGGGCGTAGTCACACACGATCTCGCCATAGGCACACAGGCGGCGCTCAATCACGCCCGCCTCGCCCACCGCAAGGGCGGCGCTTTGCGAATAGGCACGAACCAGTCCACCCGTGCCGAGCAAAATCCCGCCAAAATAACGCGTAACGACAATCACGCAATCGGTAAGGCCTTGCTTTTGCAGGACTTCCAGCGTGGGAAATCCCGCCGTACCCTGCGGCTCATTATCATCCGAAAAGCGGCTGACGCCGCCCTCACGCAAGACATAGGCGTACACGTTATGCCGCGCGTCCCAGTGTTCCTTTTTCTTGGCGGCAATAAAATCCAGCGCCTCCTCTTCGGTCGTGACGGGGCACACGGCACCGATAAAGCGGGAACGGCGATCTACATATTCAGCTTTTGCCGCCTTGGCGACGGTCTTATATGCCTTTTCCATACTTGAATCACAACCTCAAAACAGACGAGAAAAGGCAGCGCATTACTGCACTGCCTCCACAATCTTATTTGCTTTCTTTCATACCAAAGCGCTTGTTGAAACGATCAACACGACCGCCGGTATCGACCAGCTTCTGTCTGCCGGTGAAGAACGGATGGCACTTGGAGCAGATTTCCACACGGATATTCTCTTTCGTGGACGCGGTCTCAATAACCTCACCGCACGCACAAGTGATCGTGGTTTTCTCGTACTTGGGATGGATATTTTCTTTCATTCTTGTCACCTCTTTCAGAAGCCGGTATATTCGATAACGAAGATGTTCTTCGTTAAAATCAATGGCGGAGAGTTAGGGATTTGAACCCTAGGTACGCTTTAAACGTACACACGATTTCCAATCGTGCGCCTTCGACCACTCAGCCAACTCTCCGTGTCGGCATTCACGCGCTAAATTATTATAATGAATGCTGACTGAAAAATCAAGTGTTTCCTTGAAATTTCTTAAAATTTTTTATAACAGCGGAATTCCCGCTTCGGCACAGCGCTCCACCATGTCCTGCGGCCACAGGGATGCCTGCACTTCACCGATGTGCGCTTTTTCCAAAAAGAACATGCACAGGCGCGACTGACCGATACCGCCGCCGACCGTGAGCGGCAGCTCACCGTCAAGCAAGGCTTTCTGGAACGGGAGAGTGGCACGATCGGTGCAGTCCGCCGCTTCCAGCTGGGCTTTAAGCGATGTTTCGTCCACGCGGATGCCCATGGACGACATTTCCAGTGCACGCTCCAACAGCGGATAGTAGAAAATGATATCGCCATTCAACTGCCAATCATCGTAATCGGGGGCGCGGCCGTCGTGCTTTTTACCGGAGCGCAAGGTGCCCCCAATCTGCATCAAGAAAATGGCGCCGTACTTACGCGCCGCTTCGGTTTCGCGCTGGGACGGAGTCAGATCCGGATATTCGTCCTCCAACTCCTGTGTCGTCACGAAGGTGATATGATCCGGCAGCTTGCGGCTTAAATACGGATACCGCGCTTCGATCATGGCTTCCATATCCAGACACACGCTGTAGATGCGGTTAACAATGCTTTTGAGTGTTTCCACCGTGCGATCTTCGCGGCGGATGACCTTTTCCCAGTCCCACTGATCAACGTACAGCGAATGAACGTTGTCCGTCACTTCGTCGCGGCGAATGGCGTTCATGTCGGTATATAAGCCTTTGCCGACTTGTATATTATAGCGTTTTAACGCGTACCGTTTCCATTTGGCGAGAGAGTGAACGACCTCCGCCACATGTCCGTCGTCGTTGAGAATATCAAAGCTGACGGCGCGCTCCACACCGCTTAAGTTATCGTTAAGGCCGGACGAGGGTAACACGAACAACGGCGCGGACACGCGTGTTAAGGACAAGTGACGCGCGAGACGCTCCTCAAACGTATCTTTGAGCAATTTGATTGCTTTTTCGGTTTCTAAAATATCCAGATGCGGGCGGTAACCGTCCGGAATCTGTAAGCGGTACTGACTCATGTCATTCTCCCCTTTTCACAAGCAGAAGTAATCGTATCATACTTTGTACAAGATTGCAAGTATTTTACCGCCACAGGCGTTCGTTCCAGTCGATACGGTTGGGTTCTGCAAGCACGGCACGAACGGGAGCGCCGTCCGCTCCCGCGATCTTGACGGGTGCTGCCATCAGCAAATACGTCTCCCCCGCCTTTGCGTTCGTCAGGTCCAGCCCCTCTAACAACACCATACCCGTGCCGAGCAGTTGGCGGTGTACGTCTTCGGCATACTGGGGCGGCGCGACCGAAGAGGATTCCACGCCAAGCAACAAAATGCCCGCGCACGACAGCACGAATGCGGCGCTGGGGGTGAGTTGGACCGAGCCTTTAAAAAGAACCCGTTTTTTCAGATGCGGCAACAGGTCCTCCGCCCGATCGCCGAGCAAAACACCATCACACTCAACAACCGTACATTCACCGATACAGGCATCCAAATCGACCTTGTCAATTGCAACGCCTTCCGGAAAAAAGTGGCGCGGCGCATCCATATGCGTGCCGTTGTGCAAACAGGCGGAGATCGCCGTGGTGTTGCTCGAATCCCCCAACGAAATGCGCGTAAGCGGTTGCAACTGCGGTGCGGGATCGCCCGGATAGACCGGGGCTTTCATCAATTCACGGGTAATATCGATCAAGTTCATGCGCTCACCCTCTCAATCTATACCAATATATCACAACGGGGCAAATAAGTCAATTTTGAGCCACGGCGGTATTTTTTTAGGTTTTTTGTGTTTTGCTCTTGACAACCCGACGAATTTTGCTATAATAGATAAGCACATCCGGGTGTAGCGCAGATTGGTAGCGCGCTTGAATGGGGTTCAAGAGGCCGCAGGTTCGACTCC
>JAFYPN010000047.1 GCA_017547465.1 Clostridia bacterium | reverse complement strand
GATCTCGGTAGGTTTTCCGCCGTCCAGCGGGACACAGCGCACAAACAGCGAGACCTTGTTATCTTCGTTTAAGTTATTCCAGACGAGATTCGCCAGTTCTTCGGCGGTGTTCGGCAGCGAGACCTCTTCCGGTTCGCCGTAGAAGGAAGGAATGGGATCGCCGTCGCATTTGTAGGTATGGATAAAGTGCCCAATGCCATCTAACGGATTGTAGCTGTAGAAATACCGTTGGCAAGCATCGGGATTGCCGTTATTGCTCTTAAGAATGGACAGTTTATAGTGGAAGGTTTGTCCGGGAAACGCGTAATACAAAACACCCGAAATGCGAGGGGTAAAGTTGGGCGCGTCAGGTTCGAATTCACGCGTATGTAACGCTTTCTCAAACGAAAAACCGTCCTCACCGTGTTCTTTGATATACTCATACACCGTGTTTGTCTGATCGCCATTTGTGATGATATCGGTGTCACCAAGCTGCAAGTAAGGATTGTAGATGATGAGACTCGGATCGGACAGTTTGGATTCGTCAAATGCCTTGGTACGCATACCGCCCTCAAAGCTTTCGAAGATGCGGTTGCGGCTGTTGACACTGCGGCCCATGATAAAGTACGCAATCATGGCGTTTTTGCCGTCCGCAGATTTGCCGATCACGATGCCGCGACCGGGATAAGTATTTTCACTTAAAAGAGTTTTCAAATCAAATAAAGCCATCGTTATTCACCTTTCTGTTTCACAATGTCCGCGGAAACTTTTTCCACAGCCGCGGGCAATAGTTTCCATTCCGCCAGACGCATTACGCGTTTTTGTAGGGTTTGGGGGGTGTCGTTTTCGCGGATCGCCACTGCCTTTTGCAGAATGATCTCTCCCCCGTCCGGCACCTCGTTGACAAAGTGTACCGTGGCACCGGTGACCTTCACGCCATATTCCAGAGCCGCTTCGTGCACGCGGAGCCCATAAAAACCTTTGCCGCAAAACGACGGGATGAGCGACGGATGCACGTTGATAATGCGTTTCGGATACGCACTTGTGAACCGCTCGCTGAGAATCGACATAAAACCGGCAAGCACGATAATATCAATGCCGTTTTGATCCAGTGCATCCATGATTGCTTGTTCAAATGCTTCTTGCGAGCCGAAAGTCTTTTTGCTGACGATCAGCGTATCGATCCCCGCCTTCGCCGCACGTTCCAGCGCAAACGCCGACGGGTTGTTGGAAATTACCAGTATGATCTCACCGCTTTTTACGATGCCGCTTTGCTGCGCATCGATCAACGCTTGCAGATTGGTGCCGCCGCCCGAAACCAAAACGGCGATGCGTGCTTTGTGGTTCATACGAACAGTCCTCTCAAATAATCGTGATCTTTTCGTCACTTTGGACAATCTTACCGATGATGTAGGGCTCTTCGCCGCTTTCTTTGAGCATCGAAAGGGCCTTGTCTGTGTCTTCGGGGGCAACCACAAGGCTCATGCCGACACCCATATTAAAGGTGTTAAACATATCGCGTTCATCGATACCTCCGACTTTAGCGATCAATTCAAAGATCGGCAGGACCTTAACGGCATCGCGCTCGATCTGGGCACCGAGTCCATCCGGAATGCTGCGCGGGATATTCTCGTAGAAACCGCCGCCGGTAATGTGGGAGATCCCTTTGACTTTAACCTGTTCAAGCAGAGCAAGCACAGGCTTCACATAAATCTTAGTGGGGGTTAACAGCGTTTCGCCGAGTGATTTGCCGCCCAGTTCGGCAACCGGTGTTTTGAGGTCCGCGTTCTCCACATCAAACACCTTTCTCACCAGCGAAAAGCCATTGGAATGGACACCGCTGGACGGCAGGGCAATGACAACGTCGCCCGCCTTCATCGTGTTGTTGTCCAGAATGTCTTTTTTATCGACGATACCCACAGCAAAACCTGCCAAATCGTAATCGTCTACCGGCATCAAACCCGGATGCTCGGCGGTCTCGCCACCAATGAGCGCTGCACCGGATTGCACGCAACCCTCGGCAACACCCTTGACGATATCCGCGATCTTCTCGGGAACGTTTTTACCGCAAGCAATATAATCCAAAAAGAACAACGGTTTGGCGCCTACACAAATAATGTCGTTGACACACATGGCCACGGCATCAATGCCGATGGTATCGTGTTTATCCAGCAAAATGGCAAGTTTGACTTTGGTACCGCAGCCGTCCGTACCGCTTACCAAAACGGGTTCCTCCAAATTAGTCGGCAAGCCGAAGCAACCGCCAAAGCCGCCGACGTCATCCAAACAACCGGCGTTACGGGTTCTGGCAATGTGCGATTTCATCAATTCCACGGCTTTGTAACCGGCGGTGATATCCACACCGGCGGCCGCGTAGGAGTCAGATCGTGAATTGTTATGCATAATTTATTCCTTTCCGTTCAAGCAATAGGTGCACAGCTCACATTCGGGCAACCCAATGGCTTTGACAATGTTTTCGATCGATTGAAAATCCAGAGAGGCAAACTCGAACCGTTTACACAGCGCCTCACGCAGGTTCCGGCCTCGCTCGGTGGTGCCATCGCTGTATTCATCAATATGTTCGAAGCCATCTTCCCCCTCCAGCTCGAGGATCACACGTCTGGCAATCAGATCCAGATCCGACGTAGAGCGGGAGAAATTGAGATATTTACAGCCAAACATGATCGGCGGACAAGCCGAACGCATATGTACTTCCTTGGCACCATTCTCATACAAGAAATCGACCGTTTCCTTGATCTGTGTGCCGCGCACGATGGAATCATCCACGAACAGCAGATTTTTATCGGTAATGAGATCGTGTACGGGAATCTGCTTCATTTTCGCAACCTTGTCGCGTTCCGCCTGCTTGGACGAAATAAAGCTGCGCGACCAGGTGGGCGTGTATTTGATAAACGCACGAGCATAGTGCACGCCGCTTTCGTTGGCATATCCGATCGCGTGCGGAATCCCGCTGTCCGGCATGCCGCAGACATAATCGAGATCCCCGATCGTGCCGTTTTTCTTATCATTTTCCGCCATCAACGCGCCGTTTCGATACCGCATAGCCTCCACATTGACGCCCTCGTAACTGGCGGTGGAATAGCCGTAATAAGTCCACAGGAACGAGCAGATGCGTTTCTTCTTGCCCGGCCCGGCCAACACGTTCATGGAGTCGGGCGTTAATTCCACGATCTCACCGGGGCCGAGTTCTTTTACGATGTCAAAGCCGAGCTTGTTCGCCGCGTAGGATTCAAAGGTGACACAATGGCTGTCCTCGTTTTTACCGACGAGAATCGGCAGACGCCCAACCTTATCGCGTGCGACGATAATCGAACCACTGTTGGTAAGAATGACGATGGTGGTCGTTCCGTCGATGATCTCCTGTGCAAAGCGGATGCCGTCCACAAAATTATCCTTTAAGCTGATAAGCGAGGCGAGCAACTCGGTGGAATTGACTCTGCCGCCGGTCATAGCATCAAAATGATCGTCGCGCTGTAAATGCTGTTCGATCAGTTCCTCGGCGTTGTTGATCACACCGGTAGTACAGATCGCAAAAGTGCCCAGCTTGGAGCGGATGAGTAGCGGTTGCGGATCACTGTCACTGATGCAACCGATCGCCGCTGTGCCGTTCATCTCATCCAACACATGCTCAAACTTGGTACGAAATGGCGAGTTTTCGATGTTGTGGATCTGACGTTGTAAACCGATCTCGGTGTCGTAGGCGGCGAGTCCCGCCCGTCGTGTACCTAAATGAGAATGGTAGTCCACGCCGAAGTACACGTCCAACAAGCATTCCTTGGTTGAGGTGATTCCGAAAAATCCTCCCATAATGTCCTCCTTGTAGTTATTCCGTAAAAGCCCAAATACGCCCTATAGGCGTATTTGGTGAGTGGTTTCATTATGCAAAAAACAATTCGGACAGCGTCATAGGATCGATGTATTCACCGTCTTTATACACGCGCATATTGCCGGAAGCGATCTCATCAATAAGCATCACGCTGCCATCTGCGTCGTAACCGAATTCAAATTTAATATCGTACAGCACAAGGCCCTTTTCTTTCAGATCATCCGCCACGATTTGGGTGATCTTCTGGGTCATCTCCTTCATATCGTCGTACTGCTCGGCGGTCATCACACCGAGATCGACCAGACCGTCTTTGGTAACCAGCGGATCGCCCTTTTCGTCGTTTTTAAAGGTCATTTCCACATACGCGGGCAGATCGGCGCCTTCCTCGATATAATCGCTGTAACGGCGGTAGAAGCTACCGACAGCCTTGTGACGGCAGATGACCTCAAGACCCTTGCCAAACACTTTGGCGGGCAGGACCTCCATCGTGGTATCTTCCAGAGAGGCGTCCATGTAGTGGGTCTTGATGCCGGCGGCATTGACCTTTTCGAAGAAATAGATGGACATACGCAGGTTGACATCACCTACTCCGTCAATGGTCAGGCCGACTGCGTTCTCGCCGGGATCAAATACGCCGTCTTTACCCGTGCAATCGTCCTTGAACTTGAGCAAATAATTGCCGTTGTCAAGTGCAAATACATCTTTCGTTTTTCCCACATAGACTTGTTTCATTTCGGAAGACCCCTTTTATCAAAAAATTTTAACAAGAGTTACAGTGCGGCTGCGACAGTCGCGTCTTTTTCCAACACCTTGGCGGCATCGCCTTGACGTTTTTGATCAAGCTTTTCAGAAAGCGCCTTATTCTCTACCGCCAGGATCTGCGCCGCGAGCAATGCGGCGTTGGCACCGCCGCCGATCGCCACGGTAGCAACCGGAACGCCGGTCGGCATTTGTACGGTCGAAAGCAGAGCATCCATACCATCCAACACCGAGGATTTACACGGAACGCCGATGACCGGCAAGGTGGTGTTTGCCGCAACAGCACCCGCTAAGTGCGCCGCCATACCGGCAAAGCAGATGATTGCACCAAAACCGTTATCACGCGCCGCGACCGTGAAGTCGCGTGCCTCGGTCGGTGTGCGGTGCGCGGAATAAATGTGAGCCTCATACGGAATGCCTAATTCTTTAAGTACTGCTACTGCTTTTTCCACGATCGGCAAATCGCTGTCACTACCCATAATCAGTCCGATTTTTTTCATGGTTTACACTCCTTCGCACTCGTTTCTACAAACATAAAGGGCACACCAAGCTTACCTTAAAAATAAGCTTGTGTGCCCAGACGGTCGGCAAACAGAAATGGCCCCCGCATCCTTTGTTCCTTTGTGGTTATCCACTGAATCCGTCAGTAGCAAAGAATGCTTATTTTTACTCGTCAAGTATACCATAGCCGTCCGTTTTCTGTCAAGGTGTGAACGGCATTTTTCGGCAAGATTTTTACCGCTTTATCTGTGCCTCACAATACACACAACGATAGATCTGTTTTTCTTGGTTTACGCAGCGGAACAGCTGTCTGGCTTCCTGCTCGGTGGCGGTAATACACCGTGGATTCTCACACACGAAGCCCTCCAGATCAGTCGCAACAGGCTCTTTCTTGCCATCGGCTTCCGACAGCAATTTTAAGATGAGTGCCATACGCATATATTTGCCGTTTAACACCTGCTTGAAATAGCACGCACGGGAATCCTCATCCACTTGGACGCTGATCTCATTGACACGCGGCAACGGATGCAACACGCACATCGTCTGCGGTGCCCTTGCCAGCTTGTCCGCGGTGAGGATGTAGCTGTCCTTGAGGCGCTCGTATTCCTCAATATCGTCAAAACGCTCACGCTGAATACGTGTCATATACAGAATGTCCAGCTCGCCGATCGCATCGTCCAGCGAGGTGGTTTCCACACACGACATATTGCTCATATACTCGTGCTTGACGTAACCGGGCAGACGCAACTCCTCCGGCGAAATAAGTACCACACGGATGCCACGATAGCGGGATAGCGCCGCAATCAGTGAATGGACGGTTCTACCGTATTTGAGATCGCCGCAGAAACCGATGGTCAGATGATCAAGTTTACCCTTTTCACGATAAATGGTGAGCAAATCGGCAAGTGTTTGTGTGGGATGGCAATGACCACCATCACCCGCATTAATGACCGGAATACTCGCACTGAGCGATGCAGCGAACGGCGCACCCTCCTGCGGGTGGCGCATCGCAATGATATCCGCATAACAGCTGATGACCTTCGCCGTGTCGGCAATGCTTTCGCCCTTCGAAGCAGACGAGCAATCCGCATCCGAGAAACCGATGACACTGCCACCAAGCTCCAGCATCGCCGCCTCAAAGCTCAGGCGGGTTCTGGTGGACGGCTCAAAGAACAAGGTCGCGAGCTTTTTGCCCTTGCATTTTTCCGCATACTGATCCGGATGCTCCATAATGTCACACGCAGTGGACAGCAGTTGGTCCAGTTCGACCGTGCTGAGATCCAGAATATCAATCAAACTTCTCATACCGTTGCTCCGTTGATCGCTAAATACTTCTTGATACGCTCCACATTTTCGGCATTAGCGCTATCTTCTTCCAAATATTCAATGATATCGTAAACGTCCACAACCGAGTAAACGGGGAATCCAAACTCCTCTTCTACCTCAGCCATCGCCGATTTCTCGGTCTTCCCCTTTTCTTTACGGTCAACCATCACGAAGGTGGCGTCCACTTTGACACCCTCCAGCGAGGCAAGGTTGGCCATACTTTCACGGATCGCCGTACCTGCGGTGATAACGTCTTCCACAATGACGACGGATTCGCCCGTTTTCGGAACGTAACCGACAAAGATACCGCCCTCACCGTGATCCTTGGCTTCTTTACGATTAAAGAAAAACGGCACGTCCAGCCCCTCTTTTGCCAAGGCGATCGACGACGACACAGCTATGGAAATTCCTTTGTACGCTGGGCCATACAAGACCGTGCGTTTCGAGCCGACCTTGTTCAAATAGGCTTTGGCATAGAATTCGCCGAGTGTCTTGATTTGTTCACCGGTCTTAATATCGCCGGCATTGATGAAATAGGGAATCTTGCGCCCGCTCTTCGCCGTAAAATCGCCGAATTTCAGTACACCGGCACCTTGGAGAAACTCAATAAATTCTCTTTTGTAGCTTTCCATATTTCCAACTCCTTAATCGACAAATTCCGCAACACAGCGCTCGTAGGCGGCAACCGGATCCTCGGCGGCCGTGATCGGACGCCCAACCACAATATAGTCCGAACCAATCCGTTTTGCTTCGGCGGGGGTCATCACACGCTTTTGATCGCCAATGTCCCCATCCGCGAAGCGAACACCGGGAGTCACGGTCAAAAACTGCGCACCGCAACGCTCGTGTACCTTGCCCGCCTCCAGCGGTGAACACACGACACCGTCCAGACCCGCTTTTTTCGCATTTGCCGCGTAATGCATCACGACCTCATCGATCGGCTCGCGAATGAGCAGATCATTTTCCATGCTCTCCTGGTCGGTGGACGTGAGCTGTGTGACGGCAATCAACAGAGGGCGCGTGCCGTCGGGACGGGTCAGTCCCTCAATCGCCGCTTCCATCATGCGCACCGTACCTGCCGCGTGCAGGTTGCACAGATCCACATCCAGACGCGACAGCACCGACATCGACTTTTTAACCGTATTCGGAATATCGTGCAATTTTAGATCCAAAAAGATCTTGTGGCCTCTCTGTTTGATCTCCCGCACGATCTGCGGACCCTCGGCATAAAACAGCTCCATACCGATCTTCACAAACGGTTTTCGTCCGGTAAAGTTGTCCAAAAACGTAAAAACCTGTTCCGCGCTCGCAAAATCGCACGCAACAATAACGTCCTTACCCATGATGTGCTCCTCCTATGATATCGTTAAGATTTTGAATACCGTATCGATCCATCACACGCGGTAACTCCTCGATGATGGTTTTACAAGCGAACGGATCAATCAGATTCGCCGCACCTACTTCAACGGCGGTGGCACCCGCGAGCATCATTTCGATCACATCCTCGGCACTGCTGACGCCGCCCATACCGACCACCGGAATGTTCACCGCTCCCGCAACCTGATATACCATCCGCACCGCTACGGGAAAGATGGCGCTGCCGGAAAAACCGCCCATTTTGTTGGCGATCACCGGTTTTTTGGTCTTTAAGTCGATACGCATACCGAGCAGGGTGTTGATCAGGCTGATGCCGTCAGCACCCGCCGCCTCACACGCTTTGGCAATGGATACGATGTCGGTGACGTTAGGCGATAATTTGATGAGTAACGGTTTATCCGTCACCTTGCGCACCGCCGCCGTCACCTCTGCCGCCGCTTCGGGCAAGGTGCCGAAGCTCATACCGCCTCCGTGAACGTTGGGGCAACTGACGTTGACTTCAAACCAACCGATATCCTCTTCCCCGTTCAGCCGTTCACAGGTATACGCGTAATCCTCCACCGAAAAGCCACTCACATTCGCCATCACCTTTTTGTGAAAATGCTGACGCATTTTCGGCAGTTCGTCGGAAATCACTTTGTCTACACCGGGATTTTGCAGACCGACCGCATTGATCATCCCCATCGGACATTCCGCAATACGCGGCGTGGGGTTGCCGAAACGCGGTTCCTTAGTCGTTCCCTTGAATGAGAATGAGCCTAACAGATTAATGTCGTACAGTTCCGCAAATTCGTAGCCGTACCCGAACGTACCGCTGGCGGGGATAATGGGATTATCCAGTTCAACCCCGCACAGGTTGACGGTTAAGCGTCCCATAAGATCTCCTCCTTTTTAAGTACCGGGCCATCCTTACAGATGCGTTTATACCCGGTCACCGTCTTGCAGGAACAACCCATGCAAGCACCGAAACCGCAACCCATGCGTTCTTCAAAACTGAACTGACCTTCGGTGTCGGTGTATTTATACACCGCTTTGAGCATCGGTTCGGGACCACAGGTGAAGAAATACTCGTAGTTTTCGGGCAGAGCATCAGTGACAAAACCTTTGGTGCCATACGATCCGTCAACGGTGGTGACCGTGACAGCGGCACCGAGCGCTTTAAATTCCTGCTCGTAGAACACTTCAGCCGCCGTATTGAAGCCCAACACCACGGAAACGGTTTCGCCCTGTGCGATCAGTGTTTTTGCCAACATATACAGCGGCGGTACACCGACACCGCCACCGAGTAACAATGCGTGTTGGCCTGAAAGGGCGGTGTCGTAGCCGTTGCCGAGCCCTGTTAACACATCAAGCTGTTCGCCTGCAGTCATCGCGCTCATCTGCGCGGTGCCTTTGCCGACCACTTTGTACACAAGCGTCAACTCGCCGTCAACACAATCGCACACCGAAATGGGGCGGCGCAGATACAAGCCATCCAGTTTGATATTCACAAACTGACCGGGAGCGGTGATCGCCTCCGTATCACCGCTTAGCACCATACGGTATACCGCATCGGTCAGCGGTTCATTTTTTAGAATGGTAAACAACCCTTGTTTCATATTGTCACCTTACGCATCGATCGTGGAGATCGTTAAAGTGGTTTCTTCCAAAACATCCAACAACACGCGAACGGTGTCCAACGCAGTAAAGATCGTCACGTTGTTGTCGGTCGCATAGCGACGGATCTCATAGCCGTCGCTCGCCTGACCCATAGAGCCGATATCGCGCGTGTTGATGACATAGGCGATATGGCCTTGACGAAGGGCTTCCGCGATCTCGTCACTGCCGTCGCTGATCTTTTTCAACACGTGCGTGCGGATGCCGTTCTCCTTAAGAAAATCAGCAGTGCCTCGCGTAGCGGCGATGTTGAATCCGAGGTTGTAGAAACGACGGATCAGCGGAAGTGCTTCTTGCTTGTCCTTATCGGCAATGGTGGCGAACACCGTACCGTAATTCTGCAGGTGCATACCGGATGCTTGCAACGCCTTATACAACGCGCGGTTGAGCTTATCGTCGTAGCCGATCGCTTCACCGGTGGATTTCATTTCGGGCGACAGGTATGCGTCTAAGCCGCGAATTTTATTGAACGAGAATACCGGAACTTTGACATACCAGCGTTTCTTCTCCTCGGGATACACATCAAAGATACCCTGTTCCTTGAGACTCTTGCCCATAATGACCTCAGTGGCGATATCCGCCAGGCTGTAGCCGGTCGCTTTGGACAGGAACGGCACCGTGCGCGACGAACGCGGATTGACCTCGATGATAAAGACGTTTTCATCTTTGTCGACAATAAACTGAATGTTGAACAGACCAATAATGCCGATGCCCAGACCCAGTTGCTTGGCATATTGCAGGATGGTGCCTTTCACCTTATCCGAGATGCTAAACGTCGGATAGACACTGATCGAGTCGCCCGAGTGAACACCCGTGCGTTCCACCAGTTCCATAATACCGGGGACAAAGACATCCTTACCGTCGCAGATCGCATCAATCTCGACTTCTTTGCCTTGGATGTATTTGTCGACCAAAACCGGCTTATCCTCGTCGATCTCGACCGCCGTTTTCAGATAATGGCGTAACTGCTCCTCGCCACCAACAATCTGCATCGCTCTGCCGCCGAGCACGAAGCTCGGACGCACCAGCACCGGATAGCCGATCTCGGCAGCGGCGGCAATACCATCCTCGATCTTAGTGACGGCGTGGCCTTTCGGTTGCGGGATGTTCAGTTCGTGCAGGATTCTTTCGAAGCTGCCGCGATCCTCTGCCCGCTCGATAGCCGCACAGTCGGTGCCGATAATCTTGACACCGCGCTCCATCAGCGGCTCGGCAAGGTTGATCGCGGTTTGACCACCCAGTGAAGCAATAACACCCTCGGGTTTTTCAAACTGGATGATGTTCATGACGTCTTCCACCGTCAGCGGCTCAAAGTACAGCTTGTCCGCAGTGGTGTAGTCGGTGGAAACCGTTTCGGGGTTATTGTTAATAATGATGGCTTCGTAGCCGGACTTTTTAATGGTGGTGACCGCGTGAACGGTGGAATAGTCAAACTCCACCCCCTGACCGATACGAATCGGGCCGGCACCCAGTACGACAATTTTCTTCTTGTCTGTTAAAACAGAGGTGTTTTCACCCTGATACGACGAATAGAAGTAGGGAATATACGCGCCGGTGTGGCAGGTATCCACCATACGGTATACGGGGAACATACCTTCTGCTTTTCGCAGGTTGTACACCTCAATTTCACGCATTCCCCACAACTGTGCGATATAGCGGTCACTGAAACCCATCGTTTTGGCACTGCTCAGCACCGCAACATCACCGGGGGCTGCTTTGACCTCGGCCTCTTTGTGCACAATGCGCTCAATCGCCTCCAGGAAGTACGGCGTAATGGCGGTGATTTCATACAATTCCTTGACACCGACGCCGAGCCGCATCAGCTGTGCAATAGCGAAAATGTTGTCATCTTTGAATTCCTTGATATAGGTGCGTAACTCGTCCGCCGTCATAAAATCGAATTTGGGCAGATGGAAATGGCAAGCGCCGATCTCCAGAGAACGCACCGATTTAAGCAGGCACTCCTCCAGTGTGGAACCGATGCCCATGACCTCACCCGTCGCTTTCATTTGCGTGCCAAGCGTGTTGGGTGCAGTGGCAAATTTATCGAACGGGAAGCGCGGTAATTTGGCAATGACATAATCCAAAGACGGCTCAAACGCCGCGTTGGTGTTGGCGATGGCAATATCCTCCAGCGCCATACCCACCGCGATCTTGGCGGTTACACGTGCGATCGGGTAGCCACTCGCCTTGGATGCCAGGGCAGACGACCGCGACACACGGGGGTT
>JAFYPN010000004.1 GCA_017547465.1 Clostridia bacterium | reverse complement strand
CCGTGCAGCGGTTGCAGCGGCACTTGACGGAAAGTGAACAAAAAACGGCGAAAACGGGGACAAGTTCTTTCGGTTTTTGAACGGAATATCTTGTTTTTTTAAAGAATTTACGCTATACTGTAAACAGTAAACACAATGGCGTATGTTTGGCTTTTTTAGGAGGTTAACGATATGGGTAAACAAACGTCCGAGGCGGTAAAGCGCCTGGAACAGTTCTTTGATCAAGGAACGTTTGTTGAGATCGATCGTCTGATGCAGGATGGGGAATATCCCGTCCCGGTCGTTAGCGGTTACGGTCTTGTGAACGAGTCCCCTGTGCACGCGTTTGCACAGGATCGCGCCGTTTGCGGCGGTGCCGTCGGCAAAGCGCATGCGGCGAAAATAAAAACCGTGTATCGCCTTGCTGCGCAAAACGGCGTGCCTGTTGTCGGCTGGTTTGACAGCGATGGCGCTCGTCTTGGTGAAGGCATCGACGCGATGGATGCCATTGCCGAGATCTTGGCGGCGGCTAACGATCTGTCGGGCGTTGTACCGCAGGTCGCGGTGGTGCTCGGTGCGTGTGTCGGCTCTTCCGCGTTGATCGCGGCGGCGGCAGATGTGACCATCGCTGTCAGCGATGCTGACTATTACCTGAATGTCGGTGACGAGAGCAGTAAGGCCGATGTCGGTGTTGAAACCGCCGATGAAGCGATTGCCAAAGCGCGGGATTTGCTCGGCTACTTACCGTCCAACAACTTAGCGGTTGCTCCGTTGTATGAAACGGTGAACCCCGTCGGCGGCGACGATGCCGTGGCAATCGTGGCGGATGCCGGTTCTTTGTTCCCGCTTTACGAAGACGATGTTGCGGCGTTTGCTCGTATTAACGGCGCCGCTTGCGGCATCATCACCTTAAAAGGTGAGCCAATTTCTTGTTGTGCCGCTTCGCGTGCCGCCCGCTTTATGCGGTTGTGTGACAGTTTCTCCTTGCCGGTTATTACGATCGTGGATGCCGCCGGATTTAAAGGCCTTAAATGCGCTTCAAAAATTACGCAAGCGTATGCGGAAGCCACTACCGCTAAATTGACGTTGATCACCGGTACTGCCTATGGTGCGGTGTATGTTGCGGTGGCGGGCAAGTTTGCCGGTGCGGATGCGGTGCTCGCGTGGCCGACCGCTTCCATCTCACCGCTTGCACCTGAAACGGCGATCCACATTGTGTGGCAAGATCGCCTGAGTCAAATGACCGATCCTAAAAAAGATCGTGCAGCTCTTGCCGAGGAATATCGCAAGACCTGTTGCAACGCTGAACTGACGGCGACACAGGGTGCGGTTACCGATATCGTAACCCCCGAAGAAACACGCGAACGCGTGGAAGCGTTCCTCGAGATGTTATCCGGCAAACGCGTCAGCAAATTACCCAAGAAACACGCGAACATTCGCTTGTGATAGGCAGTTGCCTGAATGTGAAAGGAAGGTTTAAGCACTATGAAACGTTTTAACATCACCGTCAACGGCAAGGCCTATGACGTACAGGTAGAAGAAATTGGCGGAACGGCCCCTGTCGCTTCGCCTGTTTCGGCACCGGCTCCTGTGGCCGCACCGACACCCGTTGCTGTGCCCACACCGGCCCCGGTTGCCGAAGCTGTTCCCGCTCCTGTGGCAGCCCCCGCTGCTCAGGCGGCAGGTACGGAAACGATTTTGGCTCCGATGCCGGGTACGATTGTAAACATTGTGGTATCCGCCGGTCAAGCGGTTAAATCCGGTGAGGTGCTGCTGGTGCTGGAAGCCATGAAAATGGAAAACGAGATCATGGCACCCCGCGACGGTGTTGTTGCCGGTGTGCACGTCAACAAAGGCGATAGCGTAGATTCCGGTGCGTTGCTCGTATCTCTGCAATAATTCGGGAAAGGAAGGATTACCATGGCAAAGGTTGGAATTACCGAAACCATCCTGCGTGATGCGCACCAGTCGCTGATCGCAACCCGTATGACAACAGAGGAAATGTTGCCGGCTCTGGAACTGCTGGATGACATCGGCTTTCATTCGCTGGAGTGCTGGGGCGGTGCGACGTTTGATTCCTGCTTACGTTTCCTGAACGAGGATCCGTGGGAGCGGTTGCGCACGCTGAAAAAGCATATGCCCAAAACCCCTCTTCAGATGCTGTTCCGCGGTCAGAATATGCTGGGCTACCGTCATTACGCGGACGATGTGGTGGAATATTTTGTACAGAAATCGGTTGCCAACGGTATTGATGTTATTCGCATCTTTGATGCGCTCAACGATATTCGCAACTTAGAAACCTCCATCAAAGCCGCTAAAAAAGAAACGGGCGCACACGTGCAGGTCGCGGTGAGTTATACCACCGGCCCTGTTCACAACGTAGAGTATTTTGTGAAATACGCCAAGCAACTCGAGGAAACCGGTGCGGATTCTCTCTGTATCAAGGATATGGCGGGCCTGTTAGTTCCGTATGACACCTATACGTTGGTTAAAGAAATCAAACAGGCAGTCTCCATTCCCGTTCAACTGCATTCCCACGCCACGGCAGGTATTGCCGATATGGTGCTGATGAAGGGCGTTGAGGCGGGTGCTAGTGTGATTGATACCGCCCTTTCTCCGCTTTCGATGGGCACCTCCCATCCGGCAACCGAGTCGATGGTTGCGGCGCTTGCCGGCACGGAATACGACACCGGTTTGGATCTTGTGAAGCTCAAAGAGGTCAGCAGTTACTTTGCCGGTCTACGTAAAAAGTATCTCGAGAGTGGTCAGTTGAAT
>JAFYPN010000046.1 GCA_017547465.1 Clostridia bacterium | reverse complement strand
GTTCTTGCCGGTTATGATCGCTCCGTGTCTATCGAACATGAAGATAGTTTGATGGCTCCGGAAGAAGGCTTGGCCAAGGCTGTTGAATTGCTCAAACGTGTGATTATCCACGAAGGCAAACCGACGGAAATTTGGTGGGCGTAATATTTGTCTAAGAACACAGACCACACCAACCTATGGTGGTGTGGTCTGTTTTTTTATGTGCGCTGTAAACCAAAAGTAACATATGGGTTGACAAGTTGAACGCGGATCGTTATAATAGTGTAAGATCAGAAGGGGGGATTACCGTGACGACAAAAGAACGTTTGCTGGAACTGCTGACAGCGCGTACCGGAGAATTTATATCCGGACAAGATGTTGCAACTGCACTTGGGATCAGCCGAGCCGCTGTGTGGAAGGCGATCCGTTCGTTGGAACAGGATGGTTGTCAAATCAATGCCGTGACCGGCAAAGGGTATTGCTTGGTAGATTGTAATGATCGTGTTTACGCGGCCGGAATTCGAAAGTTTTTGCGGTGCGGAAGCAATTTTTATTATCCGCAGGTGTTTCCTGTTTTACCCTCCACGAATGATACGGTCAAGGCTCTTGCGGCCGAGGGGGCACCGGAGGGTGTTGTTGTTCTTGCCGAGGCACAAACTGCAGGAAAAGGGCGGATGCGGCGCCAATTTTTCTCTCCTGACGGTACCGGAATCTATATGAGTATTCTGCTGCGACCGAAGTTGGCTGCGGAAGACGCCTTGTTTATCACCACGGCCGCGGCGGCTGCGGTTGCTGATGCGATTGAAGCGGCCACAGGGGAAAACGCAGGGATCAAATGGGTTAACGATGTGTATTTGCGTGGACTAAAGGTTTGTGGTATCCTCACAGAAGGCGCTCTGGGGCTGGAAGAAGGGAACTTGGAGTATGCGGTGCTCGGTATCGGTATCAATGCGATCGCCCCGCAGAATGGCTTTCCTGAGGAAATACAGGGGATTGCCGGTGCTGTCTTTCCGCAGGATGCACGTTGTGCTGATTTGCGCAATCGTCAGATTGCTGATGTCCTAGATCGTTTTTATTTGTACTATATGCGCGTGTCTGAAAAGACCTTCTTGCCGTCCTACCGTTCAAGATCAATTTTGCGTGACAAAGCAGTAAACGTCATACGCGGAGGAACTGTTCGTCCCGCTGTTGCGCGTGAGATCGACGAGGAATGCCGTTTGCGTGTGGACTATATCGATGGCGCTTTGGAATGGATCTCGTCCGGTGAGGTCAGTGTGCGCTCTGCGGAGGGATATCAGTGAGAACCCGCGGTATACGTGTGCGGGAAATGGCGCTGATCGCCTTGTTTGTAGCGCTGTTAGCCGCAAGTGCTTTTTTTCGGATTCCTTTGCCGCCAATCCCCGTGACTTTACAAGTGCAAGTTGCACTTGTGGGTGGGATTTTGTTGGGACGGCGAAACGGTGCGCTGGCAACCGTGGTGTATTTGGGCTTGGGTTTAGTTGGGTTGCCGATATTTTCCGGCGGTGGCGGCTTTTCTTATGTGCTGCAACCGACGTTTGGCTTTTTACTTGGATTTGTAGGTGGTGCGTATTTATGCGGTATGTTGTCCGACGGAACACAAACGGTATGCCGCATTTTTTGCGCACAGCTTGCCGGATTGACAGTCGTATACTTACTTGGCATCGTATGGTACTTTACAATCGTACTGCTTGTTAATCCTTCCTTGACCGAAACACACACGCTTCTTGTCGGTAGTTTGTTGGTGTCCATGCCGACCGATGCAGTCCTTGCATTTGTTACATCTGCTGTCGTGAAGCGCCTGCATCCGCAAGTGATGCGAATCATAAGATAGGGGAGAACCTATTAAAATAGAACGAAGCCCGTACCGAAAGGTACGGGCTTCGTTTAGTTTACCTGTAAAGCTTACGCCTCTAGCAGATTACTGGCCGAAGAATTCGTCCAGAGCGGCGTTGAGGGAATCCTTGTAGGTTTCGATGGCCTGCTGCGGAGTCATGCCGTAGTAGGAAACACCGGAAATGAGACCGCTGTCAACGATGTCCCAGATTTCTTCGCTCATGCAACCGAGGTTGAGAGTGTAGTTCGGGAGGACGTAGTTGACGAGCATTTCCTTGTCTTCTTCGGTGCGGCAACGGCCGTCATCGAGGAGGCTGAGGAAGCCTTCTTCGTCATTGACGATGAGGGCCCATTCGTTCATGATAGCAACGGTCTTTTCGTAGTCCATGTTGGAAGCCTGCATCCACAGAGCCTTGCAGGTGTCGGTCATGGACGAGTATTCGGTAGCTCTCGGGCCGTTCGGCATCGGGATGATACCGTAGTCGTGGTTGGAATCGAAGAGGGCGCTGCCAGGTCCATTGATGTGGCCCATGTCAGCAAAGTTGAAGGTGATGGTGCCGTTAGCGAAAGCCTGGCGGCAGGCGCCGGAGCCTTCGTCCCAACGGGTGCCGTCGGCGTAGTTCATGTCGACCAGGAACTGGAGAGCTTCGACACCGGCTTCGGAGTCGATGGTGCAC
>JAFYPN010000045.1 GCA_017547465.1 Clostridia bacterium | reverse complement strand
GTTTCCGTTAGTTAAAATACAGTATCATCATAACTCGTTAACCGTCAAAAGTCAACATAAAAAGCACAAAAAAATGGTGTTTTTGGCACAAAAAGCATGGCCCACCGTACAAGATACGGTGGGCCATGAGATTAAAACATTAATTTAGTATCTAAATATTGTTTCAGATCGGCAATAGCAATGCGTTCCTGCTGCATGGTATCGCGATCACGCACCGTGACACAGCCATCCTCAGCAGAATCGAAATCATAGGTGATGCAAAACGGCGTGCCGATCTCATCCTCACGGCGATAACGCTTGCCGATAGAACCGGCATCATCAAAGTCGACCATAAAATACTTTGACAGTTCGTCGCGGATCTTCAGAGCATCCTCGGACAGTTTCTTGGATAGCGGCAGTACCGCAGCCTTAAACGGTGCCAGTGCCGGGTGCAGGCGCAATACCACACGGGTGTCGTTTTTCTCTTCATCCACGATCTCTTCGTCATACGCGTCACACAAGAACGCGAGTACCACACGGTCGGCACCGAGCGACGGCTCAATCACATATGGGATATAGTGTTCATTGGTTTCGGGATCAAAATACTCCAGGCGCTGACCCGAATGCTCACTGTGCTGGGTCAGGTCAAAATCGGTGCGATCGGCAACACCCCAAAGCTCACCCCAACCAAACGGGAACAAGAATTCAAAGTCTGTAGTGGCTTTCGAGTAGTGAGACAGCTCCTTCTGCTCATGGTCACGCAACTTAAGATTCTCATCGCGCATACCCAACGACAGCAACCACTGATGGCAGAATTCTTTCCAGTAAGCGAACCAATCCAGATCTGTGCCAGGTTTGCAGAAAAACTCAAGTTCCATCTGCTCAAATTCACGGGTACGGAACGTAAAGTTGCCGGGTGTGATCTCGTTGCGGAAACTCTTACCGATCTGTGCCACGCCAAACGGCAGTTTTTTGCGGGAAGAGCGTTGGATATTGCTGAAGTTAACAAAGATACCCTGCGCGGTTTCCGGACGCATATACAACTCACTCTTGACATCCTCGGTAACACCTTGAAAAGTCTTGAACATTAAGTTGAACGTGCGGATATCGGTGAAGTTTTGCTCCCCGCATTCCGGACAGCAAATGTTATGCTCATCAATATAAGCCTTCATTTGTTCAAACGACCAACCGGCAGGATTAACGCCCGTGTCCTCGATGAGTTTGTCTGCGCGATGACGGGTCTTGCAGCTTTTACAGTCCATCAGCGGATCGGAAAAATTGCCGACGTGGCCGGACGCCACCCACACCTGCGGGTTCATTAAGATGGCACTGTCCAAGCCCACATTATACGGGCTTTCCTGAACGAACTTCTTCCACCACGCACGTTTGACATTGTTTTTCAGTTCCACACCAAGCGGACCGTAGTCCCATGTGTTGGCAAGACCGCCGTATATATCGGAACCCGGATACACAAATCCGCGCCCTTTGCATAAGGAAACGACCTTTTCCATGGTTTTTTCCGTGTTGTTCATGTTACCTGACCTCCGCTTTTACAATCTTCTATCTATACTAATAGGAAAGGCGAAAAAAGTCAACCTTTTTTACCGCCAAAAATTTGTAAAGGGGTATAGCATTTTTTGTTATATTGTGGTACAATATCAATAATTCTGCAATTTCCGTCGATGAAGGAGGATCAACAGATGGAGAAGTTACAACAAAAAGCTCTCGAAAAAATCGCCTTACACATCCGTATGGCGGTTATCGAAGGCACCTACCATGCAAAAAGCGGGCACCCCGGCGGGTCCCTGTCCATTGCTGATTTACTCGCTTATCTGTATTTTGAGGAACTGAACGTCGATCCAACCCGCCCTGATTGGGAAGATCGTGACCGTTTTGTTTTATCCAAAGGCCACTGCGCACCGGCGTTATATGGTGCACTGGCGCACAAGGGATTCTTTTCTGTAGAGGAGATCAAGTCCCTGCGTCACGTGGGTGCGATGCTGCAGGGACATCCTTGTATGACCGAAACCCCCGGTGTGGATATGTCGACCGGTTCGCTCGGTCAAGGCATTTCCACAGCGGTTGGCATGGCACTCGCGGCGAAGCTGGACAACAAAGCTTATCGCACCTATGCCGTGCTCGGCGATGGCGAGATCGAAGAGGGGCAAGTTTGGGAAGCTGCTATGTTTGCGGCACACAAAAAACTTGACAATTTGTGCATCGTGGTGGACAACAACAACCTGCAGATTGACGGTACGTTGGACGAGGTCACCTCACCCTACCCCATTCCGGAAAAATTTGCGGCATTTGGGTGGAATGTTATCGTGATTGACGCGCACGATTTTGAACAGATTGAAGCAGCTTTCAAGGCTGCCCGCGCATGTACGGATAAACCCACTGCCATTATCCAAAAATCGGTCAAGGGCAAGGGCGTCTCGTTTATGGAAAACCAAGTCGGCTGGCACGGGTCAGCCCCTAATGCCGAACAGTACGAGTTGGCAATGAATGAACTGAAAGCGGCGCTCGCCGCCATGGAACAGGAGGGTTAAACATGGCTGAGATCATCAAAAAGGCAACACGTGACGGCTACGGCGCGGCACTCGTCGAACTGGCAGAATCCTGCCCCGATCTGGTCGTGCTGGATGCCGACCTCGCCGCCGCAACCAAAACCGGTGGCTTCAAGAAAGCACATCCCCACCGCTTCTTTGATTGCGGCATTGCCGAGGGTAATATGATGGGCATCGCCGCCGGTCTTGCCGCCAGCGGTAAGACTGTATTCGCCTCCTCTTTTGCGATGTTTGCGGCAGGCCGTGCCTTTGAGCAGGTGCGTAATTCCATCGGTTACCCGCATTTGAACGTTAAAATCGGCGCTACTCACGCCGGCATCTCAGTCGGTGAGGACGGTGCTACACATCAGTGCTGTGAGGATATTGCGCTGATGCGCTCTATCCCCGGTATGACCATTCTGAATCCGGCAGATGCTGTGGAAGCCCGCAAGGCGGTGTTTGCTGCTGTCAAACATGATGGTCCGGTATATCTGCGTTTTGGGCGACTGGCAGTACCGGTGATCTTTGACGAAATGGATTACAACTTTGAAATCGGTAAGAGTGTCCAATTGACCGAAGGGAACGATGTGACCATCATCGCAACCGGCCTTATGGTAAACGAGGCGCTGATCGCTGCCGAAGTACTGAAAGGCGAAGGTATTGGTGCTCGCGTTATCAACATGGCAACCATCAAGCCGATCGACCGCCAGGCGATCCTACGTGCTGCCAAAGAAACCGGCGCGATCGTCACTGCCGAGGAACATTCCGTCATCGGCGGTCTCGGCAGTGCTGTCGCAGAGGTCGTTTGCGAAGAGCTGCCGGCACCTGTTCTGCGTGTCGGTGTCATGGATACCTTTGGGAAATCCGGTCCTGCGGTAGAACTGTTAAAACTTTTTGGTTTGTCAGCGGAGCATATCGTCGAGGAGGCAAAAAAAGCCATCGCTCTGCGCGGATAAGTTTTATTCCAAGATGCCACACTATGGTGGAATGGGAGGTTTATCTATGTCTGCCAAACAACCACGACAACATCGCTACACCAAGAAGGTACGTATCTGGACCATCATCGGGTCCTCGGTCATGGCGGTGTTGGGTGTTCTGTGCATAACAGCCTTTGTTTTGGTTACCTCGGTGTTGGGACAGATCAGTTTTTCCGACAACGGCCCTGTGGATCCTAACGCTGATGTGGACATTGACCTTGACGAGGATGAAGACCTCGGTATCAAGGTGGATAAATCGGAATATGATAACGCCTCCTTTGTTTCTGATATTCCGCTGCGCGGCGACGAAAAAGGCATTCACAACATCTTGTTGGTGGGTGTAGACAGCCGACAAAACAACTTTTCAGGCTTGTCAGACACCAACATTATTTTGTCGATCAACGACAACACCAAAACCGTGAAAATGATTTCCATCCTGCGCGATACCTGGGTTTCGATTCCCGGCCGCGACAAGGATGGTGACGGTCAAGACGATATCTGCAAGTTCAATACTGCCTACGCATACGGCCGGCACACCTTGCAACACAAAACAATCGCGCAGAATTTCCGGTTGGATATTGACGACTATATTGGTGTTAATTTCCAAGTGTTGCCCATTCTGATCGATGCAATGGGCGGTTTGGACATTTATCTCACAGCAAAAGAGATCACGCAAATTCCTGCAAAAGGCACCACTATTTCCGTTAACAATCCCGGGTATGTGGCAATGACCGGTGAGGCCGGCGTTCACCATTTGGACGGATTTCAAGCGATGGAATATGCACGAATTCGTAAGATCGACAGTGACTTTAAACGAACAGAGAGACAGCGCAAGGTCCTGACTCTGCTAATGGAAAAAGCCAAGGTCATGAGTTATACGCAACTTATTAATATAGTGTACAAGGCGGTTTCCCATGTCGATACCAATATGTCCACGGATGAATTTTTGGACATCGCCGCAAACGCCCTAACCTATGCGACGTACACCATTGAAAACGGGTACCACATTCCGGAAAACGGCATGTACAAATACACCTCACTCTCCGGTAAGGGAAGCGGACTTTTGCTCACCGACCCGAAGAAAACAGTGCAGGACCTGCACAACTATATCTACGGATAACAAACACGCCGCTCGGAGACAATCCGAGCGGCGTGTTTCGTTTGACTTTAATGACGCAACAAAATGGCTTGGGGAACATTTTTCACGGTGATCGTTGCCGCACCTTCTGCGTACTCACCATCCAGCGACCAGGGTAACGGCTCTTTCATGGTAAAAGTGACCTCCGACGCCTTGAAAAAATCAAATAGTTCGGGGTCAAAATCTGCCGTGTTTATTGAGTTAAGTACGCGCGCTATCTCGGCAGGGTTCATCGGTCGGCGCACTAAAATGACCTCAAATAAGCCATCACTCATATCCACCATCCCAGCGTTGAGTTTTACCAATCCTGCAACGGAGGTGGAGTTGCACACCGCGCCAAACAGGTAATCGCCCTCATAACGCTTATCTGCCGTTTGGGCAACGATCTGGTGACTCTGCACGGAAAACAGTTCCTTACTGCCTTCCAGCAAATAAGCAAAGTGACCGAGGGCGTTCTTAGTAGTTTGCGGTGCGTTATAGGATGCGGCTGTAAAAATACCAAAGGAAGCAATATAAGAAAAGTGGCGTACACCGTTGAAAAGCCCGATATCCATCGCGTCGTTACTACCACCAAGGATGTCACGCAATGCCGCTACAGGCTGTGTTTTCAGATGCAGACTGTTGGCAAAATCGTTGGTACTGCCCGCCGGTATATACCCCAGAGGGATCTGCTTTTCACACGCAAGCAACCCGTCTATCACCTCGTTCAAGGTGCCGTCACCGCCACAGCACACCACCAAATCGTGCTGTGCAGCCAACTGTTCCGTAATATGCCGTGCATCTCCGCGCGCGCCGGTCACGTGAACGGTCGGGATATACCCGGCCCGACAAAAACCCTCCGTGAGCGGAAACAATGCCGTGCGCCCCTTGGTTTTTCCCGCTACAGGATTCACGATCAATAACACCTTTGGTCGACTCGCCATCATTAACATCTCCTTGACAAAACTCCGTTATTTTTATTATAACAAGCCGTTTACAAACAGCCGTGAAGAAACTGTGAATTTTTCTTTTTTATTGACAGAGTCTCTTGAAAAGAGTACAATATTTCTATATAAATGTGTAGTACAATGTGAGGAGGAGACATATGGGCTGGCTTTTTCACAAGCAGGCTGACAAACAGCCACCGGCCATTGTCGCCTTGGACGGCAAACTCATCACATACGCGGTGCGCCGCGAGCCGACGGGGGAGATCGTGATCGGCAATGAGTGTCGCATTTGTGCCTCAACCGAACAGTTAGAGTTTCGTTTTGCGGATGGTTCCGTCCCGTTTGCCTGTCCCCTCTCCACAATGGAATTCGGCGAACTGATGAGTCGCAACGGGGTGCTCATTACGGGCGATGATATTATCACCGGTAAGCGTTTCACCGTGGTCGCGTACTACAAGTATTATCGTTAGAAAGGTAGGGTTCTACCATGCGTTTGAAAACCATCCGTACTCTCGCAGGCTCGCTCGCAATAACTTCGATCGTATCGGTTTTGTCTTTTACCTCTGTGTCGGCTATCCAATCGGAACAGGGAGAAACCACTTATACTGAAGAGATGGAGTGCATCCACCTTGTCACCGAGCCGGACGATGTGTCGGAAAATGTCTATTATGTGATGAAAGGGCACAAAGACGACCCCTCCTCCTTCACTTGGGTGGAGAACGGTATTACCGGAAAGGCGTTACAGTTGGATGGTGATACTCAACACGTGCGGCTTGCCACTGCAGTCGTCAAAGAACTTTCCGAGTTCACTTTTTCCGCATGGGTCAACTGGGCCGGAAATTTTGACGAGAAGGAACAGCGACTGCTGTGTGTATATAAAAACGAAAATCACAGTTTGATTGTTTCACCACAGAGTATCGATGCATCACAGCGACTGGACGGTATTCAACTCACACTGGAACACCCGCAGCTGGAGCCGGTTTCGTTGCACCACGAGGTTGAGGGAAATGTCTCGTCTGCACTACCTGTCAATGAATGGCATCATATCGCGGTAACTCTGTCCGATGCAGCAGTGGCTCTCTATATTGACGGCACGCTGTACGCATCCCAAACACTTGAAAATTTTTCGGTCAATGCCATGGATCCGTATCGTTTGGTAATCGGCAGTGAATTTGAAGGCGATGCACAGTTTATGGGCCTCGTAGACAACGCATTTCTATACACCACCGTGCTGGATAAGGATCAGATCGGGTTATTGGCGCAAAACAAACAGCCGGAGAAAGGTGTCCAACCTACTACCAAGCAGGAGGAACTGGCCACCCGACCATATGTAGACGATACCTCTTCTCAGGATGAGAGTGCCGACCGCTCAGTGTTTTCACCCATGTTGCTAGCAATATTGGGGACCTGCGTGGTACTCATAATCGTTCTCGCGCTGGTTCTAAGTTTATACCGCAGGAAAACGCAGAGATGGCCGGAGGAGGATCACCTGTGAAAAAAGTTCTTATACTGATACTGTGCGTGGGTCTTTTCTGCTTGGCAGCGCTTCCTGTGACAGCGACTGACAACATTGTGCAGATCTATGAATTGTGTGCTTTGGGCGATAATACACTGGCGTTTTCCGCCAAAAATACAGCAACCTTCTGGGAAAAACCAACCCTAAAAGCCGGCGAGTATACCACAACGACCGGCCTGTTGATTATACGCAACAGCACCGCTTCTGAGCAAAAAATCGGGTTACGTACAATCGAGCTTCCCTACGATAACGAAGACGCATTGCGTTACCTTAATCACGTATACATTACTGTACAAAACGGCAATACCGTACTGTATGAAGGAGCGTACAGTCGCATCAATGATGACCAAAATTTCTCCCTAAACACCGTGCTCTCCGCCGGCGCGCAGGTTACCTATTCCATTGATATGCGTTGCGATTACACCTATATCGGCGAGCAGCTTTCAGCGGAAGACTTGATTAAATGGGAGTTCTATGTAACGGTAGAAGACACGCCTGAAACAAGCTCCTCCCCTTTCTCCGATCCCACTCTGTTCGAGGTGATTTTTGCGTGTGGACTCGCCGTTTTGCTTCTGGGAGGCATTTTCCTGTATGATAGGTTCATAAAGATACGCTAAAGTATCCGAAAAAAGCAGCTACAGCAACCGTGAAGTGCTGTAGCTGCTTTTTGTTATTCTTCTGTGGACAATAAAGAAAGTCCCAATTCGCCGAGCTGTGCGTCTTCCACCGAGGAGGGGCACTGTGTCATAAGCTCAGTCATATTCTGTACTTTGGGATAGGCAACCACATCACGCAGTGTTGGCGCGCCGAGCATCTGCATAACCAAACGGTCAAGCCCGAGTGCCATGCCGCCATGGGGCGGGGCACCATATTTAAACGCGTCGGTCAAGTAACCAAATTTTGCATATGATACTTCATCCGAAAGACCCAAAGCGCGGAACATCTGCTTTTGCAGTTCCGGATCTGTGATGCGGATAGAACCGCTTGCCATCTCGATGCCGTTGAGCACCAGATCGTATGCTTTGGCAAATACACGAGCCGGGTCGCTGTCAAGATAAGGGATACACTCGTCAAGCGGCGATGTGAAGGGATGGTGCATAGCCGCCCACGTATTCTGCTCAGGATCCCACTCGAAAAACGGGAAATTGATGATCCACAGCAGATCAAAGCCCTCGCGCTTAATCCCTAATTTATCTGCTAATTCCAGACGCAGTGCGCCCAGCACGGTAAGCACCAGTTTCGAAACCGTATCGGCAACCAGTAATACGACGTCACCTTGTTGGGCACAAAGTTTTGCAAGCAACGCTTGCATGGTGTCCTCCGTAAGGAACTTGCCAAACGAGGACGAAACGCCATCCTCTGTCCAACGAACCCACGCAAGCCCCTTGGCACCAATCCCTTTGGCATGCTCGGTAAGCTTATCAATGTCTTTGCGGGAAATGTTTTTGACGGCATCCTTGGCAACGATACCGCAAACGGAACCGCCGCCCTGGATGGCAGATGTGAACACACCGAATCCACAGTCTTTTACAATGTCGCTGACGTCGCACAATTCCATGCCAAAGCGAGTATCCGGCTTATCCGAACCGAAGCGTTCCATTGCTTCGGTATAGGTCATACGCGGCAACGGCAAGGGGATATCCACGTTCAGGATCTCCTTGAAGACGTGCTTCATAAAGCCCTCGCCGATCTCCAAAACATCCTCTACATCGACAAAGGACATTTCCAAGTCGATCTGCGTAAATTCCGGTTGACGGTCAGCGCGCAGGTCTTCGTCACGGAAGCAACGCGCAAGCTGGAAATAGCGGTCAAAGCCGGCCACCATCGACAACTGCTTGTACAGCTGCGGGGATTGCGGCAGTGCGTAAAACTCACCCTTGTGCACGCGGGACGGCACTAAGAAGTCCCGTGCACCCTCCGGCGTGGAACGAACCAGAATAGGCGTTTCCAATTCCACAAAGCCTTGCGAATCAAAGTAGTCGCGCGTTGCTTTAGCGATCTTATGACGCAACAATAGATTGCGCTGCAGATCGGGACGGCGCAGATCCAAATAGCGGTATTTCAGACGCATCGCTTCCGCAGTGTTGGAATTCTCCACGATTTCAAACGGCGGCGTCTCCGCTTTGTTCAAAACACGAAGTTCGGTTACCGCAATCTCCACCTCGCCCGTGGGGATCTCCGTATTGATTGACGAGCGAACCCTCACCGTACCGGTAGCAGCCAACACGTATTCACCGCGAACAGTAAACGCTTTGTCAAATATCGCGCGAGCCGTGTTGTCATCAAACGCAAGTTGGACAATACCGGTGCGATCACGCAGATCAATGAAGATCAGCTGACCGAGGTCGCGCTGACGCTGTACCCAACCAAACACCGTAGCGGTTTCGCCCTCGTGTTCCCTGCGAAACTCACCACAATAGCGAGTGCGTTTCATACCTTTAATGGTTTCCATTTACATATCTCCTAACAGCTGTGCTACATCAGCGAACTGCCGATCCAGCGATTTGTTGTATAAAACCGTGTATAAACCGTCGTCAAGTTCCACATCCGTGACCTCGCCGGTCGACATATCCTTGAGTTTTGCCTTGCCGGTCTCAAGCTCCGTATCGCCAACCACAATGGTGTACAAGGCGTGTAGTTTATCGGCATATTTCATCTGTGCTTTTAGCCCTCTGCCAACGGTATCGCATTCCACCGCGACTCCGCCTTCACGCAACTGGTTGGCGAGTGCAAAACAGCGTTTTGCCGCCGCTTCACCCATCGAGGCGAGATATAGATCGCAGGTGGATTCTTTCGGGATAGGCGCTTTCTGTGCGTGAAGTACCATCAACAAGCGTTCAAGTCCCATACCAAAGCCAAGGGACGGCAGATGCGGACCACCGAGTTCTTCGCAAAGACCGTCATAGCGACCACCACCGCACACTACGGCTTGTGCGCCGAGTGCATCGGACACAAATTCAAACACCGTGCGGGTATAATAATCTAAACCACGCACGATATGCGGATCAAGTGAAAACTCGATACCGGCGGCAGTCAGGTAGTCTTGCACCTGTTGGAAATGCTCACGGCAATCGTCACACAGGTAATCCACAATGACCGGGGCATCCGCGGCAATGGCGGAGCAGACCGGAGATTTGCAATCCAGAATACGCATAGGATTGCGCCCCAAGCGGTCACGGCAGGTTTCGCATAGATCGTCACGTCGCACCTCAAAGTACGATTTGAGTGCCTCGTGGTAAGCTTTCCGACAGGTGGGACAACCGATAGAGTTGATATGAAGAGACACACCCGTGACGGACAGTGCTTTAAGCACATTATGTGCCACCGCGATAACCTCGGCGTCCGCCATTGGGGAGGCGGTGCCGAAGCACTCAATACCGAACTGGTGAAACTCGCGCAAACGGCCCGCCTGCGGCTTTTCATACCGATAACAAGAGGTAACATACGAAGCCTTGATCGGTAACACCTCATTGTGCAAGCCGTGTTCCAAAAGCAGACGCATGGCGCCCGCCGTTCCCTCCGGACGGAGAGTAATAGAGCGGCCGCCCTTGTCCTCAAACGTATACATTTCTTTCTGTACCACGTCGGTGGTTTCTCCTACCGAACGCTGAAACAACTCCGTATGTTCAAAAACCGGTGTGCGGATCTCGCGGTAACCGTGGTCACGCGCAACCTGCAAAGCGGTACGCTCTACATATTGCCACTCGTGACTGTCGGCAGGCAGGACGTCCTGTGTGCCGCGAATCGCTTTCGTAATCAATGCCATGATATCTCGTTCCTTTTTATCTTAAACTCTGTTGGATGGATTAACAATGTTACGCCAATCCAGGTCGCCACGTTCCAAACCGTGAATGAGAACCTCAGCGGAGGCTATATTGGTCGCCACCGGAATGTTTCGCATATCGCATAGTCGGAACATGTCGCTTTCATTGGCCTCCTGTTCTTTAGATGTCATCGGGTCTCGGAAGAACAGCAGTAAGTCGATCTCATCACAGGAAATACGCGCAGAAATCTGTTGCGCCCCACCCTGGGCACAACTCAGGTAGCGGGTTATTTGTAAACCGGTGGCCTCAGACACCATTTTGCCCGTTGTGCCGGTAGCACACAGGTTGTGACGGCTGAGAATACCGCAGTACGCGATACAAAATTGCACCATTAATTCTTTTTTTGCATCGTGTGCAATCAACGCAATGTTCATTTGTTCCTCTCCTTTACAGTTGGCCAGAGCAATGACCCCGTCCCGATTTTGAGGGGTGAGTTTATGTTGCGACATCGATAAAGCACTCGTGAATCAAATTACGCTTGCATACGTCGAAAATCCGCAAGCAAAATATCTTCCCCGAGATAGCGGCCTGCAATGTTGGCAAAACAGGTTCCGGCGTTGGAATCAACCGGCAACGGCTTTCCGTACGCATTGGCGACTGCGACCTCCTCATCTTCCGGCAGAACGCCGATCAACTGCAGGCCTGCCGTATCAATAAGTTCGTCGATATCCGGCATTTTGCCGCGGAGGATTGGATCAGGACGCAAACGATTGATGATAAGCCTGGCGGGAATTCCCCTTTTGCGCAAAAGCCGCGCGATGATCTGTGCATCGCGGGCACACACCATGTCGGGTGTGGTTACCACAAAAGCGCGATCCGCACCCGCGACCGCCGTTTCAAAACCGCGACCAATACCCGCGGGACAGTCGATGATCACCTCGTCATAGTAGCGAGAAAGGCCGCGACAAAGCCGTGCCATATCCTCAGGGCTTGCCAGTTTCTCCAGATCCACCGGTGCCGGCAGCACAAACACGCCGGGGCAAATTGGCGAGGGATAAATCGCACCGGCCGGTTGACAAGAGCCGTCAAGAACGTCCGCAATATCGTACACGGCGGTGCCAGCAATTCCCAGCATGACATCCAAACTGCGCAATCCGGCATCACCGTCTACAAGCAGGACACGGTGACCGCGGCGTGCTAATGCACACCCTAAGCCTCCGGAAACGGTGGATTTTCCAGCGCCGCCCTTGCCGGATGTGACAACTGATATCATACTTTCACCCCCCATTTTGAGTTAGTATACCATAAATTTGTTTTCGTGTAAACAATTTGTCCTTGCTTTTTTTCAAAAAACTGGTATAATATTTTTGTTAAACGCATAGACGGAGAAAGTACACAGACCATCCGGTACAGCAGAGAGGGTCGTCAAAGGCTGAAAGCGACCTGTTTCGGTATCTGCGGAAGTTCACTCCTGAGCGGCGATGCTGATTCCCGTTGGGGCGGTAGGCGTCGACGGATGACCTCGTTACCGGTCGGCTTGAGTGTCCGTCTTTTAACAAGTCGGAAATGTGGGTGGTACCGCGGAGATCCTCTTCGTCCCTGTTTTGAGGGACGAAGTTTTTTTATTTTAACCACTATTCTCAGGAGGTTCGTATGAAAGAAAAGCTGGAAGCCCTGCGCGTAAAAGCGCTCGGCGAACTGGAAACGCTAGAAACGCCCAAGGAACTCGAAGAATTCCGAGTGCGGTTACTGGGTAAAAAAGGTGAAGTGACTGAGTTGCTGCGCGGCATGGGTGCGTTGCCCGCAGAAGAGCGTCCGAAAATGGGACAACTCATCAATCAGTTGCGCAGCGAGCTTGAAGCGGCGCTTTCGGAGCGTGAGAAAAACATCACCACCCTGCTGAAAGAAAAACGTTTAAAAGAAGAAACGCTGGATGTGACTCTACCGGGCACCAAGAAGAAAGAAGGCGGTCTGCACCCGCTCAACATCGTTCTCAATGACCTGATCGACATTTTCCAGTCGATGGGCTTTGATGTAGTGGACGGTCCCGAGGTGGAAACCGAACACTACTGTTTTGAGGCACTGAATGTGCCGAAAGACCATCCGGCTCGCGATATGCAGGATACTTTTTATCTGGCTGAAAATTTGCTGCTTCGCACGCAGACATCCGCAGCACAAGCGCGCACGATGGAGCAACGCAAACCGCCCATCCGTATGATCTGCCCGGGCCGCGTGTTCCGCGCTGACGAAGTCGACGCGACCCACTCCCCCGTATTCCATCAGGTAGAGGGTTTGGTCGTGGATAAGGGCATCACGCTATGTGATCTGAAGGGCGTCCTTGAACAGTTTGCTCATGAGATCTACGGCCCAGAAACGCAAGTTAAATTTCGCCCGTCGTTCTTCCCCTTCACCGAGCCAAGCGTCGAGGTCGATGTAACCTGCTCGGAATGCGGCGGTAAGGGGTGTCGTGTGTGTAAGGGTACGGGTTGGATTGAAATTCTCGGTGCGGGTATGGTGCATCCGCGTGTGCTTGCCGGCTGCGGCATTGATCCCGAGGAGTATACCGGCTTTGCCTTTGGTATCGGTTTGGATCGTCTCACCACCACCCGCTATAAAATCAGCGATATCCGTCTGCTGTTTGAAAACGATCAGCGATTTTTAGAACAGTTTTAAAAGGGGGGAACCGAGCTATGAAAATTTCACTGAACTGGCTGAAACGCTATGTCGACATCCCGGTTTCCGTCGAGGAACTGTGTGATAAAATGATCCTCAGCGGCTTTGAGGTAGAAAGCATCGAGGATCTATCCGCGACCATGTCCAATGTTGTCGCAGCGCGTATTTTGAAATTGGAGAAGCATCCCGATGCCGACAAGCTACAGATCTGCCAAATGGATGTAGGCGGTGCGGAACCGATTCAGATCATCACCGGTGCACAAAACGTTTTTGAAGGTGCGTTAGTACCCGCGGCACTGCACGATTCCAAGCTGCCAAACGGTATGCACATTAAGCGCGGAAAGCTCCGCGGACTACCGTCCGACGGTATGTTGTGTTCCGGTGAGGAGCTATGCTTAAAGGAAGCCGATTATCCGGGCGCGGAAGTATACGGCATCCTAATTTTAAAAGAGGATGTCCCTACCGGTACGGATATGCGTGATATTCTGCATCTCAATGATGTCATCATTGATTTCAAGATCACCGCCAATCGTCCCGACTGTCAGAGCGTGTTAGGTGTTGCACGTGAGATCGCAGTGGCATTGAAACAGCCATTTTGCGCACCCAAGCCGACATATACCACGATCGGCGGCGATATCAACGACCACCTCAACATCACGGTGAAGGATTACGATCTGTGTCCGCGGTATATGGGCCGCATCGTGCGCAACCTGCGTATCAAGTCCTCTCCCGATTGGATGAAGGATTGCTTGCGCACCGCCGGTATGCGTCCCATTAACAACATTGTGGATATCACGAACTTTGTTATGCTCGAGACCGGTCAGCCGATGCACGCATTTGATCTGCGTGATATTCGTGGTAACGAGATCATCGTGCGCTGTGCTGCCGAGGGTGAGTCCATCACCACGCTGGACGGCAAGCAGCATACGCTGAATGCAGATATGCTGGTCATCGCAGACGGCGAAGCCCCCTCCTGCGTAGCAGGGATCATGGGTGGTTTGAACAGTGAGATTAAGGACGACACTACGGATCTGCTGTTTGAATGTGCCAAATTCCGCCGTGACAGCGTGCGCCGCACTGCTCGTACGCTGGGTATGCGCACCGAGTCTTCCGCCCGCTTTGAAAAGGGCGTTGACATCGGCAGTGTCAGTTATGCGATGGATCGCGCGTTACAGCTCATTCAGGAATTGGATGCCGGTGATATCCTTGACGGGGTACTGGATCGTCATGAGGAACTGCCCGCACCCCGCGTGTTGAAGGTCACCACCGCGAGCATTAACGCATTGCTCGGCGTGAATGTACCGGAAGACGCAATGGTTGATATTCTCAACCGTTTGGAAATCGTCACCTCACTGGAAGACGGTGTACTCACCTGCACGGTGCCGTCGTTCCGTGATGATATCGAGGGGCGTGCTGATCTTGCGGAAGAGGTCATGCGTGTGTACGGCTACGATCACATCGTGTCCACCCCGATGACCGGTTCTATCGTGCGCGGCAGGATTCTGCCGGAGCGCCGCAACACGAATCTCGTGAAAGACATGCTTGTCGCACAACGTATGCAGGAAATCTCCACCTATTCGTTTATCAGCGGCAAGGCACTCGATACGCTCTCGCTTCCCGAGGACGACTCCCGCCGTCAAGTCGTGACCTTACTCAATCCTCTGGGTGAGGAATATTCCGTTATGCGTTCACAGCTTATTACCAGTATGCTGACGGTGCTCGCCACCAACTATAACCGCAAAAATGCAGCGGTTCGTTTCTTTGAAGTCAGTAAGCTGTTCCGTCCCCTCTCGCTACCTCTGACCGAGCAACCGGAAGAAATTCCGGCGATCTCGCTGGGCATGTACGGTAAGGATGAAAATTTCTTCACACTCAAAGGCATTATCGAAACGTTGCTTGCAAAGTTCGGTATCGAAGCCGACTATGCGCGCAGTAACGAGCCGTATCTGCATCCCGGCCGCCAGGCAGCAGTCACCCTCGGGGATTCGGTCATTGGTACGTTCGGCGAGGTGCATCCGGACACAGCCGCTAAATACGATCTGGATACCCGCGCGTATGTCGCAGAGTTGCGCCTACAGCCGTTATTTGAGGCAATCGAAAAGGTTCGTGTGCTGTACAAACCTCTGCCCCGCTTCCCCGCCGTTGAACGCGATTTGGCACTACTGTGTGATGAGGAATTACCGGTTGCGGATATTCAAAAAACCATTGCGAAGGCGGGTGGCAAGTTGCTTGAAACCGTGACATTGTTTGACGTGTATCAAGGGGCTCAGATCGCTGCCGGCAAGAAAAGCGTCGCGTTCAGTCTGTATTTCCGTTCTGCCGAAGGAACACTGTCGGATGCGGATATTGATCCCGTGCTGAAGAAGATTTTCGACCGCTTAGAGGAAAAAGGCTGCACACTTCGTTCATAACACTTGCAATTTCACAAATAATAGCGTATACTGATAAATAGTTACTTGGATGGGAGGAATCCGGATGTTAGATAAAACCATGACTTTCTCGGTGAACGAGGACAAGGATCAACAAATGAAGCAGGTGCTCACGGCCGTATACGACGCCCTGCGCGAGAAAGGATACAATCCTATCAATCAGATTGTCGGATACATTCTATCCGAAGATCCCACCTACATCACCACGCACAATAACGCTCGTAGTCTGATCCGTAAGGTTGATCGCGACGAGCTGTTGCGCGCAATGGTACGTTCCTATCTGAACAACTAAGAAATGAGGACTTAACAACATGGCTGATAAACAAGTCACGGAGAAACTCCTGACGTACAAGGGAAAACCGCTGGTACGCAGCGGTAATGTCCTCTATTACGGGGATATGGCGGAAAAGTGTGTCGTTGTACTGCAGATCCTCTCCACCAAAACCGTTGGCGATATGACGGTGGCGGATAAGATCCAGGTACAGCTGCTGCTAACCGATCCGGAGATCCGCTTAAAAGATCGCATTTTAAAGAAAAGCGAGAAAAACGGACTGTACAATGCGATGGATATCGGCAGTATCTGGCTAGAACGTGCACTTGCTGAAAATTAAACGTTAAAAAGCAACGCCTCTTGCTTGTTGGCAAGAGGCGTTGCTTCATTTTTTGATTAGGCGAGCGGCAAGAAGTTTATCGGGGGTGACATAGACGGTACGGTTGGTTTCATAGATTACCATACCGGGTTTTGCGCCTGCCGGCTTTTTGACATGTTTGATCTGTGTATAATCCACCGGCACCTGCGCCGAGTCAACAGCTTTAGAATGCGTTGCCGCCAAAATTGCCGCTTGCATCAGCGTCTCGTCAGGCGGGGTAACACCATCGGTGAGAATCACCGTGTGTGAGCCGGCGATATTTTTGGTGTGGAACCACCAATCGCTGCCCTTAGCGGTGCGGGTAGTAAGCTTATCATTCTGCACGTTGTTGCGTCCCACCAAAATGGTAAAACCGTCGTCCGACACAAATTCGAGTGGTTTGGTCGGTGGGGGTGGCTTTTGTTTACTCCCCTGTCGCCGCAGATAACCGGTACTGACAAGCTCTGCACGTAATTCATCCAGTTCGCGCACGGTAATAGCGCGAGACAGCGCATCAAATACAGAATCCAAATATACCAGATCCTGCTCACCGAGCGCAATTTGTTGACCGAGTATTTCCTCCGCGGTTTTGGCTTTGCGATATTCCTTATAAAACTTTTGCGCATTTTGTGTGGCGGTCAGCGACGGATCTAACGGAACAATGACCGTGGGGCAAGCCTCATCGTAGTAATTTATAAGTTCTACCTTGTCAGCACCCTTAGGAATCAGATGGATGTTAGCGTTGATAAGGTCGGCATACAACCGTTTTTCATCCCGTTTACCGGAATCGGCAAGTTCACGACGTTGGTTATTCAGCTTGCGGGAAATGCGGTCAACTGTCGTATTCAGTACGCGCCAGATATCCTGCGAACGCTGCCGCATACGCTCTGCCGCATCTTTTTCGGCATAAAATTCATCCAACAAGCGGGAAAAACCATCCACCTCCCGTCCTACCGCGGATAACCCGTATTGCGCGATGGGCAGGAAACTGAAATCCAGTGGAGTATGATCCGCGCGGTATAAGATATACGGCGTGCGTTTATCGGTTAAAAGCAATGCTTGGC
>JAFYPN010000044.1 GCA_017547465.1 Clostridia bacterium | reverse complement strand
CTTTTTTTGTCTCTTACGGGAGAAAATGCTTACAGACCGTACACATCCCGGGCGGTCTTCCAGAAGCACTGCTCGTACTGGTCATCGGTGAGCTTGAGGGCGCGGTATTTCGCCAGCTCTACCCCGGCGTTGAGGGGCACATCGGTACCGAACATCAGACGGGAGCAGCCGATGGTCTCCACATAACTCTTCAGGTCCAGAACGGAACACCAGGAGGTCTCCAGATAGATGTTCTCGCAGGTCTGGGCAGCAATCAGCGCTTCACAGCCGTACATACCGCCGCCGGCATGGGCAAGAACGATCTTCAGATCCGGGAACTCCTTTGCGATCGGAATCGCCATGGAGGGCAGTGCGGTGGGTACACCGTTGCCGGTGTGGATGATGACCGGCACGTTCAGCGCACGGGCGGTATCAAAGATCTTGCGTGCCTGGGGAGAAGCGGGTGCGGCACAATAGGCAAAGCCCTGCAGCTTGAGCGCCTTGAAGCCAAGGTCCTTTACCGCCCAGTGCATGAAGGATTCGTACTCGCTGCGCTCGGTGTAGGGGCTGAGCACGGCGGCGCCGAAGAACTTGCCGGGATACTTCTTTGTCAGGTCATAGAGCCGCTGGTTGGCTTTTTTCGGGTCGTTGGGCAGGATACCGGTCTGGAGCAGTGCGGCATCGATGCCATGCTCGGACATATAGGCGAGCAGCGCTTCCTCGCTGTCGTCGGTGTTGAAAATAATATCTTCGCCAAGGTGCATGTGGGCGTCAAGAATCATGATAAGCACTCCTTTTCGATGATGGATTGGTGGGGGTACAGAAAACGATCAGGACAATCGGCTCAGCGGCTTCTCGATGTTATAGCCGTCCGATGGTGTGTAGGACATTTCCACACGCCCAAAGGGAAAATAACGGATCGTGTAATATACAGTCTCCTCGTCCGGGGACTGTACCGTGACGCAGACAGGCACCAGCGGTACGTTTCGGGAATATATGCCCTGCGCCTGGCTTTCGATCGCCGTAAGATACGCCTGCGGCAAGTCGGCTCCGCCGATGATGACGGGATTCTTCGCCAGCACAAACAGACTCAGCGCCAGGATCCCTGCCGCCGCGGCCAGAATTCCGCGTTTTTTCACCGTACTCCCCTCCCCTGCCGATATTTTTCCATCAGAACGAGAACAGCGCCTCCAGCATCTCCTTACTCATGGGTTCGCCGTATTCGCAGATCTCATAAGCTTCGGCGAAGCGCACCTTTGCACCTCTCTCCTCGCCGTACTTTTCAATCAGCTCTTTGCGGAAACGGGCGGCAACCTTTGCATAACGCACGGCATAACCGCGAGGTGCAGCCATTACTTCCGCGTCGGTGGTGTCCTCGGTGATCTCCATGCCCTTGAGCCATGCAAAACGGGCTTCCTCGCCTTCGGGAACCTCTTCCCCATAGGTATAAGGCAGCCACTCATAGACCTGAGAGACGTTCAGGCTTGCGATTTTCAGCTTGAGATCGATCTCGCTGCCGATGTCCACAACAATGTCCGGGCGGAAGGGAGGATTGGTGAATCGGTCCTCATTGTAAAGGATGACCGGCATATAGCGCATTGCCGGCGCATCGGGACACTCGTTGGGTACGGTCAGCAGATAGGAGGCATCCTGCACCAGCTGTCCGGAAGCCCGGTGGTCGGCGTGATAGTCGTTGGGGCGGTGTGCAATGACCAGATCCGGGTTGAAGTGACGGATATACCGGATCAGGCGTTTTCTGGTCGGCAGGTCCGCCACCAGATTGCAGTCATCGATATCCCACACATCGTAGGTAATGCCCAGAAGCTCTGCCACAGCCGCGGATTCCTTGGCGCGGGTTCTGGTAGTCTCCTCAGGACCCATGATGTGGTGACCGCCGCAGCCGTTGCACATGCTCAGAAACTGCACGGTATGTCCCAGTTTCACCAGTTTGCTCGCCAGACCGCCGCGGCCGAATTCGTTATCGTCCTGATGGGCGCCGATCATTAAGATTTTCATACCGCAACATCCTTTCCACATTGGAAGATGTCACACGTGCAGTGTAGCACACCCACTCTAAAAAGTCAACGAAACCGCAAGCTTTCTGACGAAAAAAGATTGATAATTTATTCACAATATGATATACTGGCAAACAGAGGCGATGTACATGAAACATTTTGATATTAAAACCCATATTTATTTTGGCGAACAGTCGCTTGACCGCTTGACACAGATCCCGTATCGTAACGCGTTGCTCATTGCGGATAAGTTTGTGGTGAACAGCGGGCTCATTCACTTGCTCACGGTGCGGTTGCAACAAAACGGTGTGACGTGGCAGGTGTTTGACGACGTGGTACCCGATCCGCCGCTTGAGAAGATCGGTCTGGGTGCACAGGCGGTTTTGGCGCAACGGCCCGATGTGTTGATCGCGGTGGGTGGCGGTTCGGCGATCGATTCCGCCAAAGCCATTCGTGAGGTGGCTTTGCAGATGGATGCCGCGTATACGCGCCCTGCTTTGATCGCCATTCCCACTACCAGCGGTACCGGCACGGAAGTGACGTCGTTTTCCGTGGTGTCGGATCCGGAAAACCAACGGAAGATCCCGCTTGTGAGCGATACCATGTTGCCGGATGAGGCGATTTTGGATGCGGAATTGGTGAAATCCGTACCGCCAACGGTTACTGCCGATACCGGCATGGACGTGTTCACGCACGCGCTGGAAGCATACGTGAGTACCAATAACACGGAGTTTTCCGCAGCACTCGCCGAAAAAGCGATTGAAATTGTGGGGTCGTTCTTGTTGCGATCGTATTTGGACAATAACGATCGGCACGCACGGCAGAAAATGCACGTGGCATCGTGTTTGGCGGGGTTGTCGTTTAACACGGCGTCGTTGGGACTCAACCACGGCATGGCGCATCAACTCGGTTCGCATTTTCACATTCCGCACGGACGTGCCAATGCCATGTTGTTGCCGCATATCATTGAATACAACAGCGATATCAACAAAT
>JAFYPN010000043.1 GCA_017547465.1 Clostridia bacterium | reverse complement strand
CGTTAGCTCTCTCAGACGCTCTAGCGTCTCTTCTTCGTCAATCTTCCAATTGACCCGGATCCTTCTGAATCTTAATTAACGGGTAGTGTGTTCTTTCTCGTTTGCATTGTTTAATTTTCAAGGTCCTTTTCGCTGCCCCGTTTCGCGACAGCTTTGCTATAATACCACTCCATCTCCTGTTTGTCAACACTTTTTTTGAAGCTTTTTTAGCTTTTTTTGAAAATTGTCAACCTTTTACTAAAATGCTTCCGGACATGGGTGGTAAACATAGGTAATCTCGATAAAAGGAGGCCGCGCCGACAGCCGTTTCCCAGCCACCATCTAACGGAACGTGCAGTTCCTTGACTGAACGGTTAACCGCGCAGCGTACTGTGCCGGTTTCATCAATTCGATCAAATACAACCGCATCCTGTGCCGCATACACCGGCACGAAGGCACCTTCACGGAACACTCCCTGCTCGGCGCGAATACGACCAAGCTGACAGAACCAGTCGACAAGCGCCCGATCTTCCCGCCCCCACGGATAGCACCCTCGGTTAAACGGGTCGCGATAACCCTCTAAACCGGTTTCATCACCGTAGTACAAGCACGGCACACCCGGCAAGCAATATTGCAGTACGGCTGCCGCCTTCAACCGACGAACCCCCTCAATGTGTTGTTCCTTTGACAACCGTGTTTCGGATTGCCACCGTCTGCCGCGCCCGCTCGCGGGTTCACCCGCCAGCATAGTGATGGCCCGCTCGGTGTCGTGTGTTCCGAGTGAGTTCATCAGCAACCTAGTGATCGATGGCGGATAGTTTTCCACAACCGTTTGAATTTGGTTGAAAAAGTGCTCGCCGTTTCCGTTTTTGATAAACTCTAACACCGCCGTGCGAAACGGGTAGTTCATAACGCTATCGAGTTGTTTGCCAAGCAAATACCGACGGCGATGATTGTAACTTTGCTTATTGCTGGCATCCTCCCAAACCTCACCCAACACGAGCGCTTCGGGATCGGTGCTTTTCACCGCCCTGCGCAAAGCCTCCAGAAAACCATCCGGCAGTTCATCCGCCACGTCCAACCGCCAACCCGACGCGCCGGTGCGCAACCATTTGCGAACGATCCCATTTTCTCCTGTTATATAGGTAATAAACGAGGGTTCTAATTCATTGACCTCGGGTAAAGTGTTAAACCCCCACCACCCGATATAGTTCTGTGGCCATTGCGTGAAATGATACCATGGCGCATACGGCGACTCTTGCGTTTGATACGCCCCTGCCGCAGGGTAGCGACCGTTCTTGTTAAAGTATAGGCTGTCGGCGCCGGTGTGGCTAAACACACCATCCAATATGACGCGGATTCCAAATCCCCGTGCACTGTCCGTCAGCTGACGGAGTTCTTCCACCGTCCCGAGCAACGGGTCGATACGGCTGTAATCCGCGGTATCATACCGATGATTGGAATGGGATTCAAAAATCGGATTGAGATACACGCAGGTAACACCAAGCTGTTTCAAATACGGCAATTTACTGCGTATGCCCTCCAGATCTCCGCCGAAAAAGTCGTTGTTGCGTACCACGCCGGCTTCGTCCGGCTGCCAGCACGGCTGTTCACCCCAGCGATCGTGCATGACCCGGTCAGCGGGTACACCCTCCTTAGGCTTTCCCGAACAACAGAAGCGGTCGGGAAAGATCTGATAAAAGACACCACCCGCCAACCAATCCGGTGTCGTGAGATCTGTACCATAGCAAGTCAACTGCCAGGAATTCCCGGGGGCAGTTGCAATGTCTGCCGATCCGTCCGGCAAACGAGATAAATACCGACGCCCCTCGTCGGTGTCGATGGCAAAGTAATACCAGTAGAGATCCGCCGTGTTCGGCGTGTATCGACAATCCCACCATTCGCGGTCGTCGCCTTCCATGCCCGCCCAGAACATTCCATCCCAACGGTCAAGACCACTGTCACTCCGATGGATCAGCCACGCGCCGCGGCAACCCCAGTCCCGCGGCAAACAGATCCGGAACAAAATCTCCGTCCCCTGCTTGACCGCTCCGAACGGATTGCGATAGTGTATATCCCGCGACGAAAACAGCTGCATCAACCGATTCTCCTTTCAAAGGTGGTGCTGACTAAGAGTATGCCACATTTTTGTTGTAAAAACAAGTCATCTCAGAAAATCTGCAAATTTAGGTTGAGTATTTGCTTTTTATCCTTTATAATATAAGCGTATTTCAATACAGGAGCGTATTTATATGAAGATCTTATGCGTGTGCACCGGCAATGTCTGCCGCAGCCCGATGCTGGAGGCACTTCTGCGCCGCGAACTTGAAAAAGAAGGATTTACCGATTTTACGGTTTCCAGTGCCGGTACGATGACCGACGACGGCATGATTCCCACCGAGCACGCCGTCACCGCCATGAACGAAATTGGACTTGATATTTCTGAGCATGCGTCTCGGCAAGTCAACCGTACGATCGTGGAGGACACCGATATTTTCGTGGCCCTCACCACCGAACACGGCGTGGCTTTGGCCTTCTACCACGGCGCGGATCCTAAAAAGATTCTAGTTCCGGGCGCAGGTGTTCCCGATCCGTTCGGACGTCCGCTTCCGGTCTATCGCCAATGCCGTGATCTGCTGTTAGAAACGCTACCGCAGCTTATTGAGGATATCAAAGCGTTATGTGTATAACCGTTGTTCCGTTTACCGCCCAGCACATCGCGGCAGTCTCCAAATTAGAAACCGTGTGCTTTTCGCATCCCTGGAGTACCGACGCACTGGCAGAGGAGCTGACAAACCCTTGTTCGCGCTTTTTAGTCGCGCTGGAGAATCGGACAGTGGTTGGCTATCTCGGCTGTCACCATATTGCAGACGAAGGGTTTATCGCAAACGTGGCGGTTGACCCGAACCACCGCCGCTGCGGTATCGCTCGTAAACTCGTCGCCGCCGCAATCGAGCAAGGAACCTCGCTTTCGCGCTTGACCTTGGAGGTGCGCGAGTCCAACGCCCCGGCAATCGCCTTATACCAATCACTTGGATTTGTCAAAGATGGGGTTCGCCCTCGCTTCTATACATATCCAACCGAGGATGCCGGTATTTATAGCTATTACTACCAAAATCAGAGGTGATCCCGTTGAACATTTTAGCACTGGAATCCTCTTGCGACGAAACCGCCGCCGCCGTTGTACGTGACGGACGCATGGTTCTGTCTAACTGCGTGGCTTCCCAGATCGAAGAACATAAATTGTACGGCGGTGTGGTTCCGGAGATCGCCAGCCGCCGTCATACCGAGGCAATCAGCCTCATCACCCGCCGCGCACTCGAAGACGCGCACCTCACACTAAACGAGATCGACGCGATTGCCGTCACCCACGCCCCCGGTCTTATCGGTGCGTTGCTTGTCGGCGTTAATTTTGCCAAAGGTCTTGCCGCCGCAGCCAACCTGCCGCTGATCCCCGTACATCATCTGCGGTCGCATATCGCCGCAAACTACTTGGCACACCCGGAACTTGAGCCCCCGTTTTTATGTTTGGTGGTATCCGGCGGTCACAGCCACATTGTTCGGGTAGAAGATTACACAAAATTCACCGTAATCGGTCGCACACGTGATGATGCTGCCGGCGAATGCTTTGATAAAGCGGCGCGCGCTATGGGTATGCCGTATCCCGGCGGCGTACATTTGGACAAAGCAGCTATGTTCGGCAACCCAAAAGCGTTTGCACTACCCCGTCCCCATGTAGATGGTTCGCCGTATGATTTCAGCTTTTCGGGGCTAAAAACCGCAGTTATCAACCTGCTTCATAAAGCACAGCAACGCGGGGAGACAGTCGATGTCAACGACCTGTCGGCTTCATTTCAACACACGGTATGTGACATCCTGTGCTCACGCTTCTTTGCAGCCGCACAGATGACCGGAGACACCACGCTGGTACTGGCAGGCGGCGTATCCGCCAATTCCGGTCTGCGAAACCGTATGAAAACCATGTGTCGCGAACACGGCTTTTCATTATTCCTCCCACCGCTCTCGCTGTGCGGTGACAATGCCGCTATGGTCGGTTCACAAGGCTACTACGAGTTTTGCGCCGGCAGCACCGCAGGCCCCGCCCTCAACGCCTGTGCGACATTATCCATCGAATAACCTCCGTCCCAAATGGATTTTCCATTTGGGACCATTTTTATATATTTTTCGATTTATTCACAAAACGCTCTTGAATTGCTTGTGCATTTCGGCTATACTGATATTAGTGGAAAGTTTGGATTTTTCCATCTGGAAGGAGTGTAAATTACCGTCATGACCAACGCATTGACAACCAACCCCTCCATCTTAAAATGGATCGAGGAAAAAATCGAGTTAACACAACCTGATCGCGTTATGTGGATTGATGGCTCTCACGAGCAGCTGGAGGAGCTGCGCGCCGAGGGCTGCAGCACCGGCGAGCTGTATAAGCTCAACGAGGAAAAGCTGCCGGGTTGCTATCTGCACCTGTCCGCTGTTAACGACGTGGCGCGTGTGGAAGGGCGTACCTTCATCTGCTCTGAAAAAGAGGAAGATGCCGGCCCTACCAACCACTGGATGGCGCCCGACGAAGCGTATAAACTGCTGTATAATATCGCTCGCGGCGCGTACAAAGGCCGTACGATGTATATCATCCCCTATTCGATGGGCCCTGTCGGCTCGCCCTTCGCCAAATACGGCGTTGAGTTGACCGACTCCATCTACGTCGTCATCAGCATGGCGATCATGACCCGTATGGGCAAAGAAGTCTATGCCGCTCTCGGCGACAGCGACGACTGGGTCCGCGGCCTGCATTGCAAATGCGATATCGACGAAGAGAAACGCTATATCTGCCATTTCCCGCAGGATAACACCATCATCTCGGTCAACTCCGGCTACGGCGGAAACGTGTTGCTCGGCAAAAAATGCTTTGCTCTGCGTATCGCTTCGAACCTCGGTCGCAACGAAGGCTGGATGGCTGAGCACATGCTCATCCTCG
>JAFYPN010000042.1 GCA_017547465.1 Clostridia bacterium | reverse complement strand
TTCTTTCATGGTGGACTTGAAGGGGATCGAACCCTCGAACCTCACGGATGCGAACCGTGCGCTCTCCCAGCTGAGCTACGAGCCCATAGCGGAATTTATCTTAACGCAAATTCCGCTGATTGTCAAGTGCTTATCCGAAAAATTTTAAGATTGCCGCAGAATCTGCTCGTAACGCGCATGCGCGCGACCTACCGCGTCTTTCCACGACAGGTACAGCGTTTCGCCTGCACGCACGCCACACGCCCGCAATGCTGCGCGATCGGCACAAGCCGCCATCAGCACGGCGGCACACGAGGCGGGATCTTCTGTAGTCAGATACCCGTTTTGCCCATGAACGACACCCTCGGATGCACAGCTCCCCTGTACCAACAGTGACGGGCAATCGCAGGCAGCCGCCTCCTTGACGACGATGCCGCAGGTGTCGTAGGTGGAGGGGAACAAGAACAGGTCGCTCAAGCTGTAATAGGTGCGCAGTTCCTCGCGGTCGTGGATGGGCCCGGTGAAGGTGACGGCCTGTTGCAAGCCGTGCTGTTGGGCATATGTTTTCATAGCGGGTGCGTCATAGCCGTCACCGACAAAAAACGCGTGAAACGCCATGCCGTTTTCCCTCAGAATTTCCAGGGCATCCAGAATCAAACGAGTGTTTTTATACCACATCATACGGCCGACAAACAGGAATACGAGCCGGTCTTCGTAAATATGATAGGCCTCCCGCAAGGCGGTAACCGCCGCAGACGATGCTTTTCCGCGAGCAAAATCGGTGCCGTTTTCCATCACGCGGCAGCCTCCCTCGTAGCCGATGCCCCGCAGGAATGCTTCGCTGGCTCCGGTCACCACCCATACCTCGTCGGCGGAGTTGACGTTGTCCAATAAAAACGCCATTGCCACCTTACGCATGGCGGCGGTGGGTACGCGCTTTTGTATATCGAGATCAAACCGTGTGTGGTAGGTTAGGACCACCGGCACGCGGGGACGGTGATTGATCGCGTTGACCAGCACCGACGAGGCAAACGGCGAATGTACGTGCATGAGATCCAGCTTTTTGGAACGTAGCTTAACAATGGTTTGCGGATCGAACGGCACGCCGACACGATAACCTACTTTTTCGCCGGCGGGAACGGAAGGGTATCGCAGGACGTCAAACGGATAGTTGTCCTTCACACCGTGATAGCTCGGGGTGACGACCGTGACAGCACAGTTCATGGCATGAAGGTGTGTGGCATAGTTTTTGACGGTTTGGGAAACACCGTCAATCAGTGGCGGAAACGAGTCGTTGAACAATCCGACCGAAAAGGTATTCATAACGGTCCTCCTTTTTTGCAATATCAGTATACGCCATTTCGACACGGGATTCAAGGCATGCAAAATTTTTTACAATGACGACAAAAAAGTTAAAAAAACACTTTTCTTTTTCTGCGATGTGAGGTATACTATACTATGTATAAGTATATAATTAGGAGGGTGAAATGCGGTGGAAAGACGGTATACCGTAACATTAGAAAAGATCATTAACGAGTTGGCTTTGGAGATAATTTATATGCCTCAGGGCGGCGAAAAGCGCACGGTTTGCAGTGCAGAGATCAACCGCCCCGGGTTGGCGCTGAACGGTTATTTTGAATATTTTGACAATGCCCGCATCCAGATCCTCGGCAAAAGTGAGTTTGGTTTTTTGGAGGTCCTGTCACCGGATAAGGTGGCGCAGCATATCGATACCTTTGTTGCCAAGCGGCCGCCGATGATCGTGGTCGCGCGTAAGCTGGACATTTTGCCTGAGCTGATCGACGCGTGCAAAAAACACGAGGTTCCGCTTCTGCACAGTGCTGACACGACATCGGGAACGACAGCTGCCATGATTTCGTTTTTAAATGTACAGCTGGCTCCGCGTATCACGCGTCACGGCGTGTTGGTCGAGGCATACGGCGAAGGTATCCTGCTGGTGGGTGACAGTGGTGTCGGTAAAAGCGAAACGGCGATTGAGCTTGTTAAGCGCGGTCACCGTTTGATCGCGGACGATGCGGTGGAGATCCGTCGTGTGTCGTCCAAAACGTTGGTCGGCTCTGCGCCGGACAACATCCGCCATTTTATTGAGCTGCGCGGTATCGGTATTGTTAACGCCCGCCGTATTTTCGGTATGGGTGCTGTTAAGGTCACCGAAAAGATCGACATGGTGGTTCAGCTGGAGCAGTGGAATAACGACAAGGTATACGATCGCATGGGACTTGAGAACCAGTATATGGATATTCTGGGTATCACGGTCCCGATGTTGACCATTCCGGTTAAGCCGGGTCGTAACCTCGCGATCATTATTGAGGTAGCCGCCATGAATAACCGTCAGAAAAAGATGGGGTACAACGCGGCGCAGGAGCTGATGCAGAACCTCGGCATGACGGACGACACCAATCGTAACGAGTATACGGCGTTCTAAAAGAAGGGACCAATTATGAGTTATTCCATTCATCCGATCGCGGATTTTCATACACACACGTTGTTTTCGCCGCACGCGTACAGCACGGTGACGGAAAATGCTGCCGCTGCTGCCAAATGCGGCATGCTTGCGGTGGCATGTACCGACCACGCCGAGGCCACGCCGGATACCGGACACCATTGGCATTTTACCAATATGAAGATTCTGCCGCCCATTATCGAAGGCGTGCGGGTGTTACGCGGCATGGAAGCAAATGTGATAGACTTTACCGGGCGTATCGATGCCTCGCCGAAGTTGCGGCAACAGATGGAGCTGGTCATTGCATCCATGCACGCGGGTACCACACCGCAGGGGAGTGTCGAGGAGGTTACACAGGCATGGATCGCGGTTGCCGCCGATCCGGACATTGATATCATCGGCCATTCGGGGACACCGCGGTATGCGTTTGATTACGAAACGGTTATTCCGCTGTTTGGACAGTGTGGCAAGGTGGTTGAGATAAACGAGGGAAGCTTCCGCGTGCGCCGCGATTCGTATGAAAACTGCAAACGTATTGCACAGCTGTGTAAGCAGCACGGCGTGCGCATCGCGGTGAATTCCGATGCGCATTTTCATATGCATGTCGGACAATTTCAAGAATCGATTCAGATGCTTGAGGAGATTGGATTTCCGCCGGAACTGGTCGTCAACAACAGTCGGGAGACACTGGAAGCCTTTTTCAACGAAAAAGGCCTCGCATGGTGACAAGGAGAAAAGGGTATGGTAACCATCGGCATAGATTTAGGGGGCACCAACATTGTCGCCGGGGTGGTGGATGAACAGTATCGCATCATCGCCTCTGCAACCTGTAAAACCAAGGCACAGCGTCCCGCTGACGCCATTGTGGACGACATGGTTCGTGTCAGTCGTGAAGCGGTAGAGAAAGCCGGATTGACTATGGACGATGTGACGTATGTGGGGGTCGGCGCGCCCGGCACCTGCAACGCCGATAGCGGTGTGGTGGAATATGCGAACAATCTGCCGTTTCACAATCTGCCGCTTAAGAGTATGATGAATGACCGAATGGGGAAACCCATATACATTGAAAACGATGCAAATGCCGCCGCGTGGGGCGAGTTTAAAGCAGGTGCTGCTAAGGGAGCGGCCAGTTGCGTGTGTGTGACGCTCGGCACCGGTGTCGGCGGCGGTATTGTGTTGGACGGTAAGATCTACGACGGCTTTAATTTCGCGGGCGCGGAAATCGGTCACACGGTGATTATGAGGGACGGGGAGCCGTGCACCTGCGGCAGAAAGGGTTGTTGGGAAGCGTATGCCTCGGCTACCGCACTGATCCGTCAGACGCGTGCGGCCATGCAACGGCATCCCGACAGCAACATGTGGGATCTTGCAGGATCGTTGCAAGGTGCAAACGGCCTTACCGCGTTTGATGCCATGCGTGCCGGCGATGCCGCCGGTAAAGCGGTAGTGGAAGCCTATATTGACTATGTAGCGGTGGGTGTTATTAACATGATTAACATCTTCCAGCCGGAGGTAGTATGCATCGGTGGCGGTGTCAGCAAAGAGGGCGAAACGCTGCTTGCTCCGATGCGTGAAAAAATTGAGCGCGAACGGTATAGCCGTTACAGCGCCCGACAATCGAAACTATGCGCCGCTACGCTCGGAAACGATGCCGGTGTGATTGGCGCGGCGTGCTTAGGGTAGAGTGAGATATCCGAGCCTGCCGCACACGCGGCATCTTTCGGTGCTTTTACCTTAATGCAGTCTTGCAAGGCGACAGCCTTGCTTCGCCTTCATTGAATTAAAACCCCACGAAATTTGCCGGCGTTGCGGTCGCAGATTTTAAAAGGAGCGGGTTTTTGTTCAATTAAGGTACAAAACGCAGGTAATCCTTTGCGGATTACCGAGTATTTTAACGTAGAGTGAGCGGAAACCCGCCTTTCTAAAACGGGGTTCGGATATCTCACTCTACCCTGTGGAGAGATGGCATGAATCAGCCCGATATCACAAAAGCATTACAGGCGTTTGGTTGTACAGTCAAAGAGGGGATACCCATGTCTGCGCACACGTCTTTTAAAATCGGCGGTGCGGCGGATCGGTTCGTGAGTACGGCCGATATTATCCAGGCGGCACTCATCATTCGATTTTGTACGGAGCGTCAGATACCGCTGTTAGTCGTGGGAAACGGCTCCAATCTGTTGGTGAGTGACGGCGGCATTGACGGTGTCGTACTGCACATCGAGGCGGGTGCTATTGCGGTGGACGGCACCCGCATGACGGTGCAAGCGGGTGCCTCCTTGACGAGGGCCTGTCTGACCGCGTGTGAGAACGGCTTGTCCGGTCTGGAGTTCGCTTACGGCATTCCCGGAACGATGGGCGGTGGTGTGTACATGAACGCCGGCGCGTACGGGGGACAGTTATCGGATGTGGTGCGGTCGGTGACCGCGTTGACGGCAGGCGGTGAAATTGTGGAGTTGTCGGCGGAACAGCTTACATTTGGGTACCGGCACAGCGTATTCATGGAACAGCCCCTCACCGTCTGGTTGGTGACCTTGGAGCTGCAGGTGGGAGACCCCGCTGTTATTCGTTCAACAATGGAGGAACATATGGCGGCGCGTAAGGAAAAGCAGCCGCTGGACTACCCGAGTGGCGGCAGCTTCTTTAAGCGTCCCGAGGGGCACTTTGCCGGCGCGCTGGTGGAACAGTGCGGGCTCAAGGGCTTTACCGTGGGTGGTGCACAGGTCAGCGAAAAGCACGCGGGTTTTGTTATCAACCGCGGCGGGGCGACCTGTGCGGATGTGATGGCGCTGTGCCGTCAGGTACAGAAAAAGGTACAAGAAACGTTCGGTATCAGCCTGGAGCGTGAGGTGCAACTGGTCGGACGGTGACAAGATTCGATTTTGTCATGCTGAGAGGTGAAACAAGATGTCGTTTTCATCGGATATTAAAAATGAACTGGCAATGGTAGACGGCGGAGATTGTTGCGAGCTCGCGCAGGCGTACGGTATGGCGGAATTCGGACGGTCCTTTTCGGCATCCGGGGTATCCTTGCAGACGGAAAGCAAGGCGGTCGCGGATCGATATGCCCAACTGTTTGGCACCGTCTGCGGAGTAACGCCGCAGGTGGAATCGCCACCGCCCGACAAGTCCGGCCTGTACACGGTATTCGTCCGGGCGGAGGATCGCGAGCGGGTACTATCGCGGTTTGGACACGGCGGCAAAGAGGTCGCCTTGCGGCTCAACCGCGCGAATTTAGACTGTGATACGTGTGCTGCTGCTTTTTTGCGCGGTGTATTTTTGGTCTGTGGCGCGGTCACAAACCCGCAGATCGACTATCATCTGGAATTCAGTGTTCCGTACTTAAATTTAAGTCGCGATCTGGTGGCGTTGCTCGGTGAGCAGGGACTTATGGCAAAAACCGTGCGGCGCAAGGGCAACTACATCGTCTATTTCAAGGAGAGCGAACAGATCGAGGATTGCTTGACCGGCATCGGCGCGATGAACGCATCGCTCGAGCTGATGAACGTGAAGATCGTCAAGAGTATTCGCAACAATGTCAACCGCGCCGCCAACTGCGAAACGGCGAATTTAGACAAGACGTTGGCGGCAGCGTTGCCGCAGATCGAAGCGGTGCGCAAGATCGAGAAAACGCTGGGATGGGACGCTCTTCCGGAGGATCTGCGTGAGCTGTGTCGGTTACGCGTGGAAAACCCGGAATACTCCCTGCGCGAGCTCGGTGAAGCGTTGAAACCGAAGATTAGTCGGTCCGGTGTCAACCACCGCTTACAAAGAGTGTTGGAAATAGCCGATACCATAAAGTAAGGAGTTTCAAGCCGTGTCGTTTGTTCATCTCCATGTGCATAGTGAATACAGTCTGTTAGACGGTGCCTGCCGCCTGAACGGACTGCTTCGTCGTGTCAAGGAGCTCGGACAAACGGCCGTCGCGGTGACCGATCACGGGGTCATGTACGGCTTGGTTGAATTTTATAAAGCCGCGAAAAAAGCGGGTATAAAGCCGATCTTAGGCTGTGAGACCTACATTGCGGCGCGTACCCGCCACGATAAGGTGCACGGCGCGGACAGTGAGCATCACCATCTGGTGTTGTTGTGTGAGAACGAAACGGGTTATGCCAATCTGGTGCGGTTGATCTCGGCGGCATGGACCGAGGGGTTCTACGGCAAGCCTCGCATAGATCGTGAACTGCTTAACCAATATCACGAGGGATTGATCGCCCTTTCGGCGTGCTTGGCGGGTGAGATCCCGTCGGCACTGCGACGAGGCGATTATGACGCGGCGAAACGCATCGCGTTGGAATACCGCACGATTTTCGGTGCGGACAACTTCTTTTTGGAAATTCAGGATCACGGACTGGCGGAGCAAGCGGCTATCAACGCGCCTTTGGTGCGCCTTTCGCGCGAAACCGGTATCCCGCTTGTCTGTACCAACGATGCACACTATTTAACGCGCGAGGACTCCACGATGCAGAAGGTGCTGTTGTGCATCCAAACGAACACCACCATCGACGAGCCGAACCCTATCGCGTTTGAAACGGATGAGTTCTATATCAAGTCTGAAGACGAGATGCGTGCGTTGTTCCCCGCGTTGCAGGAGGCGTTTGACAACACGGTGCGCATCGCGAATCGCTGTCGGGTGGAGTTGGAATTCGGCAAAACCAAGCTGCCGCATTTTGAAGCGCCCGGTGGGGATAGCTACGCCTATTTCCGTGCCGCGTACTACAAAGGGTTATACCGTCTTTATGGGGAGAACCCCGACCCGGGGGTGGTACAGCGTCTGGAATACGAGCTGGACACCATTTATCGAATGGGATATGTGGATTATTACTTGATCGTCAACGATTTCGTACAGTATGCCAAAACGCACGGTATTCCGGTCGGCCCCGGCCGTGGATCGGGTGCAGGTAGCTTGTGTGCGTACTGTATCGGGATCACCGGCATTGATCCTATCAAATATGGCTTGCTGTTCGAGCGGTTTTTAAACCCCGAACGCGTCAGCATGCCGGACTTTGATATTGATTTCTGCAACGAAAAACGTCAACAGGTCATTGACTACGTTATCCGCAAATACGGCGAGGACCACGTGGCACAGATCGTCACCTTCGGAACGCTCGCGGCACGTGCGGCGATCCGTGACGTGGCGCGCGCCATGGGACTTCCCTATGCGGTGGGCGATACCGTTGCCAAGCGGGTGCCGTGGGAGCTGAACATGACGCTGGATAAGGCGCTCGCGCAATCCAAAGAACTCAGAGAATTGTACGACAGCGACGATCAGATCCGTCGCTTGGTGGATATGGCGCGCAAGGTCGAGGGCATGCCGCGCCATGCGTCCACCCACGCGGCAGGTGTTGTCATCACCGCACAGCCGGTGTCGGAATACGTGCCGCTGTGTTTAAACGGGGATATGGTTGCCACCCAGTATACGATGACACAGCTCGAAGAACTCGGTCTGCTCAAGATGGACTTTTTAGGATTGCGCAACCTGACCATCATTGACGATGCGGTACAGATGGTCCGAGAACATCAGCCCACTTTTTCGATTCAAACGATTCCGTTGGATGCTCCTGCCGTATATAAAATGATGTCTGCCGGTAACAGTGACGGTGTGTTCCAGTTTGAATCCGCCGGCATGAAACGGGTGTTGATACAGTTAAAGCCGGATCATTTCGAGGATCTCATCGCCGTCATTTCGTTGTTCCGTCCCGGCCCGATGGAGTCGATCCCGCGGTATATCCAAAATCGGCACAATCCCGAGAAAGTCACCTACGCGCACCCGCGCCTAAAGCCCATCTTAGAGGTCACGTACGGTTGTATCGTATACCAAGAGCAGGTGATGCAGATTTTCCGTGATCTGGCGGGCTATTCGCTGGGTCGTGCCGATCTGGTGCGCCGCGCCATGTCCAAGAAAAAGCATGACATCATGCAACAAGAACGTGAAATTTTCGTGCATGGCTTGACGGATGAGCAGGGACATGTTACCGTCGAGGGCTGCATCCGTCGCGGTGTGCCGGAAACGGTGGCAAACCGCATTTTTGATGAGATGGCCTCTTTCGCTTCGTATGCGTTCAATAAATCCCATGCCGCCGCCTACGCATTGGTCGCGTATCAGACGGCGTATTTAAAGGCATACTATCCGAGGGAATACATGGCGGCGCTGTTGACCAGTGTATGGGACAGCGGCAAGGTCGCGGCATATATTGCGGAATGTGAACGCTTGCGTATCCGTGTGTTACCGCCGTCGGTGAACGAGAGCATGGCTGATTTTACGGTCGTGGACGATCATATCCGATTCGGCTTGCTCGCGGTTAAAAACATCGGCCGCGCCTTTATCGATGAACTGGTACGCGAACGGAAAGAAGGCGGTCCTTTTACGAGTTTCTACGCGTTTTGCCGGCGCATGACCCCGTACCGCGAATTCAACCGCCGCGCATTAGAAAGCCTGATCCGCTGTGGTGCGTTGGACGGATTGTCTGCTAATCGCCGTCAAATGCTGGAGGCGTCCGCTTATATTTTAGAACAGCTCGAGGATGTCAACCGACGCAATCTGTCGGGGCAAATGGGCTTTTTTGACGATCCCGAAACGGCGGTACTGAATGAACCCAAGTTGCCAAACGTGGAAGAATTTGCCTTTGCGGAGCTGCTTGCGATGGAAAAAGAGGTGGCGGGTCTGTATCTCACCGGCAATCCCATGAAGCCGTATGAGGCGGTTCATCGGCACGTGAAGGCAGCGCGTATCGACCGTATTCTCGATGCGTTTGCCGACGAAGCGGATGCCGCCTACCGTGACGGACAAACGGTTACCTTGCTGGGCATGCTCGACCGCGTACAGACCAAGTCAACAAAAAACAATGCCCAGATGGCCTATGCCGTATTGGAAGATGTATATGGTTCGCTTGAGCTTGTGCTGTTCCCGCGCGTATTCGAGAACTGTCGCCCGTTGCTGCGTACCGGGCAGGTCGTGGTCGTACACGGCAAACTGAATGCGCGCGAGGATGAAGCACCCAAGGTATTGGTGTCGGACATATCCCCTGCGCCTTCGCCCGATGCAATTCCGGCAATCCCGCCCGCAGAGCAAGAGCGAAAAGTGACGAACCCTGGTTTGTATTTGAAAATTCCGTCGCTGGGCAGCGACGAATGGCGTCGCGTACAAAAGCTGTTGCGTGTATTTGACGGACAGGTACCGGTATACTTGCGTGTGGCGGATACGGGGAAACTGATTCGTGTGCCGGCGGAGCTGTGGGTATCACCGCACGGGGCTCTCATTACAGAACTTGAGCGTGCCCTGGGAAAAGAAAACGTTGCAAAACGATTTTAAAACGGTGCAAAATTTGCAAAAATGTAAAAACATACTTGCACTTATTTAAAATGCTGTGTATAATGATAGCAATTTGGCTTTTATAAGGAGCAAACGAGTATGGCAATCAAACGAATCGCGGTCTTGACCAGTGGCGGTGACGCACCCGGTATGAACGCCGCCGTGCGTGCGGTGGCGCGTACGGCGTTGGGGCGCGGTCTTGAAGTATACGGCATCCGTCATGGCTATAACGGGCTGTTGAACGGTGATATGATTGAGATGAATCTGCGCAGTGTATCGGATATCATTCATCGCGGCGGTACAGCGCTGTTTACGGCACGCAGTCCGGAATTCAACACGCCGGAGGGTGTGCAAAAAGCGGCGGACAAATGCCGTGAGATAGGTATTGACGGGTTAGTAGTCATCGGCGGTGACGGTTCGTTCCGCGGCGCACAGGATCTCACTCGTGCCGGTATTCCTTGCATCGGCTTGCCGGGCACCATTGACAACGATATTAACTGCTGCGAGCAGACCATCGGCTACGATACCGCCCTGAACACCTGTATGGAAATGGTGGACAAGCTGCGGGATACGGCGCAGTCGCACGATCGCTGCAGCGTCATTGAGGTTATGGGACGCCACGCAGGATATCTGGCATTGAATGTCGGTATCGCTGTCGGTGCGACCAGTATTCTGGTGCCGGAGGTTCCCTTTGACTTTGACAGAGACGTCATTGCTCGTATGAAAAAGACCTCGTGCACCGGTAAAAAGCACTTTATCATCATTGTCGCCGAAGGCATCGGCGGCGTGGTGGAGCTGGCGAAAAAAATTGAGGAAGAAACCGGCGTGGAATCGCGCGCGACCATCCTTGGTCACGTGCAGCGCGGCGGCAGTCCTACGGTGCGTGACCGCGTGCTGGCAAGCCGTATGGGAAATCGAGCGGTCGAGCTGTTGCTTGCGGGTAAGAGCAACCGCGTCGTCACGATCCAGAACGATCGTATTACGGATTACGATATTGAACAGGCCTTGGCCATGAAGAAACCGTTTGACCTTGACTTGTATCGTACGGCGCACGAAATTTCCATCTAAAAAATTATTTTGCGGGGGTATTGACTTTCCGCGCAAGACTTGGTATACTCATCGGGTAAGAAAACGAAGCAGAGCGTTTGCCCGCTCTCACCTGCAGATTTTGTTCTCGACAGGTTGATAGGATATTTCCCCAAAAACGGGGGCAGTGTCATTTCACGCGGGCAGGATTCTGTCCGCGTTTTTTCACGCAGAAAACGGTGGAGGTGTTTCCCAATAGCAACGAAGGAATTGCAGATCAATGAACAGATCCGTGACAACGAGGTCCGCGTGATCGGTGAGGACGGCGCTCAGCTGGGCGTGATGTCCGCAAAGGAGGCGCAGGCTTTGGCAGACGAGCGGGGGTTTGACCTGGTCAAGATCGCTCCGACGGCCGTTCCGCCCGTATGTCGTATTATGGACTACGGTAAGTATCGCTTTGAACAGGCAAAAAAGGAAAAAGAAGCACGGAAAAATCAACGTCTGGTCGAAACCAAGGAGATCCGGTTGTCGCTTAACATCGACGTAGCGGACTTCAACACCAAGGCAAGGCATGCCATGCGCTTCCTGCAGGAGGGCAACAAGGTGAAGGTTTCCATTCGTTTCCGCGGCCGCGAAATGGGTCATCCGGAGATCGGTCTGGATACCATGAATCGGTTTGCCGAAACCTGTTCCGAACTAGGTTCTGTGGAGAAACCGGCAAAAATGGAAGGTCGCAATATGCTGATGTTCCTAGCGCCGAAAACTGCGAAATAAAGGAAAGCATTCAATTAAGGAGGATACTGTTATGCCCAAGATCAAGACACATAGCGGCGCGAAGAAGCGCTTCAAGCTGACCAAGACCGGTAAGGTGTTACGCGCACATGCCTACAAATCCCACATTCTGAACAAGAAGACGACCAAGCGCAAGAGAAATCTTCGCAAAACGGCGATCGCCGATGTGACCAATGTGGCTCAGGTTAAACGCCTGATTCCTTACAAATAATTGAGAGTTCAGAAACGGAGGATATGAAACATGGCTCGTGTTAAAGGCGCAATGATGACGCGCAAAAGAAGAAAGAAAGTATTAAAGCTTGCCAAGGGTTATTTTGGCGCTAAGTCCAAGCTGTTCCGTACCGCGAAGGAAGCGGTTATGAAATCCGGCCAGTATGCGTACATCGGCCGTAAGCAACGCAAAAGAGATTTCCGCCGTCTGTGGATCACGCGTATTTCCGCAGCCGCGAAGATCAACGGTATGAACTATTCCACGTTCATGAACGGTTTAAAGAAGGCAAACATCGCCCTGAATCGTAAGATGCTCGCTGAGCTTGCCGTATCGGATGCCGCCGCTTTTGCGGCTTTGGCAGAAAAAGCAAAAGCTGCCTTAAATTAAGCTGTAATTGCGCCCGCCGGCATTGCCTGCGGGCGCTGTTTCCTTGTAAAGGAGGTGGGAGCGATGGAGATCACCAGTCGCGAAAATCGGATCATCAAAGAGGTTCGCCGTTTATTGGGCGATGCCAAATACCGTCGTGAATGCGGCCTTTTCGTTGCCGAAGGGGCACGCCTTTGCGGTGATGCCGTGCGTTCCCACATCGTGGTCGAAACCGCTCTGCTCACGGCGCGTGCCCGTCGCCAATACGCGGACGTTGCGGCGGCGGTGGAGAGTGTTGCCGGGCAGGTCGCGGAGATCCCCGAATCCTTGTCGGACCATCTTGGCGACACCGATACACCACAGGGTATTTTTTGTATTTGCCGTGTTCCGTCACTTTTTCACACGCTGGAAGTGAGCGGCCGCTATGCAGCGCTTGAACGAATTCAGGATCCCGGCAACCTTGGTACGATGATCCGTACCGCCGAGGCTTTCGGTCTGCACGGGATGTTGCTGTCGGACGGTTGTTGTGATCCGTACAGCCCGAAGGTATTGCGCAGCAGCATGGGTGGCGTGTTTCGCCTGCCGTTGATCGCTGTCGGGTCACTTGCTGATCGCTTGCCGCAGCTGCACACAGAGGGGTTTCGTTCGTATGCTTGTGTTGTGGACAGCGACGCTGCCACCGTCCAGCAAACGAGCTTTCCCGCCGGTTCAGTATGTGTGATCGGTAACGAGGGACAAGGTTTGCTGAAGGAGACCGTTGCCGTGTGTTCCAAACGGGTCACCATCCCGATGGCCGGACGTGCGGAATCGCTCAATGCATCGATGGCGGCGGGTATCGTTTTTTGGGAAATGGTGAGAGGCAATGAATAAGAACACACCATACTGGATGTGGATTCAGCACGCGGTGGGGCAAGGCAGTTCGGCCGTGCCGAAGTTATTGGATGCCTTTTCCTCACCGGAAGAGGTGTATGCGGCAGATCGTTTGCAGCTGGAGCGTGCCGGTATCACCGGCAAACCACTTGAATGCTTATGTCGCAAAACGATTGACACCATGCGTCGAACCGCCGAGCGTTGCGAAAAGCTCGGTTGGATCTTAACCCCCGAGGATGTCGGGTATCCTGAGCAGCTTCGTCACCTTTTTTCACCGCCGCTTGTTTTGTATGGCAGAGGATTTCTGCCGGATTTCGATACGGCTCTGGTGCCATCCATCGGAATGGTGGGTACTCGCCAAGCTACCGAGTACGGCGAACGGGCTGCGGGAGGAATGGCGGCGGGACTTGCCGCCGCCGGCAGTATCGTTATCAGCGGCGGTGCCAAAGGTATTGACCGTGCTTCGCACGAAGGGGCACTGTACGGCGGTGGCCGTACCGTAGCGGTGCAAGCCTGTGGATTGGATGTTGAATATCCGCTTCCCAACCATGATCTTCGCCAACGTATTGTGGAAGAGGGTGGGGCGATTATTACCGAATATTTGCCGGGCACACCCGCGTTCCCCAATCATTTTCACGTGCGCAACCGACTTATCAGTGGTCTTTCATGGGGCATTTGCGTCGTGGAAGCGCCACAGCGGAGCGGTGCTCTGATCACGGCGCGTCACGCGCGTGAGCAAGGGCGGGACGTGTTTGTGGTTCCCGGCAACATTACCTCCGCTAAGAGTTTCGGCTCCAACGAGCTCATTAAGGACGGCGCAACCTTGGTGACACGGCCGAGTGAGATCCTGCACGATTATCAGTTGCGCTGCGACGGCGTTTTGCAGGAAGAAGAGGCTGACCGCGCACAGATTGCTTACGGTGAGTATATGGCGCACGGAAAGAACCCGCAGACGGTGCGCCGTACACAGCGGGTAGCGGACGGCTCGCGCTTGCCTATTGTCATGCCTTGTCCGGACTCGGCAAGCGATGTGGCGAAAGAAGTATACAGCCGATTAACCGACACCCCCATTACCGCCGAGGAGTTGTGCAGCACGACCGGCATGCCGGCAAGCAAGCTGTTCTCGGCCATGACAGAGCTTGAATTATACGGCTGCGCACGCAGTTATCCCGGGAAACGGTATAGCCGATAGAACCGAACTTGATGGCCCATAGGGCGGCTTTTCGGTACAAACTTTGTTTGGCTGCTTGAAACACGGTAGGTATTTCAAGCAAACGTAACGATGGCACAGGCCCAAATTGTGATTTTGCCCGATTAGAGTTCGGCTCTTATCGGTTACATGAGGTGAATAGTATGTCAAAATTGGTTATTGTGGAGTCACCCGCAAAAGCCAAAACGATTCAGAAATATTTAGGAGCGGGCTACGAGGTCATGGCGTCGATGGGGCATATCCGCGACCTACCAAAAAGCCTGCTTGGTGTCGATGTTAACAACCATTTCAAGCTGCGTTATGTGGATATCGCCGGTAAATCGGCGCTCATTCGTGAACTAAAGTCCAAGGCCGCCGCCAGTGACGGTGTGATTCTCGCGACCGACCCGGACCGCGAAGGGGAGGCAATCTCGTGGCACCTGGCGCAGATGCTGAACGTGGACCTTACCGAAAAGAACCGTGTGACGTTTAACGAGATTACCAAAACCGGTGTGGCACAGGGAATGGCGGCACCGCGTGCGGTGAATATGGACCTTGTTAACGCGCAACAGGCGCGCCGTGCGCTGGATCGCTTAGTCGGTTACCGAATCAGTCCTTTCTTATGGAAAAAGATCCGCAAAGGCTTATCCGCCGGCCGTGTACAGTCTGCGGCGGTACGCATCATCGTTGATCGCGAGGAAGAGATCCGCGCATTTGTCAGCGAGGAATATTGGAACATTGACGCGCAGCTGGTCACGACAGCAAAGGGTAAGCCCTTTACTGCGCACTTATATAAGCTCGGTAAGAGTAAAATTTCGCTGAAAAACGGCCAACAGGCTACGGCGGCACTTGAAGCGATTCGTCCCGAGACCTTTACCGTGGCATCGGTCAAGCGCGGCGAACGCAAAGTATCGCCCGCTCCGCCGTTTACCACCTCCACGATGCAACAGGAAGCCAGTCGCAAGCTGGGTTTCTCGTCCAAGCGCACGATGAAAGCGGCGCAGGAGCTATACGAGGGTATCGAGCTCGGTGAAAGAGGATCGATGGGTCTTATCACCTATATGCGTACCGACTCTCTGCGCATTTCGGAGGATGCCCGTAAAGAGGGCAACGCCTACATCGCAGCACGCTACGGTGCCGGATATCTGCCGGAAAAACCGCGGTATTATAAGAGTCGCAAGAGTGCGCAGGATGCACACGAGGCGATCCGTCCGTCGTCGCCGTCGCTCACCCCCGATCAGGTCAAACCGTTTTTGACCGGTGATCAGTATAAGCTGTACAGTCTGATCTGGTCCCGCTTTATCGCCAGTTTGATGGCAAGCGGGATTCAGGACACCTGCCAGGTGGAGATCGCCGCGGGCGAGTATTGCTTCAAATCGTCGGGCTATACCGTGCGATTCGACGGCTATACCGTTCTGTATGTCGAGGGTAAGGATGAGAAAGACGAGGAAAACAGCACTCTCCCGCCGCTTGCCGAGGGGGATGTGTTGGTGTTGCATGATTTGACAAGCAGTCAGCATTTTACGCAGCCGCCGGCACGCTATAACGAGGCAACGCTCATCAAAGCGTTGGAGGAAAACGGCATTGGTCGGCCCTCCACGTATGCACCGACTATCAGCACGATTTTAACAAGAGAATATATTGAACGGGATGGAAAAGCTTTAAAGCCGACAGCACTCGGTGAGGTGACGACGAATCTGATGAAGGAGCAGTTCCCCGAGATCGTCGACACCGAATTCACCGCACACATGGAGCATCAGCTGGATACGGTGGAATCCGGTGAGATCGACTGGATTCGGACGCTGGATGAGTTCTATAAAGGCTTTGCCGAAACGCTGAAAAAGGCGGAGGAGTCGTTGTCGGGAGAACGCATCAAGGTGCCCGAGGAGGAAAGCGACGAGCTGTGTGACAAATGCGGTCGCCGCATGGTCGTCAAAACCGGACGATTTGGCAAATTCCTCGCATGTCCCGGGTATCCCGACTGTAAAAATACAAAGCCACTGCTGGATAAAACGACAGGCGTTTGTCCGAAATGCGGGGGCACCATCGTGGCAAAGAAATCCAAGCGAGGTCGTAAATTCTTCGGTTGTGAGCAGTATCCGACCTGCGATTTCGTCACGTGGAACGAACCGACGGCGCATATCTGTCCTCAGTGCGGTAAAACGCTGTTCCGTCGCAAAGAACAAGGTGGCGGTGTGGTGTGTATCACCGAGGGTTGCGGGTACGAAAAGGTCGGACGGAGTAAAAAGACCGATGAGTGAGCATATTACCGTTATCGGCGGCGGACTGGCCGGTTGTGAGGCTGCATGGGCGGCTGCAAACGCCGGTGTGTCGGTTACGCTGATTGAGATGAAACCCGAGCGATATACTCCCGCGCACCACAGTCCCGCGCTGGCGGAACTGGTTTGCTCAAATTCGCTTAAAGCCGCTCGCCTGGAAAGCGCGGCGGGGCTTCTCAAGGAAGAGATGGCGCGAATGGGCTCGGTATGTGTCGCGGTTGCGCGCGAGTGTGCCGTTCCTGCCGGCGGAGCGCTCGCGGTGGATCGCGATCAATTTTCAAAGGGTGTTACCGCTCGTATTATCGCCCATCCCCACATTACGGTGGTGCATAGGGAAATCACCGAACTGCCCGCTGAGGGGATTACGGTGGTTGCCACCGGCCCGCTCACAGCGGATACCCTGGCGGCGTCCATTGCGCGACGGTTTGGTGAGGGCTTGCATTTTTACGATGCGGCGGCACCCATCGTCACGGCGGACAGTGTGGATATGTCCTTGGCGTTTCGCGCTTCTCGCTATGATCGGGAGGAGAGCGGCGAGGGTGACTATATTAACTGCCCGATGAACAAAGAAGAATATGAAACGTTTCACGCGGCGCTGGTCTTGGCTGAGCGGGCGCTGTTGCATGAATTCGATCGGCCGAAGGTGTATGAGGGTTGTATGCCGATCGAGGTGTTGGCTTCTCGCGGTACCGATGCGATCCGTTTCGGCCCGATGAAGCCGGTGGGGCTTCGCGATCCGCGTACCGGTCACCGTCCGTGGGCGGTGCTGCAGTTGCGCGCAGAAAATGCGGAGGGTACGCTGTATAATCTAGTGGGATTTCAGACCAACCTGAAATTCTCGGAGCAAAAACGGGTGTTTTCACTTATTCCCGCGCTGAAGAATGCCGAGTTTATGCGGTATGGGGTGATGCACCGCAACACCTTTTTGGATTCGCCGCGGTTGCTGAATGCGGCGTTTCAGTTGAAAGAAGAACCGCGGCTGTTCTTCGCCGGTCAGATGACCGGTGTGGAAGGCTATATGGAATCTGCTTGTTCCGGTATTTTGGCAGGCATTAACGCGGTGCGCACGTTGCGTTCGGAGCCGCTGTTTGTACTTCCGCGAGAAACCATGGCCGGTGCGCTTTCGCATCATATCGGCGATGCGTCGGTCAAGGATTTTCAACCCATGGGTGCGAATTTCGGTGTGCTACCGCCGCTGGAGGTTTGTATCCGCGATAAGCGCGAGCGGTATGCTACGCTCGCAAAACGCGCATTAGAAAAATTGGAGGGTATTTGGCATGAGAGTGATCGTTGACGCATACGGTGGCGATAACGCGCCACTGGAAGTGGTGAAAGGTGCGGTAGACGCGCGTGCGGAGTACGGGTTTGATATCGTACTCACCGGAAACGAGGAAGAAATCCGCCGCATTGCCGAGGAGCACAAGCTGTCGCTTAGCGGCATTGAGATCGTGCATACTACCGACGTCATTTCGATGAACGATATCCCCAAAACCATTCTGCGCGAGCATAAGGATTGCTCGATGGCGGTCGGTCTGCGGTTGCTTGCGGAGGGCGGCGCAGACGCGTTTGTGTCTGCCGGCAGCACCGGCGCGTTGCTGATGGGTGCGACCTTTATCGTGAAACGTATAAAAGGTGTGTCTCGTCCCGCATTGGCGGCGATTATTCCGTCGGATAAAGGACCGTTTATGTTGCTTGATTCGGGCGCCAATCTCGACTGCCGTCCCGAGATGCTGTTCCAGTTTGCCCGTATGGGTAGCCTGTATATGAGCCTCGTTATGAAGAACGGCGAACCCGCAACCGTGGGTCTGCTCAACGTCGGCACCGAGGAGCATAAGGGCAGTGATCTCCAGCACGAAACCTACGCGCTGCTGAAAGAGAGCGATATGCCGTTTGTCGGCAATGTCGAAGCGCGTGACGTACCGGCGGGTGCCGCGGATGTCATCGTCGCAGATGGGTTTTCGGGTAACGTATTGCTCAAGACCTTAGAGGGGACGGTCGGTATGCTGCTCGGATATATTAAACAGATCTTCTATACCAACTTGTGTACCAAGATCGCGGCGCTGTTCATCAAGCCGCATCTGAGCGGGTTGAAACAGAAATTATCCACCGAGGAGCACGGCGGTGCGCCGCTGCTCGGTGTGGCAAAGCCGGTCATTAAGGCACACGGCAACGCCAAGGCTCGCGCGATCAAAAACGCGATCCGTGTAGCGGCGGAGTTCTCACGGGTGGGTGTGATCGAAAAGATTACCGACTCTGTGAAAGGGGAATGAGCAGATGATTCTGCAAAAGCTGCGACAACTGCTGGTGGATCACTTCGGTTGCGACGGTGAGGAGGTCACCTTAGCGGCAACGCTGGACGATCTCAATTTGTATGGCGACGACCGCGCCGAAATCGCCGTTTGGTTCGGCGACCTGTACGGTGTGGAGATCTCGGCTGAAGAGATCGACGCGTGGGAAACGATTGAGGATATTGTAGGATATATTGAAGATCACCTGGAGTGAGTTGTGATGAAAGAAACCACGAAGTGTATGATGGAAAAGCTGGGATATACGTTTCGGGATGCAGGGCTGCTGGAAACGGCACTGACGCACTCGTCGTATGCCAATGAGGGCAACCGCGGCCTAAAAAGCAACGAGCGCCTGGAGTTTTTGGGTGATTCCGTGCTTGGCTTTATCACGGCAGGCTATCTGTTTTCACATAAGGGCGGCGAAGAAGGGGAACTTACCCGACTGCGCGCTTCTCTTGTGTGTGAAAAAGCGCTTAGCGCCTATGCCCGCAAGATGGGTCTGGGCGAGTGTTTATTGCTGGGCAAAGGCGAGCAACGCGGCGGCGGTGCCGAGCGGTCGTCCATCCTGGCCGATGCATTTGAAGCGGTTATTGCGGCATTGTATTTAGACGGTGGGTTGTCGGCGGCGGAAGCCTTTATTCTGCCGTTTTTAGAGGAGGAACTCGCCTCACAGCAACGCCGCCCGCAATTCCGCGATTATAAGACGGCACTGCAGGAAATCATTCAACAAAACCCCGAGGAACACCTCGAATACGAGGTAAAGGGCGAGTCGGGTCCGGATCACAACAAACGGTTCACCGTGGAGGTGCACCTCAATTCCAACGTGATCGGTACGGGTCACGGTCGCAGTAAGAAGGAAGCCGAGCAGCAGGCGGCGCGCGAAGCGCTTGCGCTGATGGGCTACGATGATTAAGCGGAAGTATCACGCGAACGTCGCGATTTTTGTACCGCACGCAGGTTGTCCTTGTCAGTGCAGTTTTTGTAATCAGCGGCATATTGCGGGGCAAGGTTGCTTCCCGTCGGAGAACGATGTGCGACACGCCTGTGAAACGGCGGTGCGTACATTGCCGAGCGGTTCACAAGCACAGATTGCTTTTTTCGGTGGCAGCTTTACCGCTATCCCGCGCGAGGATATGGTACGACTGTTGAAAGCGGCGGCACCGTATGTGCGAAGCGGTGCGTTCTCGGGCATTCGCGTGTCCACTCGCCCCGATGCGATCAACCACGAGGTGCTGGACATTCTCAAAGCGTACGGTGTCACCACCGTGGAGCTTGGTGCGCAAAGCATGGACGATACCGTGCTGACTCGCTGTCGGCGCGGACACACCGCCAGACAAGTGGAACAGGCAGCGGGACTTATCCGCTCGGCGGGCTTGTCGCTTGGGCTACAGATGATGACCGGCTTGCCCGGCGATACCGACGAGGGTGCTCTGCGTACCGCCCGCAAACTCGCGGCACTGAAACCGAACGAGGTGCGGGTATACCCCACGGTGGTGATCGAGGGTTCACCGCTTGCCGATGAATATCGCGATGGTAGCTATCAGCCGCAAACGCTGAGCGAGGCGGTGGAGCTTTGTGCGCGACTGCTCCTCTTTTTTGAGGAGGAGCAAGGAATTCCGATTATTCGTCTGGGGTTGCACGCAGAGGACGAATTGAGGCAACATTGTCTTGCGGGACCGTGGCATCCGGCGTTCCGCGAGCTGTGCGAAAGTCGAATTTTCCGAGAAAAGGCGCAGAAAATTTTTCAAGAATGCGACGAAACAGCGGTAGTGTTGGCGGTAAACCCCGCTTGTGTGTCCCGTATGGTGGGGCATCAGCGAGAAAATCTTATCGCGTTTATGAAGGATGGATATAGGGTAAAGGTCGTTGCTGACAGCGAAATTGCTTACGGCGACATCAAGTGGAGGGGAGTCGGAACATGATCCTGAAAGCCTTAGAAATACAGGGATTCAAATCGTTTCCGGATAAGACGGTGCTGTCCTTTGGCACCGGTATTACGGCGGTGGTTGGCCCCAATGGAAGCGGAAAATCCAACATCAGCGATGCGGTGCGTTGGGTGCTGGGCGAGCAGTCCAGTAAGACGCTGCGCGGGTCCAAAATGGAGGATGTCATCTTCAACGGCACCTCCAAGCGCAAGGCGACCGGCTTTGCGGAGGTGTCGCTGATCATTGATAATACGGAGCGCCTGTTGGATTTCGATTCCAACGATGTGAAGGTTACCCGCCGGTATTACCGTTCGGGTGAGAGCGAATACTTGCTCAACAACGCGGCCGTTCGACTCAAGGACATTCAACTGTTATTCATGGATACGGGTCTCGGCCGTGACGGCTATTCGATGGTCGGGCAGGGTAAGATCGATGCGATTGTATCCTCCAAATCGGAGGAGCGCCGTGAGATCTTTGAAGAAGCGGCGGGTATCGCCAAATACCGTTACCGTAAGAACGAGGCAGAGCGTCGCTTGAAGTCTGCCGAGGAAAATCTGCTGCGCCTGCGCGATATTTTACAGGAGTTGGAGGAGCGCGTCGGACCGCTGAAGATCCAGTCTGAAAAGGCGAAAAAGTACTTAACCTACGCGTCCGAGAAAAAGGAACTTGAGATCGGTGTGTGGCTGCATACGATGGCACATTCCCGTGAGATCTTGCGCGAGATGGATGCCAAATTGGAGCTTGCCCGCACACAGTACGAGGCGACTGCCGGTGCGATCGAGGATGCCGAAAATCAGCTGGAGGAACTGGCTGAGGCGGGGCGTTCGTTGTCTGCGGAGATGGAGCGTCTGCGCACGGAATCGGGTCAGTTGGAGGAAGAAGCTGTCCGTTGCGAGGGAAACGCCAACCTCGTGCGCAACGATATTTCGCACAATGAAGAAAACATCGCTCGTATCCGCGGCGAGATCGAGCAGACGGAGCAAGGCAATAAAAGAATAGAGGAAACCATCGCACAGCGCCGCGAGGAAATCGCCGCCAAAGAGCGTGAGATCGCCCAGGCGGAGCGTTTGCAGATGAAGCTGACCGAGCAATGGGAAGCGTTGCTGCGCAGTAACGAGGAGGTTTCCGGTCAGATTGAGGAGCTCAACCGCAAGGCGGCGGAGTTTGCGGCACAATTGTCGGATATCCGCGTGAAAACCGTGACCAACGAGTCTTCCTTGACCGAGATCACCCTACGTGTATCACAGGTGACGGCGGCGCTCGCGGGACGTACCGAACAGCGCGACGAGGCACACAAGGAGCACGAAGCGTGCGAGGCGGATTACCGTAGTCTGTGCGACAAGATTGAGGCATTACAGAACGCGCTGCGTGGTTACGAGATGCGGTATAACGCGCGTCTTGCGAAGCTGGAGACCGCCAAACAGGATGCGGATCGCTTGAATCTTGACGTGGAAGAAAAACAGCGCCGTATTCGGATGCTGGAGGAGATGGAGCGCAGCTTAGAGGGCTTCTCGCACAGCGTCAAGAGTGTTGTCAAGCAAGCGGAGCGCGGCGAGCTGCGCGGTATTCGCGGGCCGGTATCCCGCTTGATCCACGCACAAGCCAAATACGCGCTTGCGGTGGAGACCGCACTGGGTGCCGCCGCACAGAATATCGTGTGCGACCGCGAAGAAGATGCCAAGCGAGGTATCGCGTACTTAAAGGATACCAAGGGCGGTCGTGCGACGTTCTTACCCATTCAATCCATCAAGGGCACTTTGCTGAACGAGCCCTCGCTTACGGATGAAGCGGGTTTTGTGGGGCTGGCTTCGTCACTGATCGAAGTGGATGCCGAGTACGAGCAGATCGCGCGCAACTTACTTGGTCACGTGGCGGTTGTGGAAGATCTGGATTATGCTGTCGGGATCGCACGAAAATATAAATATCGGTTCCGTGTGGTGACGTTGGACGGTCAGGTCGTCAACGCGGGCGGTTCGCTGACCGGTGGTTCGCACGTGAAGGGTGCAGGACTCTTGTCCCGTCGCAGTGAGATCGAACGGCTGGTGGGTGAACTCAAAAAGCTACACGTTAAAGTCGAGCAGGCGCAGGTGACGATGAAGAATCTGCAACAGGATGCCGCGGCTTCACAAGCCGAGGTGCTCGGTACACAGGGCGAGCTGTCCACCGCACAGGAGGATAAGATCCGCTTGGAGGGCGAGCTTACGCGCTTGACCGAGTGGGAGAACACCTGCTCGAACGCGGTACAGGAATGCGCCCGTGAGATCCAAGAACTGAACAAGCGCGCCGAGGATTGCCGCGCCGCGATGAGCGATGCGACCGAGGAGAGCACGGCGGTTTTTGCTCAGAAGGATGCGGTCGAACAGGAGCTTGCCTCGTTGGACGGCGGTCGGCAGAAGCTGTCGGAGGACCGCGAGGAGCTGTCTGGCCGCATCGGTGACCAAAAGCTTGCCGTGGTGGCGTTCCGCAAGGAAATCGAGGGTATTGAGGAAGCGATTGCCGAGCTACAGACGCGCCAAGCCGATCAAAGCGGCGCGCGCCAGCTGATGGAGGAGCAGATCGCGGAGCTTTCCCGCCAGAACGAGGACCGCGAGGCACAAGCGTTACTGTTGATTCAGCGCGCCGAGGAACTGCGCACACAGGCGAAAGAGGCGGTTGCAAGCATCGGGAGCTTGTCCGAGCAACGTATGCAGGGTGAAGCGCAACAAACGGCGCTGCGTCAGCTCAGTCGTGACAAGGCGGACGAGCGTGAGCGCGTCGGCCGCGACATGACGCGATTGGAAGAAAAATGTGCGGCGGCGCAAAAGGAAACCGAGGATATCGTCAGTCGTCTGTACGAAGAATATGAGTTGACCCTCAGCGAGGCGGAGGCAAGTGCTAAGCCGATTGACGATATGGCCCAGGCGACCCGCCGATTGACCGAGCTGAAGAACAAGATCCGCGCGCTCGGCAGTGTCAATGTCGACGCGGTGGAGGAATATAAGGAAGTCAGCGAACGCTATGAATTCTTAAGTGCGCAGGTGAATGACGTTGAGGTGTCACGTGAGGAGCTGCTCAAGCTGATCGGTGATCTCACCGTGCGTATGCGGGATATGTTTATCGAGCGTTTTCATCAGATCAACGAGCATTTCGGGGTCGTGTTCAGCGACCTGTTTGGCGGCGGTAAGGCTGAGCTGGTTCTTACCGATCCGCAGGATATTTTACATTCCGGCATTGAGATGCACGCACAGCCGCCCGGAAAGGTCATTCTCAACATGGATGCCCTGTCCGGTGGTGAAAAATCCTTGGTTGCTACCGCGCTGCTGTTTGCGATCTTGAAGGTCACGCCGTCTCCGTTCTGCGTGCTGGACGAGGTGGAGGCTGCGCTCGACGACGTCAACGTCGACCGTTATGCACAGTACCTGCGCCGCATGTGCCATAAGACACAATTCATTGTGATTACGCATCGTCGCGGTACGATGGAGGAAGCCGACGTGTTGTACGGTGTCACCATGCAAGAGCAGGGTATTTCGAAGCTGCTCGAGCTACGCGCCAGCGAAGTGGAGGCGAAGCTCGGTATTACAGGTGAGGCACAGTAAGGAAGGGTTGTATGGGTTTATTTAACAAGATTGGCGAAGGGCTCCGCAAAACTCGCGAATCCCTGATGGGAACCGTGAGCAACATGCTGCATTCCTTCACCCGTATTGATGAGGAGCTGTTTGAGGAGCTGGAGGAGATTCTCATTGCCGGGGACGTGGGCGTTGCCACGGCCGGCACGATGTGTGAGAAGCTGCGTACTTGCGTTAAGGAGCAGGGGGTGGCCGATCCCGCTGTCATCCGCGATCTGTTAAAGGAGATCGTACAGGAAATGATCGCGGGGGATTCCGAGCTTTGTTTGGACAGCAAGCCGGCCGTGATACTGGTGATCGGTGTCAACGGCGTCGGCAAAACCACCTCGATCGGTAAGCTTGCCGCGCAGCTCAAAGCACAGGGACGCCAGGTGATCTTAGGCGCTGCGGACACCTTCCGTGCCGCGGCGATCGAGCAGCTGCAGATCTGGGCAGAACGCGCCGGTGTGGACATGGTGAAGCATTCACAAAACGCCGATCCTGCGGCGGTGGTGTTCGACACCATTTCCGCCGCGAAAGCGCGCGGTGCGGATGTCGTCATCTGCGACACCGCCGGTCGTTTGCACAACAAGAAGCACCTGATGGATGAGCTGGGCAAGATCCGCCGCGTGATCGACCGTGAATTACCGGATGCGCGCTGTGAGGTGCTGTTGGTACTGGATGCCACCACCGGTCAGAATGCGGTCAACCAGGCGCGCGAATTCCGCGAAGCCGCGGGTATCACCGGTATCGTGTTGACCAAGCTGGACGGAACGGCACGTGGCGGTGTGGTGCTCACCATCCGCGAAGAGCTGGGGATTCCGGTTAAATTTATCGGCGTGGGCGAGGGGATCGACGATCTGCAGCCGTTTGACGCGAAAGCGTTTGTCGATGGTTTGTTTGGGGGATAATATGCAGTATATTTTGGCGACGCATAACAAAGATAAGATTATTGAAATGTCCCGTATTTTGGAGCCGCTCGGCATTGAAGCCGTGACCGACCGCGATCTCGGCATTTCGTTGCCCGAGGTGGAGGAAACCGGGACGACATTTGCCCAAAACGCTTATTTAAAGGCCGCGTCTGCGTGTGAAGCCACGGGACTGCCGGCTATTGCGGATGATTCGGGCATCGTGGTGGATGCCTTAAACGGCGCGCCCGGTGTATATTCTGCCCGCTACGGCGGCGAGGATTTGGATGATAAGGGACGCAATCGCTTATTGCTTTCGGAGCTTGACGGAGTGCCGCATGAACAGAGGACGGCGCATTATGCGTGTGTCATTTGCTGTGTGTTTCCAGATGGTCGCGCACCGATCACGGCTCAGGGTGAGATGCACGGCATCCTTGCCACCGAAGAGCGCGGAGCGGGAGGCTTCGGCTACGATCCGTTGTTTTTGGTAGGGGAGCGGACGGTCGCCGAAATGACCGCCGAGGAAAAAGATGAGATCAGTCACCGCGGCAATGCGCTGCGGGCTTTTCGGGATATATTAAAAGGAGAATTGGGAGTATGACCAGTAAGCAACGCGCATACCTGCGCGGACTTGCCAATCCGCTCGAAGCCATCGTGCACGTTGGCAAGGGCGGCGTTTCGGATACCATTTGCAAACAGGCGGACGATGCGTTGACCGCCCGAGAACTCATCAAGGGTAAGGTGCTGGAGACGGCTCCCGAAACCGCTCGCGAGGCGGCGGAAAGCATTGCCTCCGCCATGGGCGCTGAGGTGGTACAGGTGATCGGCCGCGTGTTTGTGCTGTATCGTCGCAACGAGAAGGAACCTCGAATCGTGTTGCCGAAAGCGAGGAAACAGTAAGTATGCCGAAGCGTATTGCTCTGTTCGGCGGAACCTTTGATCCCATCCATAACGGTCACATTGAGCTGGCGCTCGCGTTCGCCTCACTGCTTTCGCTGGACCGGGTTATCGTGATGCCGACCTTTATACCGCCACATAAGCTCAAAAACGATATGGCGCCGGCTGTCGATCGGCTTGCCATGTGTCGCTTGGCGTGTGCGCCGTACAAGGAACTGGCGGTGTCGGATCTAGAGATCAACCGCCGTGGAGCAAGCTTTACGATTCTCACCTTAGAGGAGTTGCACCGACAGTATCCGGATGCCCAGCTGTTTTTGTTAACCGGTGCGGATATGTTTTTAACATTGGCTACCTGGTACCGCTTTGCGGATATTGCTCGCCTGGCAACGCTGTGTGCCGCTCCGCGTGATGACGCGGACGCTGCTTGCTTGCGCGAGTACGCAAACGACTTAGAGGCACAGGGGGCGCGCTGTGTTGTGACGGAATTCACCGTGCCTGCGTGGTCCTCTACCGAGGTGCGCCGCCGACTTCAAAACGGTGAGACTCTCGACGGTGAGGTGCCGTCGGCGGTCGCGGCGTATATCGCCACGAACCGACTGTATACACAAAACCGACAGTACCTGAACAAAGAGGAGCAGTATATTGATATCATCCGTGGCAGGCTTACACCCCGCCGCTTTGAACATTCGCTTGCCGTTGCCAGACAGGCACAACATTTGGCGGAAAAATACGGAGCGGACCCCGAAAAAGCACGGATAGCGGGGCTTCTTCATGACATTTTAAAGGACACCGACGGCGATTCGCAGTTGCAAATCCTGAAGGATTTTGGTATACTGTTAGACGCTGTTGAACAAAAAGCCCCAAAACTGTGGCACGCCCGCGCGGGAGCGGTGTTTTTACAGCACATTCTCGGCATTGCCGACGAGGAGATATTGCGCGCCGTGCGCTATCATACCACCGCGAGGGCCGGTATGTCGCTGCTTGAGACCGTATTGTATTTAGCAGATTTTACGTCGGATGATCGCGAGTATTCCGACGTGGACGTTATGCGGGAGTTGACCGAGCGGGACCTCGAGGAAGCCATGCGGTATGCGGTGGCATATACCATCGACGATCTGCGGGCGGAAAACCGTCCGGTGCATCCGGACACGCTCGCGTGTTATCATGAGATTTTGGAAAGGACAGGCGATACGAATGGCAAAGGACAAACGCCGGAAAACGGCCGGTAAGACGCGTCGTCCCACCCCCCGAGGCAAGCGCCTGATATGGTTCACGGTGGCGGTCTGCTGCGTGCTTCTCGTTATTTTCGGCATCGTACTGGTAAATGCGGTCAAAAATTCCGCAGGCCAAAAGGACGCGTCGGAATCCGATGTGAACGCGTACGATACCACGCCGGTATCGTTGCAAAAAAAAGTGGCATACTATGTGGTGGGTTTGCTCGGTGAAGAGGAGACTTCGCCTACCTCAGCACTTTTTTTGCTGTGCCACGATAAAAAGCAAAAGATCTTGAACGTATTGGAAGTTCCGCAGGCCACGTATCTCGGTGACAGCGACCTCTGGATCGAAAAAAAGGCCGGCAACGTATGGGGGAATCCTGCGCCGCTGGATTGGTGTGATTTTGAAGGCAAACGCATCTACAAAGCACAGATCGCGGAATGTGAGGAGCAAGGGCATACGGTGTCGCAAAAGATCGGTTCGGCATCGTATAACCTGATCTCCATCTTTAACGAGCAATACGCCCTGCCGGTGGATGGGTATTTCATGATCCCGCAGGAAGCGTTTATCAAGCTGGTGGATCTGCTCGGGGGGTTGGATGTTCATTTGGAATCCGCGGTAACGCTCGGAGAGATCAAATTCAGTGCCGGTGTCAAGACGTTGGACGGCGCGGGTGCGTTGGAATATATTACCATGGGCGGCAATACGGTCGATGCCGATCTCAAGCGTATACAGCGGCAGCGTCGGGTCTTTTTTGCTCTGTTCCAGCGTTTGTGTGCGCAGAGCGAGGAACAGCTGACCAAGGATTCTCTGTTGCCGGTCATGAAGGGCTCTACACCGTTGCGCACCCGCACCAGCAATGACGATATGCTGGCAATCATTAACGCGTGGAAGGATATTTCTGCCGATAACGTGACCGCGATGATCCTTCCCGGTCAGGCGGCAACCTTAGAGGGCGTTTCGTATTACAGTGTACACCGCCAGCAGCTGATTGAGGTGCTGAACACGTATTTTAATCCCTACGGCGAGGAGATCACCGAAGCGCACGTGCAGATTGCCGAGATCTCGAGCGGCGGGAATTCGGATACCAAACTGCAGACGATGGATCAGATCGCCGTTGAGCAGGGTGGGATTGCGGAAGACGATAAAGACAAATAACGGAGTAGAGTGAATTTATGAAATCAATCGAACTTGTGGGGGCGGTCGTTCGATCGCTGGACACGCATAAGGCGAAGGATATCCGTGTGTTGGAGGTTCGTGACGTGACGGCGCTTGCGGATTATTTCGTCATCGCTTCGACCACCAGTACCACCGGCGTACACGCGCTTGTGGATTATGTGGACACCGATGCGGCGAAGTTGGATGTCCGACCGATCCGTACGGAAGGGTATCAGACCTCGTTGTGGACGCTGTTGGATTACGGCACCGTTGTCGTGCATATTTTTTTGGACAGTACCCGTGAGTTTTACGATCTGGAGCGTCTGTGGCAGGATGCCCGACAGCTGGATCTTGCGATGTTTTTGGAGGATGAGAAGTCATGAAAAAATTTGATTTTGCCGCCATTGAGAAAAAATGGCAGACCAAATGGCAGACGGAGAATACCTTTGCCGCTTCGAACGATACGGACAAACCCGCGTATTTTGCACTGGTTGAGTTCCCGTATCCTTCGGGACAGGGGTTGCACGTCGGTCATCCCCGTTCTTATACCGCATTGGATGTGGTGGCACGCAAACGCCGCATGCAGGGCTATAACGTGCTGTATCCGATGGGCTGGGATGCGTTTGGTTTGCCGACCGAAAATTACGCCATCAAAAACCATATTCATCCTGAAGTCGTGACCGAAAAGAACGTGGCGCGCTTCAAGTCGCAGTTGCAAGGGCTTGGACTATCTTTTGACTGGACGAGAGAGATCAACACCACCGATCCGTCCTACTACAAATGGACGCAGTGGATCTTCTTGCAACTGTTTAAGAACGGTCTCGCCTATAAGAAAGAGATGGCGGTCAACTGGTGCAACTCCTGCAAATGCGTGCTTGCCAACGAGGAAGTCGTCGGCGGCGTGTGTGAGCGTTGCGGCGGTGAGGTCGTGCGCAAGGTCAAGAGTCAGTGGATGCTCAAGATCACCGCGTATGCACAGCGCCTGATCGACGATCTTGATTTGGTGAATTATCCCGATCGCGTGCGCGCACAGCAGATCAACTGGATCGGCCGGTCCACCGGCGCGCAGGTTACGTTTAAGACTACCGCCGGCGAGCCGGTCGTGGTGTATACCACTCGTCCCGACACCTTGTTCGGCGCTACATACATGGTCGTTTCTCCCGAGCACCCACTCTTAGAAACCTGGATCGAAGCGGGTAAGCTGAAGAACGTGGAGGCCGTCCGTGCGTATCAGGAAGCGGCGGCGCGCAAATCCGATTTTGAGCGCACCGAGGTTGCTAAGGATAAGAGCGGTGTGTGCTTAGACGGCGTGCTCGCCATCAACCCCGTCAACGGCCGCGAGATCCCGATCTTCATTTCCGATTACGTGTTGGTATCCTACGGTACCGGTGCGATCATGGCGGTTCCGGCTCACGATACGCGTGACTGGGAGTTTGCCAAGAAGTTTGATCTGCCTATCGTCGAGGTCGTTAAGGGCGGCGACGTGGAAAAAGAGGCGTTTACCGATTGTGCAACCGGTATCATGGTAAATTCCGGTTTCTTGGACGGCCTGTCGGTGGAGGAAGCCAAGAAGGCTATCCTCGAGTACCTGACGAACGAGGGGATCGGTGAGCAGAAGGTCAACTATAAGCTGCGTGATTGGGTGTTCTCCCGTCAGCGCTACTGGGGTGAGCCGATCCCGATCGTGCATTGTCCCCATTGCGGTCAAGTCGCTGTTCCGGAGGAGCAGTTGCCCATCCGTCTGCCGATGGTGGACAGTTATGAGCCCACCGATAACGGCGAATCCCCGCTTGCGGCAATCGATTCGTGGGTAAACACCACCTGCCCGAAGTGCGGCGCTCCCGCCAAGCGCGAGACCGATACCATGCCGCAATGGGCGGGCTCCTCTTGGTATTTCCTGCGTTACTGCGATCCGCATAACGACACAGCCCTTGCGTCCAAGGAAGCACTCGAATATTGGACGCCGGTCAACTGGTACAACGGCGGCATGGAGCACACCACGCTGCACTTGCTGTACAGTCGATTCTGGCATAAGTTCCTGTATGATATCGGCGTCGTGCCGTCTGCTGAGCCGTACGCTATGCGTACCAGCCACGGCATGATTCTCGGTGAAAACGGCGAGAAAATGTCCAAATCGCGCGGAAACGTTATCAATCCGGACGATATTGTCAACGAGTTCGGTGCGGATACGCTCCGCATGTACGAGATGTTTATCGGTGACTTTGAGAAAGCAGCACCGTGGTCGAGTTCCAGCATTCGCGGCGTACAGCGTTTCTTGGAACGTGTGTGGGCGCTGTCGGATACGCTGCTCCCGGGTGACAGCGTTCGTCCGCAGATGGAGATCGCGGTCAATCGTACGATCCGCAAGGTCGGAGAGGATATTGAAAATCTAAAATTCAACACAGCGATTGCCGCCATGATGGCATTGCTCAACGATATGAACGATGCCGGCGGCCCGAACCGCGCCGAATACGCGATCCTGTTGCAGTTGCTCAATCCGTTTGCGCCGCACATGACCGAGGAGCTGTGGGAATTGCTCGGGCATACGGAGGATCTCGCGTATACGCCGTGGCCGATCTACGATCCCAACAAGTGCACCGCCGACACGGTGGAGATCGCGGTACAGATCAACGGTAAGATTCGTACTCGAATCGTCGTCGGGATGCAGGACGATGCCTCGATGGTGTTGGCACAGGCGAAGGCCAACGAGCGTATCGCGCCGGAACTTGAAGGCAAGCAGATCGTTAAGGAGCTGTATGTGCCGCACAAGCTTGTGAATATCGTCGTTAAGTAAAATTCAAAAAAGGACTTGACGATGGTGACTTTCTGTTGTATACTACTTTCAGTGTCATTATGGGTCACTATGAGAATTACCCCTGCTATATAAGCGGAGGGAGGGAATAAGAATGTCAGAAGTCAAAGTCAAAGAGAATGAATCCCTGGACAGCGCTCTGCGCAGATGGAAGAAGTCTTGCGCACGTTCCGGTGTGCTTGCTGAGGTCCGGAAGAGAGAACATTATGAAAAGCCTTCCGTTCGTCGTAAGAAGAAGTCCGAGGCCGCTCGTAAGAGAAAGTTCAAATGATTCAAAAAAACGGGCAATCGTATTGCCCGTTTTTTCTTTACTCTGAACACGATGAAAGGAAAAGCACGATGCCGTTATTGTATCCCACTCTTTATAAAAATCGCATTACCGACATCACACTGCAGGATCTGGAAAGGCTGGGTATACGCGGTCTGTTGTTGGATGTGGACAATACACTGACTACCCACGGCAGTCAGGAGCTATCCGACGAGGTGCGTGACTGGCTCATACAGATGCAGGATGCCGGCATCCGTATGACGGTGGTGTCCAATTCCTGGGAATGGCGCGTGGCACCGTTTGCCGAGAAGATCGGGTTGCGGCACACGTCCTTGTCCTGTAAACCGTCACCGATCGGATTTTGGCGCGGTGTGCGGCGATTGGGGTTGCCAAAAACACAGTGCGCGGCGATCGGCGATCAGGTGTTTACCGATATCATTGGTGCGAATTTGTGCGGTATTACCTGTATTCAGGTTATGCCGATCGAGCCGGAAACCGGCAAGCCGTTTTTGATGCTTAAACGAAAATGGGAGCAAAAGATCTACGAAAAACGAAAGGGGCGGGGTACATGATTGCTCGGTTCGGACCAGCGGGCAACAGTGAATCCTTTTACGCTGCCGGCCATAAAGCAACGACGGAGGCACCGGCGTGGTTGCAGACGTTAGGGCTTACTGCGTATGAATACCAGTGCGGTCGCGGGGTGCGGGTGTCGGCAGATACGGCCCGGACGATGGGCGCGCTCGCAGCCGAATACGGTGTTCAAATGTCACTCCACGCGCCGTATTTCATTTCGCTTGCTTCTGCGGAGGCGGAAAAACGCGACAACTCCATTCGGTATATTCTGGAAAGTGCGCGGGCCGTCACGGCGATGGGCGGCGAGCGTATTGTGGTGCATCCCGGTGGGTTGGGTGGTCTGTCACGTGCCGACGCAACGGCGCTTGCCGCGCAGACGCTATTTCGCGCACAACAGGCGCTGGACGAGGAAGGCCTTTTTGCCGTGCGCATCTGCCCCGAAACGATGGGAAAGATCAATCAGTTGGGGGATCTGGACGAGGTGCTGGAATTTTGCAAGGTGGATGAACGGTTTTTACCTTGCATTGATTTCGGGCATCTCAATTCCCGTACTTTGGGCGGGTTGAACTCGCGCGAGGCGTTTGCCGCGGTGCTCGATCGTTTGCACAACGCGCTCGGCGCACAACGCGCAGGCGCGTTCCACGCACATTTTTCTAAAATCGAATATACAAAAGGCGGCGAAAAACGCCATTTGACCTTTGAGGACACGGTGTACGGACCGGAACCGGCACCGCTGATGAAACTGATACGCGAGCGAGGGTTGACGCCTACGTTTATCTGCGAGTCGGACGGCACGCAGGCGGAGGATGCTCGCATGCTGATGCGATTGTACGAGGAAGAGTGACATGAATACACGACTGGAGCGGCTCGGCCGTTTTCTGCCTGCCGATGACACGGCGGCGCTGATTACCGCCAAACATCACATTGATTATCTCACCGGTTTTCCGTCGGGTGACAGCCACCTGCTTGTCACCCGCGAAAAGAGCTATTTTTTGACGGATTTTCGGTATATTGAATTGGCGAAACAAAGGGTTACGGGTGCGGAATGTCGCATGGTTTCGCGGATTGGTGAGGCGATCTGCGAGATTGCGCAGCATCACGGCTTGCAGCGGATTTTGTTGGAGGCGTCACGCACAACGCTGAGTGCCGCTGAGCGGTGGCGTATGCAGGTAGCGGATATCACCTTTGACGGCTCCGGAGAGCTGGACGGTTGGCTTTCCGACATGCGCGCGATCAAAGACGAGTACGAGGTCAGCAAGATCCTGCAGGCGCAGGCGTTGGCTGAGGAGGGCTTTGAATATATTCTTGAGCACATCCGCGAGGGGATGACCGAGCGAGAGATCGCCTTGGAGCTGGAATTCTTTATTCGCAAACGCGGGGCTCAGCGGGCGGCGTTTCAGTTTATTGTGGTATCGGGTGCAAACTCGTCGTTGCCGCACGGGATCCCTACGGATAAGCCGGTGCAGCGCGGCGATTTCCTCACGATGGATTTCGGTGCGGTGGTGGACGGCTACCACTCGGACATGACGCGTACCGTGGCGGTCGGGGCGGTGAGCGATGAGCAGAGGCACGTGTATGAAACCGTGCTCAATGCGCAACTCGCGACACTGGGAGTGCTCCAAGACGGGCTTCCCTGTGTCGAGGCTGATGCGGCGGCACGACGCGTTATCGAAAACGCCGGATATGGGGAGTGCTTCGGTCACGCGACCGGACACGGTGTCGGCATGCAGGTTCACGAGGAGCCGCGGTTGTCCGCTGCGGCGGGTGATGCGCGGCTCAAAGCCGGCAACGTTGTGACGGTGGAGCCAGGCATCTATCTTGAGGGACGATTCGGTGTCCGTATTGAGGATATGGCGCTGATCGAACGAGGCGGCTGCCGTAATCTGACAAAAAGTCCCAAGGAACTCCTTCTCATAAAGTAACCGATAGCGGAATAGACATATACTACCATTACTGTATAGAGGATGTGGATCGTATGTTTGTCTTTTCCGTAAAAACCAGTTATAAGCAGATCCTGTCGGCGTTGGGGTGCGTTGCGGTGGTGGCGGTTGCCGTGATCGCGGCAACCGTGATGCCGCCTGAGCAGGCGGTCGTTGTTTCCGGCGCGCGGGTAACAAGCAGTGAGGAACGGGTATCGTATCTGCGCTCGCTGGGGCTTGAAATCAAAGAGGACAGCGAAGAGGTGCGCGAGGTGCGTATCCCCGATGAGCCGGACCAGACGCTTCAGCAGTATAACACGCTGCAGGAGCAGGCGGGTCGGTCGCTGGAAGCGTATTACGGTAAGCGGGTGAGACTGTACAGCTACGAGGTCACAAACGGTGGAGCAGCGCATCTGTATGTGTATCGTGATCGCATTGTCGCCGGTGACGTCGAGCTGGATGGGCAGATGCAAGCACTCAACGGATAATCAAACAGAAAGGATGTAGAGCGGTGCAGCGCTTAGATAAGCTGATCGCTTCGCAGGGAACGCGCAGTCGCAGCGAAACCGTGCGTCTGATCCGATCGGGCCAGGTGACGGTCAACGGTGCGGTGTGTCGTGACCCTGCGGCGAAATACGATGCGGACACCTGCCGCGTAACCGTGGCGGGGGAGCCCCTGTGCTATCGGCAGTTTGTGTATATTATGATGAACAAGCCGGCGGGGGTCCTGTGTGTGTCGCGCGATCCGAAAGTTCGGACCGTGGTGGATCTGTTGCCGGAGAGCATGAAGCGCAAAAATCTGTTTCCGGCAGGGCGGCTGGATAAGGATACGGTCGGATTGGTGCTACTGACCGATGACGGTGATCTCGCGCATCGGATATTGGCGCCAAAACGGGGAATCCTAAAGCGGTATCAAGTCCGTTTGGATGCATCGCTGACAGAGGAGCATTGCCGCGCATTTGCCGAAGGCATCACACTGGCGGATGGAACACGGTGTCGGCCGGCCAAACTGATCGTTTTGGAAAACGGCGAACAGCCGCTTGCCGAGGTGCGTATTACGGAAGGACGGTATCACCAGATCAAGCGAATGTTCGGCGTACTGGACCGGGGTGTGGTATGGCTCAAACGCATTTCCATCGGCAACGTGGTGCTGGATCCGTCTCTCGCCGAGGGGGAAAGCCGGCTTTTAACCGACCAAGAATACGAATCCCTTCACTTTTGAATGGAATTTGTTCAACACTGATAAAAAAGTGAAAAAACTTTGTGTATATTAAGAATGGCAAATTTCGAAAGTTTCTGTTACAATAGGGAATGTATAGTAGGGTGCATAAGCACCTACAATCGTCATGAGACGAAAGAATGTGGAGGTCAGAAAAATGGCAGGTTTGTCCTTGAAAAACATTTACAAAAAGTATCCCGGCGGCGTGACCGCGGTCTCCGATTTCAATCTGGAGATCAAGGATAAGGAGTTCATCATCCTGGTCGGTCCTTCCGGTTGCGGTAAGTCTACCACTCTGCGTATGGTCGCGGGCTTGGAGGAGATCTCCAGTGGTGAGCTGTACATCGGTGACCGTTTGGTCAACGACGTGGCACCGAAAGATCGTGATATCGCCATGGTGTTCCAGAACTATGCTCTGTATCCGCACATGACCGTGTTTGAGAACATGGCGTTCGGTTTGAAGCTGCGCAAGACTCCGAAGGATGAGATCAAGCGTCGCGTGGAAGAGGCTGCTCGTATTTTGGATATCGCGCACCTGCTCGACAGAAAGCCGAAGGCTTTGTCCGGTGGTCAGCGTCAGCGTGTTGCGCTGGGTCGTGCCATCGTTCGTGAGCCGAAAGTCTTCTTGCTCGACGAGCCGCTGTCCAACTTGGATGCTAAGTTGCGTGCTCAGATGAGAACGGAGATCTCCAAGCTGCATCAGAAGCTGGGCACTACGTTCATATACGTTACCCACGACCAGACCGAGGCTATGACCATGGGTGATCGTATCGTCGTTATGAAGGACGGTTTGATCCAGCAGGTCGATTCCCCGAACAATTTGTACCTGCGTCCGGGCAACATGTTTGTCGCCGGCTTTATCGGCAGCCCCCAGATGAACTTCATCGATGCGAAGATCATCAAGAAGGATGGCAAGTTCTTCGCTCAGTTCGGTTCGGAGGATACCAAGACCAAGAGAGGTATCAAGTACGATATCCCGTTGCCGGAGTCCAAGAACAAGGACGGCATTCTGGAGAACTATGTTGACAAAGAGATCATCATGGGTATCCGTCCGGAAGACGTTCACGACGAGGATCGCCACCTGCAAGCGTTCGCGGATTGCCGTGTTCGTGCAAAGGTTGAGGTCACCGAGCTGATGGGTGCCGAGATCTTCCTGTATGTCAACGTGGAAGGCAGCGGCCTGACCGCCCGTGTGGATCCCACCTCGACGGCGCGTCCCGGTGATGAGATTGACATGGTTCTGGACAACACCAAGATCCACCTGTTCGACAAGGATACCGAGCAGACGATTACCAACTGATAAGCAAGTCCAAGGTCGCACAATTTGTCGTTGTGCGACTTTTTTACGAGTAAAAACCGCGCAATAGTCGCGTGGTCCAAAGGAACGTTAGCGATAACGTGACACGGGAAAATGCACACCCCTTTGGTACTTCTGCGGATGTCCACCTTGTTCGCTGAGCAACGCTACATAAAACTGACGAATGGAGAATGAAAAGAATGAATATTATCCGCCAAATCAGTGCGGTTTTGGTCGTGTGCGCGTTGAGCGTATGCCTGTTCGCGGGCTGTGGACCGGCTGAGCCCCTGGCGGGAGATGAGACGACAACCGCCACCGACACGGTCACAACCACGCTCGGTGACACCAGTGCCTCGGATTCCGCGTCTTCTTTTGATACGACGGGTTCTCAAACGGTGACACCTTCGAATTCTGCCCAACCGTCGCAAGAGGCAACAACTACACCTTCGGCTATCACGACAACCACCACTGCGCCCAAGACGCCGGGTGCTACCGCTGATGTTTCCGGTATATTTATCGGCGGCAAAGCGCTTAGCGATTTCAAAGTCGGCACCAAAAACTATACCTATTATTTAGATGCCGGAACAACAACGGCACCGCAGGTGACGGCGTCCAAGACGGCGGGTACAGGTGAGATTACCATTACGCAGGCGGCAAATGCCAACGGTACGGCGAAAGTCACCCTGAATGGTACTACCTACACCATACAGTTTGTTGTGAGGCGTTCGGAAATGGATCGATTAAACAATACGTACTATCAATTAAAAGTGGCAAAGAAACTCAACGTCGCCTATTTAGGTGGTTCCGTTACCGATGGTTATGGTTCAACCAGCAAAG
>JAFYPN010000041.1 GCA_017547465.1 Clostridia bacterium | reverse complement strand
GGTTTTTGAGAAACGATACCCGCTTCGAGATCCTCAATGCGGCGCAACAAGCTTTCCGGCGTGGTGTCCAGACGCGGCTCGCACAAGCGAAGTAACGTGGTTTCCATCTCGATACGGCGTGAAACACCGCCCTTTAGACGATCCAGTGTGCCCTGCAGCACATCCATAATATGTAACACCGCGCCCAATGTCAGCCCCTCCGCCTCCTGCCGCAGTTCCTGCATTTCAGCAGGTGATACCGCGATTAGATCCTCCGGCTTGCGGACGCTCTTTAAAACCATCAGGTTACGGTAAAACTCGATCATTTCCACACACAACCGCTCCATATCCTTGGAGCCGTCGTACAGCGCGTTCAAAACCGTCAGCGCCGTGGTACCGTCGTGCTCACGCACAGCCCGTGCCAGACGGAAGAGATGCTCACGCCCCGCCATACCGGTTGCTTCCACCACGGTGTCCGCCGTAATATCCCGCGAGCGGGACAGGCATTGGTCGAGCAAGGACAACGCGTCACGCAGGCCGCCATCCGCCAACCGAGCAATCAGCAGTGCGCCATCGTTTGTCAGGGTGAAGTGTTCCCGATCGGCAACATATTGTAACCGCGCCGCGATATCCGACGCAGGAATTCTACCGAAATCAAACCGCTGGCAACGCGACAAAATCGTCGCGGGCAGCTTGTGAACCTCGGTAGTCGCCAGAATAAAGATGGCGTGCTCCGGCGGCTCCTCCAACGTTTTGAGCAGAGCGTTAAACGCACCCGCGGACAGCATATGAACCTCGTCAATGATATACACGCGGTATTTGGCGACAGCCGGGGCGAAATTCACCTCATCACGCAGGTCGCGAATATTATCCACACCGTTGTTGGATGCCGCGTCGATCTCGACAACATCTAAAATCGTTCCCGCGTCAATACCGCGGCAGTTATCACATTCGTTACAAGGATCTCCATCCTGCGGGTGTAGGCAGTTGACAGCTTTGGCAAGAATCTTGGCGCAGGAGGTCTTACCCGTTCCCCGCGAGCCGGTGAACAAGTAGGCATGTGCCAAACGGCCGAAGCGCAATTCGTTTTTCAGTGCCGTGGTCACGGCCGGCTGCCCGTAGACCTCCGTGAAGGTCTGCGGCCGCCATTTACGGTATAAAACTTGATACATGCCCTCGCCTCCTTTTGAAAACGCCATGTCCCTTCGGGCATACGGGCCAACAGGTTACCTGCGGCGCACGGATAGAATCCGCTAAATGCTGCTCGGTTCCCCGCCTGACATGGTTCACGGGCCACCGTCGCACAGGACCCATCAGCCCGTATGCCCCAAAGTACACGGCGCTACTGGTTAGTATACCACAATTCTTTTAGAAAAGCAACACTATCCCGCGTTTTTTATGGCGTAGTATAGTCCAATCCGTCTGTTGCCTGGATGCTTCCGTCTCGCCTTATAAACAGTGCTTCCACATCGGTAAGCGACTCGATCCATGCCGTCGCCCGCTCCTCTCCCATCACAAAACACGCAGTGGACAATGCATCCGCATCCGCAGACCGGGCACAAACGATGGTCACGGATGCGAGCGTGTTCTGCACCGGCATACCGGTCACAGGGTCCAATATATGATGATACCGCACGCCGTCCCGGTCAAAGCCACGTTCATAAATGCCCGAGGTCACGACCGACACATCCTGTCCCTCCACGATTGCGCAGAGCGAATGTGGCGCAGAGGGATCCTTAATACCGATGCGAAATGGCTCTCCCGCTTTGCTGCCGACTACTACGATGTTGCCGCCAAGATCAATAAGTGCCGAACGAACGCCCTGCTGTTTCAAAACGGTTGCTACCCGATCCGCAATATATCCCTTGGCAATGCCACCTAAATCAACGGCCCCCGCCGTCAGTGTCACAGATTGCCCTTCCACACGAAGCTGCCGATAATCCACCGACGCCACGGCCTGCTGCAGCGCCGTCGCATCAGGCACCGTTTGCGCAGTGAAATCCCACAGTACCGATACCGGGCGAATGGTGATATCCAACGCCCCACCCGACAGCTGTGCGTAACGCAACGCGAGCGCGATCACCTCAGCGGTTTCCTTGGCTACCGTCACCGGTTGCCCGTCTGCTGTGTTGAGGCGCATCACATCGCTGTTTTCCCGTGTGGCACTGAGCAACGCTTCCAGCCGCTCGATCTCCGCAAAACCGGCAGAAAGCGCCTCTTCGGCGTCCGCTTCACCCACATCGTACAGTGTGATGGTCACCACCGTGTCTAGCGCAAAGTCGGTGCGCGACGGCAGGCGAGTGCCTGCATCACACGCACACAGCGACAATAAACCGCAGAACACCATTATAATCGCCGTAAGCCGTTTCATGTGATCCCTCCGTCGCATTTTATTCATAGTGTAGCATTTTCCACCTTGCGCTGTAAAGAGAAAAGTGTAACAAGTTTGTAACAATCATTGAACGTCAGTCAATTTTTGGTTATACTCATGATAGAAGTATGAGAAAGGAGTGGATGGCTCATGCGCAAGGAATGGCATCGTCTGTTTCGTCACGGGCACGCGTTTATGTGGGCTGTCCTGCTGCTTGTCACCATACCGGTATTTCCGGAATACTGTGCCCCCGTTTTGGCAATAGGTGCTCTCGCCGCCGCCACTGTGGATGCGCGTCGTCGGAACACGACGGTGCAGATCGGCATTCTGGGTAAGTTGTTGTTAATTTATCTGGTATATACCGCCATCGGGATCCTTTATTCCGCGCACCCCTTGAACAGTCTCTCCACCCTTGCAATGTGGGCGGTTATGTTCTGTGGGTATCTGACACTCACGACGGTCGTATACAACCGTCACCGTCTGCACACCGCCCTGTTCTTAGTAGGTGTCGTTGCCGCATTCATAGGGTTGATTGCTTGCGTGCAATATCTATTCATCAACGTTCTCGGTCGCAGTGTGCCAAACCAACTGTGGCTGCATGTCGACGAGTTTTTCTACACCTATTTTCCTATGGACGTTGACCTGCATATGGCAGATGACCGCGCCAGCGGCACCTTCAACAACCCGAATATTCTCGGCGAATACCTGACGATGGTTCTGCCGCTGATCGGCTACTGCGGATTTTCGGAGTTCCGCACCCGCCATTCCCTGCTGTCCCGTTTGTTCCTGTTTATCGCCATTCTCGGCGCGGCTGTCTCACTCTCGCGCGGGGCGTATATCGCGATGCTGTCCATCCTGCTGATGATCTTTGTTTCCAATCTAAAGCGCATCACACCGCTCGCTCTGTGTCTGGCAGCCGCGATCTCGCTGATCCCCGAAGCCATTATGGGCCGCTTTTTATCCATCGGCCAGGTCAGCAATGATTTTGCGATTTTGGAGCGATTCGAGGCTTGGGATGTCGCCATTCGCACCATCATCAAAAGTCCTCTGTTTGGTCTGGGACCCGGTATCAGTAATTTTTGGGAACAGCTACAAAATGCCGGGGTAGGCGCCCCTCACTCTCACAATCTGGTACTACAGCTTTTAGTAGAGGGTGGCTTCATCGCCTTGTTTATCATGTGTATGATTGCCATCCGAATGCTGCAAAACAGCCTGGAGCTTGCCAACCGCAACCGCCGCGGCAGTGGACTGGGCAACGCGATGGTAATGTTTGTCGTTGCGTTCGTTGTATACGGCATGGTGGACTATCCGTTTCTCTCGCCCAAGCTGGTAGGCAACTTTTTAACCACCATCGGCTTTGCCGATGCTATCGGGCACATCTACCTGCGCCAACCGTTTGTCACACTCACTTCTGTGCCGACTACCCTGTGGTGGCGGATACGCAAACTACTCATCGGTTTAAGGACTAAAAAAATTTCAAAAAGCCCTTGACTTTTGCCCACAAACCCACTATAATCTATTTCGTTGTCCACATTTGCGCTCGTAGCTCAGCTGGATAGAGTGCTTGACTACGAATCAAGAGGTCAGGGGTTCGAGTCCCTTCGGGCGCGCCAAAAAGAGAGTATCACCGTTAGGTGGTGCTCTCTTTTTTCGCCCGAGGGGACTCGAAAGGGCGTAAAGAAAACGGCAAGTGTGGCATGTTTTTAGTGCCCGAGTGCGAGCACCGCCGGAGGCGGATGCAGCGAGCACGCAGGACTGTGCCGCAACAAGGTGAAATAAGCCGCCGACAGCGCGGCGAAATTGAGCCACTGTTGCAAACGTCATTGTACAACCCCCTCCAACAGTAGAAGTCGGCAGACGAGCACCTCTCTCGTCAAACGAACAGTCGTAGACGCCTGTCCCTACGCCCGCACCGCACAAAACACTTCAAGCGCGTCAAAACCGCACCCATTGATTTCTCTTGTTCAATGTAGTATACTGTTTCTTGATCTCAACACCAAGGACTGATACTATGACCACATTTCTTCTCATCCGTCACGGAGAAAGCTTGGCAAACGTTAACGGACGATTTGCCGGACATTTGGACGTACCGCTATCCGAAACGGGACACACACAGGCAG
>JAFYPN010000040.1 GCA_017547465.1 Clostridia bacterium | reverse complement strand
TCTTATCCAACAACGCAGGATCGGCTCGGACGAGGTGCTGGAGTTTGAGGTGAGCGGCGATGCGATCGAAGCGGTGCATATGCTCCCTGGGTATACACACAACCTTATCAATCTGTCGGATACCGAGAATTTAGTGACGGTGATGTGGGCGAACGAGCCGTTCGACCCTGCCCGTCCCGATACCTTCTTTGAACCTGTATAACAAACAACGCCCGTCCTGTGCCGCGGCACAGGACGGGCGTTTCTCGTTATCGACGACGTATGGCGGTCAGCACAAAGCCGGCATTGATGAAGCCAATTACGCACAAAATACCGATTGCTACTTTCGACATCGTGTTGTTGATAAACTCCATCGACGGGTTAAGGTAATCAAACACCAGCAGCGTGATCAGCACCAGCGCCAGGATGATGGCGGTGTGTGCGAGGATACGAGGAATGATTTTCACGATTATTCCACCTCTCCGATGTACAGAATATCACTGACATCTCTTCCGTCTTTGTACGGTTGGTTGACGATCGCGCCGTTAAACGCCATTTGCGCGGTCTGACCGCCGTCCAGATTATAGGCAACGGTGCAGCCGAGGTCTTTCATGAGGCGCGCAAGCTCCACCATGGTCAGCCCCTGCGAATAGTCCGCCGCTCTGCCGTCCACCAGCACGAACGCATAATGCCCCGGCGCGTAATACCCGATGGCACAGCGGGGATGCGATTTGGCGAGATAGCCGGAATACGAGGTGAGCGGGGTGCCGTCCCGGTTGAACAGGGACGGCCCGAAGCTCCATGCCTGCCACGCGCCGTTTTCCATTTCGGTCTCGGCATCAAACGTCTCGTTATCGTAAAAGATCTTCATCGTCCCGTCGCGGTACAGCACGCACACGTCACCGTCACGGTTCGACTTGCGGTACAAGGTGCCGTTGCGAATGACGGTACGGGAGGCGTTCATGCCGTAATAATCGCCCGAGGTCGCGAGGATCGCCCCGTGACGGTTGGCGATGGGGAGCACGCCCTCCTTGATTCCCTGCCCGAAGGTGTCCTTGGCAAAGGCGGTGCGGAAACAGTCGATGGAGGTTAAGCGCACGTTCGCGACGTAATAGGTCACGATATCGTTCCCCGTGCCTTCGGTGTGCTTTTCCACCGTGATGGCGATGTGGGGACTGGTATAGGAATGTTCGGTTTTGACCACCTCGGCGGTAAAGGGAGCCGAGATGATGGTATTGTTCGGTTGTGTGGATTCCCCGTTCGTCACGGGAGGGGTGATCGGCTCGGGGACTTCAAGTGCAAACGGAATGACGTGATGAAACAGAGCAAAGGCGCACAGCAGCACACCGACAAGCACGATGTCCAGTACAAAGGCGAGCCACCGCGGTGCATGGCGACGGCGCGTTTGGCGCTGAGCCAGCAACGCGCGTTCCTGCTCGGCTTTTTCTTCGATTAGTTGTTCCAGCGTGACACTGCCCATCGCACACACCGCCTTTCATTTGATCATACCCACCCATTATACAACAAAACACGACGAGAGTCTATCAAAACTTTTGAAAAATGACAGGATTTTTGCCCAAGGTCGCTCCCGTTGCAATTTCAAACTTGACGAAATGTCTATATATGGTATACAATAAAACGGATGAAATCCTACATTTAGCAGTTAAAGGAGAACACTATGGCCACCAAAAAGCCAAGCTACGATAACGAAAGCATATCCTCGCTCAAAGGTGCCGACCGCGTGCGTAAACGCCCCGCGGTTATTTTCGGCTCAGACGGGCTGGAGGGCTGTCAGCACGCGGTGTTTGAAATTTTGTCTAACTCCATCGACGAAGCGCGCGAGGGGCACGGCAACAAGATCATCACCACGCGGTATGAGGACGGCTCGATTGAGGTGCAGGATTTCGGCCGCGGCATTCCCGTGGACTATAACCAAAAAGAAGACCGCTACAACTGGGAACTCGTGTTCTGTGAGCTGTACGCGGGCGGTAAATACAACACCAACAGCGGCGAGAACTATGAGTTTTCGCTCGGCTTAAACGGTCTCGGTGCGTGCGCCACGCAGTATTCGTCGGAATACATGGATGTTGAAGTGCGCCGTGATGGCTTCCGATATACCTTGCATTTTGAAAAAGGCGAAAACGTCGGTGGTCTTACTAAAGAGCCGTACCAAAAACGCGATACCGGTACCACCATTCGCTGGAAACCCGACCGCGAGGTGTTTACCGACACGGCCGTGCCGATCACCTATTTTGAAGACATTATCAAGCGTCAGGCGATCGTCAACCCCAACTTGTTGTTTGTTTTAAAAGACCAAAAAGGCAGAAGTTTCGAAACGCAGGAATTTATCTACCAAAACGGCATCGCAGATTATGTGAACGAGCTTGTCGGTGAGGATGCCATGACCGACGTACAGGTATGGACGGCGGAGCGGCGCGGCCGTGACCGTGCGGACAAGCCCGATTACAAGGTCAAGTTCCACGTCGCGATGTGCGTGTCCAACAAGCGGAATTTACTGGAATACTACCACAACTCCAGTTGGCTGGAGCACGGCGGCGCGCCCGAAAAAGCGGTGCGCTCGGCGTTTGTGTCGCAGATCGACGCGTATTTAAAGCAAAGCGGCAAGTACCTGAAAAACGAAAGCAAGATCACCTTCCAGGACGTGCAGGATTGTTTGGTGCTGGTGTCGTCGTCCTTCTCGACGCAGACCTCGTACGAGAACCAGACCAAAAAGGCCATCACCAACACCTTTATTCAGGAAGCCATGACGAAATTCTTGAAAGACCGTCTGGAAGCGTATTTTCTGGAAAACAAAGCGGAAGCCGACCGTCTGTGCGATCAGGTGCTCATCAACAAGCGTAGCCGTGAAAAGGCAGA
>JAFYPN010000039.1 GCA_017547465.1 Clostridia bacterium | reverse complement strand
TTGCCGTTGCCCGCGTTTTTAAGCGGTCACCATAACGCGGTCGCGTTTGCGCTGACACAGCTATTGCTATGCCTGCCCATCGTATATGTCAATCGCGCGTATTTTGAGAAAGGCATCCCCGCGCTGTTGCGACGCGTCCCCAATATGGACAGTCTGGTCGCGGTTGGCTCCGCGGCGGCAGTGGTGTACGGCGTGTTCGCGCTGTATCGTATGGCACACGGCATCGGTGTCGGGGACATGGAACTGGTCGCGCGCTATCACGAAGATCTGTACTTTGAATCCGCGGCAATGATCCTAACGCTGATCACGCTCGGTAAATTGTTAGAGACGCGTTCGAAAAACAAAACGACGCAAGCACTTGAGGCACTGATGGATCTCGCTCCTAAGACCGCCGTGGTCGAGCGGGACGGTGCGGAAATGATCGTGCCGCTTATGCAGGTGCAGGTGGGGGATATCGTGATCGTGCGCTCCGGCGGCAGAATACCGGTCGACGGTGTGGTGATTGACGGCCATGCCGCGGTGGACGAATCCGCTATCACCGGTGAGAGTGTACCGGTTGAAAAGTCGGTCGGTACGACGGTTATCAGTGCCACGGTGAATCAAAATGGGTATTTGAAAATTCGCGCCACGCGCGTGGGGGAGGATACCACCCTTGCACAAATTATCCGCTTGGTGGAGGATGCCGGTGCGAGAAAAGCACCCATCGCGAAAACCGCGGATACGATTGCGGCGGTGTTCGTACCGATCGTCATGCTGATCGCCCTGTTTACCGGCATCGTATGGCTGGTCGCGGGCGGTGCGCCCGAAGACGCCTTATCCGCTGCCATTTGCGTACTGGTCATTTCCTGTCCGTGTGCCTTGGGGTTGGCGACTCCGGTGGCCATCATGGTAGGCACCGAACAAGGCGCCCAAAGCGGTATTTTGATAAAATCGGGTGAAGCGCTGGAGATCGCGCATAACGTCAACTGTGTTGTACTGGATAAGACCGGCACGATTACCAATGGCAAACCCGTCGTGACCGATGTACTCCCGCTGTCGGTGTCGGAGGACGAGTTGTTGCGTGTTGCCGCGGCTTTGGAGAGCCGCAGCGAGCATCCGCTGTCGGCGGCGATCATGGCGGAGGTATCCGCGCGCAGGATCGACGTCCCGCCCGTGACCGCCTTTGAGACGCTGGCGGGTCGCGGCGTGTCGGCAGAACTAGAGGGCGTTCCCTGTTATGCCGGCAACGAACGGTTAATGCGTGAAAATGAAATGGATATCACCACTGTTCGCAAAATGCTCGACGGCTTGGCAGATGCGGGAAAAACGCCGTTGATATTCGCCAAAAACGGCAACGTGATCGGTGTGATTGCGGCGGCGGATGTCCCTAAAGAAACCAGCCGTGAAGCGATCGCGGAGCTTAAACGTCTGGGGATCTCGGTGCAAATGCTCACCGGTGACAACCGCCGTACCGCCGAGGCGATTGCGGCGGACGTGGGTGTCGACGAGGTGATTGCCGAGGTACTTCCGCAGGATAAAGAAGCGGTTATCGCCGGCATTCGCGATACGGGCAAAACGGTCGCAATGGTCGGCGATGGTATCAACGACGCACCGGCGCTGGTACGTGCGGATGTCGGTATTGCGATCGGTGCGGGGACGGATGTGGCGGTGGAAAGTGCCGATATCGTGCTGATGAAAAACGACCTGCGCGACGTAGTAACGGCGATCCGCTTAAGCCGCGCGGTTATCCGCAACATCCGTCAAAATCTGTTTTGGGCGTTTTTCTATAACTGCTTGGGTATCCCCTTGGCGGCGGGTGTGTTGTATCCGTTGCTGGGATTGCGGCTGAGTCCCATGATCGGGGCGGCGGCCATGAGCCTGAGTAGTGTGTTTGTTGTTACCAATGCGTTGCGGCTTCGCCGCTTTCGCAGGAAACCCGCTTTGAAAAAGGAGGAGATAAACATGGTACGCTTAACGATCGAAGGCATGATGTGCGATCATTGCCGCAAACGGGTGGAGGATACGCTGAATGCATTTCCCGGCGTTCACGCAACGGTAGACCTGAAAGCCAAACAAGCGGTTATTGACGTCGGTGCAACACCCGCCGATGTGCTGGCCAAAGCGGTTGCCGATGCGGGGTATACCGTCACCGCGATCGACACACAATAAACGGAACGCCCCTTTGAGGCAAAGCCTCAAAGGGGCGTTTTGCGTTAATATTTGCTACCGACGACCTCGACCTTCAGCAGATTGGTGCTGCCGGCGGTATCCAGCGGCACACCCGCGGCAATGACGACACGATCACCATCCGTGACCGCGTCGATCTGTTTGGCGCAGTCAATGGCGTGTTGCATCAGATCATCGGATGTTTTTTGATAACGGGACAGCACCGGATACACACCCCAGGAAAGTGCCAGCTGATGAAAGGTCTTTTCCACGGGAGTTGCCGCCACGATCGGAACAGCAGGGCGGAACTTGGACATCCGCCTGGCCGTTTGCCCGTATTTGGTCAACGCCAAAATGGCGTTTGCTTTGATATCGCGAGCGGTCGTGCAGGCGGCATCGCAGACGGCGTTGGTGGTGTCGGCACTGTCCAGGTCATAGCGGATGCCCTCGTATGCCCCCATGCGAAAGGCATCGGTTTCCGCCTGTTCCGCAATCTTTGCCATGACCTTTACCGCCTCCACGGGATAGTCACCCGCTGCCGTTTCACCCGACAGCATGACCGCCGAGGTGCCGTCAAATACCGCGTTGGCAACGTCGGTGATCTCGGCACGCGTTGGTGTGGGGGCGGTGACCATGGATTCCAACATTTGGGTGGCGGTGATGACCATCTTGCCGGACTGATAACAGCGGTGGATAAACTGCTTTTGCAAACCGGGTAACCGCTCGTATTCAATCTCGACACCCATATCCCCGCGTGCGATCATGATACCGTCGGCGTGTGATAGGATCTCGTCGAAGTTTTCCACGCCCTCAATGTTTTCGATTTTGGCAATGATGCGAATAGCATGTCCGCCGTGATAATCCAAAAACTTGCGCAGGGCGATCAGATCTTCTTTGCTGCGGGTGAAGGAAGCCGCGACAAAATCCACGTCCTGTTCAATGCCAAACAGCAGGTCTTCCTTGTCCTGCTCGCTCAAATAGGGGATCGCGAGCCGCACATGCGGGACGTTGATGGATTTGTGATTGCGCAATACCCCGCCGTAAACCACGCGGCAACGGATATCGGAGTCTTCTACCGCTTCCACCGTCAGACGAATCTTGCCGTCGTCGATTAAAATGGTATCTCCTGATTTGACCTGGCGGGGTAGGGCATCATAGGTGATGGAGGCACATGTGCCGGTCCCGTCGACCAACCGTGAGGTGAGCGTAAAGGGGGCACCCTCCTCGACGGCGGCAAAACCACCCTCAAAGTTGCGCAAACGGATCTCGGGTCCCTTGGTATCCAACAGGATGGCAAGGGGCTGATTCATCTCCCGACGCAGCTCTTTTACCATATCGATGCGTTGTTTGTGATCCTTATGTGTGTTGTGCGAAAAATTCATGCGGGCGACGTTCATGCCGCTGACGATCATTTGACGCACGATCTCTTTATCCGCGGTTGCCGGGCCTAAGGTACACACGATTTTTGTTTTGCGCATAATTTTGAACGCTCCTTATCAAGACTAAAAGTAGTATACCGCAATCACAATAAAAAACAATGTCACTTCGGTCGGGAAAATAAAATAATCCGTCCGTGCATAAACCGTTTGCGGCGGTGAACACTACCAAAGCAAGGAGGAATGATCGTGAAATATTCCGATGAGTTTGAAACCGAAGAAGAAAAGAAAAGCAGCGGAAAAGGCTTTTATATCGCGCTTGCCATCTGCTTGATTGCGATATGCGGTATCGCCGTAACGACCTTTGTGAGCACGTTGCCGAAGGATGAGCCGGAGAGTGGCGATCAAACGACGGTATCCACAACGACCACGACGAGATCGGTACAGCAGGTCGTGATCCCTGCAACCGATGTCAAGGATGACCGCACCACGACCACCGCGGCGACGGCGACCACGACGGCAAAACCAACCGAGGCGGCAGACCTGTTTGTGTTCCCGGTTTCCAATCGGGTGTTGCGCCCGTTTAGCAAAACGCATTACTTTTCGGATACGTTGGGCGAATGGGTCACGCATAACGGCGTGGATTTTGCCGCCGAAGCGGGTGACAAGGTGAAAGCCGCCGCGGACGGCACGATTAAAAGCATCCGTCAAGATGCCCTGTGGGGCGATGTGATCGAAATGGAACACGATGGTAACGTTATCACACGTTACTGCGGTGTCACGGCGGCTTCAATTGCAGAAGGTCAAAGCGTCAAAGCGGGAGAGGAGATCGGCGCGGTATCTTCCGTACCCGCGGAGGTATTAGATCCGACACATCTGCATATGGAAGTAATGGTGAACGGAACGTATACCGATCCGCTGACACTGATCCAAGGTCAGACGGTAGTGGTGACTACGGCGGCCACCACTACCACAACGACAAAATAATCCCGCCCTCGGAACCCGCACATAGCGGTCGGCAAGAAGGGCAGAAAAGACTGCGGCAAAATTGCCGCAGTCTTTTTTATGCTTGTATAGCGGTTTGGGGTTTGTCACAGCGCATATCGTCAGGTTTTTCGGAAACGCTAACACCGAATGGGGGCATTTTTGTGAAACCAACCGTCAAATACCTGGTCATCGGCGCCTTGGCGGGGATGGCAAACGGCTTGTTCGGCTCGGGGGGCGGCTTGTTTTTAGTGCCGTTGCTTACCTCCTGGACCGGTATGAAGCAAAAGCATGCGTTCGCCACCTCAATCGCCATCATCGTGCCGCTGTCACTGGTGTCGTTCATCGTTTTTTTGGTCCGCGGCGGCTTTGATCTCTCACTTTCTTGGCCGTATCTGATTGGCGGTGCGGCGGGAGGCGTGCTGTCCGGCGTCTTCTTCAAAAACATGTCCGCTACACTTCTTCGCCGCTTGTTCGGTATGTTGCTGTTGTACGGAGGGATTCGGGCGGTGTTGCTTTTATGAAGATCGCACTTGCCATACTGGTAGGACTTGCCACCGGCGTTATCAGCGGTTTCGGGATTGGCGGCGGATCGTTGCTGATTGTGTATTTGACCGCCTTTGCCGCGGTGGATCAGTATACCGCGGGCGGTATCAATCTCTTGTATTTTCTGTGTTGCGCTCCGACGGCCCTGATCTCGCACATCCGCAACCGACGTGTGGAATGGAAAGCGGTGATTTGGTGTGCGGTAGCAGGGGTACTCACCTCAGCGCTCTCAGCGTGGGCGGCAGGCGCGATCGATACCGATCTGCTTCGCCGCTTGTTCGGCATTCTGCTTGTGTATATCGGTTGCCGTGAGCTGTTTTGCCAATCGAAAAAGAGCGGTTCCCATACGTAGTGGGAACCGCTCCGTTTTATTCTAGAATATACACGCGTACCTGCCGTCTGCCGAACTGATAGCAATCTGCCACCGTATCCATATACAAATCGACGAGGATCTTGTTGCTGAGTAGTGCGCCGCCGGTGTCACAAGCGACACCATAGCCGTACACATAGCCGCTATTCGATACGATAAACAGCTTGGAGCCGTAAGGGATCACCTTCGGATTGACCGCGACTGTCCCGATCGCAGGCACCGTGCCGGTCGAGGTGCGCGCCCCTTCTTTGGCAGTGTACGCACAGGCAGTACCGGTCAGCACCTCTTTATATTTCGACGGGACGCCGTTGGCATCGATTGTCAATGCCTCCGGTGAGATCGACAGCGCGCCCGCACCCACCGTTGCCAGCTCGGTGACAGGTTCGGTGGTTACGGTTTCACTCACGATCTCGGTCGTTACCAATTTGCCGTCTTTGAAATAATCGCGGTAGACGACCGTTTTTTCGCCTGCGGCACCATCTTGCTCTACCAAGCGGCTGCCGGCTGGTAACTCGTCGGAATAGGTGAGCACGGTTTCATGCGCAATGATCTGGGTTTCGGTGCGCGTGGCGTTTTCCAAAACCTTTACGGTGATGACCATATTCGCCGCGAGCGCGTCCTCCGCCGCATAGTCAGTCAAGGTATGCGTCAGGGTATTGATGTGTGCGCGTTTGAGCGCATCAGCGACGATGCCGCCTGTCACCCGAAGCACCGTTTGCTCGCCGCCCTCCACCGCAACGCTTACGTTGAATGCACGGTCGATCTCAATTTCGGATTCCGTTCCCGTCACAATATCTTCCGGCTGCACCGATATGCCTGCATTTGCTAAGATACAGTCCCGATCGCGGCTCAATGTCAAAATGGTGCGCGTTTTTCCGTCGTCATCAATGGTGACGGTGTGCAAGACTGAGGTCATTCCTGTCAGCATAAGCAGCGATACCATGCCGAGTCCGACGGCGGTACACACCGCCGCATGTCTCTTGAAAAACGCCGAAAGACGTTCAAAGCAGACGCTTACGTATTGTTTCATCCAAACCTCCAAGCTCGTGAAATGTCACGACCTTAGGCAGTATACCCACAAATGCGGCATTTGTCAATCCTTTCGACAGCGGCAGACGCCATATACGAAAAACCGCCCTGTTACGCACAGAGCGGTTTTGATCAGTTGCCGAAATACAGGTTGTACCATACAAGGAACATATACACGGTCCAGATCTTGCGGCTGTTATCCCGTTTACCGGTGTAATGCTCGTCCAGAAAACGCATCAGTACGTCGGTGTGGAAGAAGCGTTCGGCATCGGCACTTAAGAATGCTTCTTTGACTTTGTTGTAGTACACTTCTTTGCGCAACCACACACGAACAGGGACCGGAAACCCGAGCTTCGGACGCGCGGTATCCTTTTCGGGGATATGCCGCTTCGCGGCAAGGCGCAACGCGTGCTTGGTCGTACCGCCGCCGATGCGGTGCTTCGTGGGAATGCGCGAGGCGACCTCAAATACCCGCCTGTCCAAAAACGGCACACGCAGTTCCAACGAATGTGCCATACTCATACGGTCGGCTTTGAGGAGAATATCGCCTACCATCCAGCGGTTGATGTCCACATACTGCATTCGTGTTACATCGTCCAGCCCCTCGCACCGTTTGAACCATTCCTTGGTGTGTGCCGTCGGATCGGTGGCGGGGATGGTTTTAAACAGTCTTTCTTTTTCCTTTTTGGTGAACATATACGCGTTACCGATAAAGCGTTCCTCCACCGTTTTGGAGCCGCGAAGGATAAAGGATTTTCCCTTGAAATCAAACGGAATTGCCTGCGCGATGGCGGCGAGTGCCCGCCGCAGTCCGCGCGGCAACTTTTGATAGCCGCTAAGCGAGGTGGGCTCGTGGTAAATGCGGTATCCGCCGAACAGCTCGTCCGCGCCCTCGCCCGAAAGCACGACCTTGACATACTGCGACGCGAGCTTCGACACCGCATACAAAGCTACGCACGCGGGATCGGCGAGTGGCTGATCCAGCACGTACTGTACACGGGGTAACGATTCCCAGTATTCTTCTTCCGAAATGATATGCTTATGATGCTCAATTCCCACCGCTTTGGCAAGCTCGGCGGCAAAATTGGTTTCGTTGTAATGCTGACCATTGTCAAATCCGACGGTAAACGCTTTCTGACCGCCGAAATACGATGCCACAAAGCAAGAGTCTACACCGCCCGAAAGGAAACAGCCAACCTCGACGTCACTAATACGGTGCGCTTCCACCGATTCGGTAAACGCCGCGTCGATCTGATCCACCGCCTCGTCAAGCGTCATGTTCTCGTTGGGCGTAAAAGTCGCTTCCCAGTAGCGAGTCTCGGTGACCTCGCCGTCGCGATAGCGCAGATAATGCGCCGGTTGTAAGCAATACACCTCTTTGAAAAAGGTCTCACGCGGCAAGGAGTACTGGAACGACAAATAGTTGTCGAGTGCCGCCACGTTAAATTCCTTGTGATAATCGGGATGTTCTAAAATGCATTTGATCTCGGACGCGAAGATCAGCCGCCCGTCGGAAAGGAGGGTATAGTGCATCGGTTTGATACCGAAATAATCGCGTGCCAAAAACAGCTCGTGTGTGTGCTTGTCCCACACCGCAAACGCAAACATACCGCGCAAGCGGCAGAGAAGATTGGCATCCCATTCCTCAAAACCGTGCAACAACACTTCACTGTCTGTCTCGGTCTTGAAGACGTGACCCGCTTGGATCAGCTCGGCTCGCAGATCTTGGTAGTTGTAGATCTCACCGTTAAACATCAGTACTTTGGAGCCGTCCTCATTTTCGATCGGCTGACTGCCGCCCTCCAGATCAATGATGGAAAGCCGACGGAACGCCATGGCGATGAGCTCGTCCGTATACACGCCCTGAGAATCGGGTCCCCGATGGGTGATCTTGTCCGCCATTTGTTGTAACAGCTGTTTTCGGTTGACCGCGTCACCGGTGAATCCGCAAAATCCGCACATGGCACATCCTCCGTTTTTGTACTATTCTTTAGTATAACAGATAACCGTACAAAATCAAATAGAAATCGAAAATTTAATTGATAAAACGAAAAAATCGGTTGACAGCAGGCGGTGATGGTGTTATAATAGCCACTGTTATATGCGAGGATGCTGGAATAGGCAGACAGGCACGTTTGAGGTGCGTGTGTCGTTGACGTGTGGGTTCAAGTCCCATTCC
>JAFYPN010000038.1 GCA_017547465.1 Clostridia bacterium | reverse complement strand
TTGCCGTCTTCACCGATGGACAACACCTTGACTTTGACCGTCTGTCCTTCACTGATATGATCGGTGATTTCTTTGACATACGTGTTGGCAACCTCGGAGATGTGGACCATACCGGTCTTGCCCGGTGCGAGTTCCACAAAAGCACCGAATTTGGTGATGCCTGTTACCTTGCCTTCTAAAATGGCTCCTACCTCAATTTGCACTGCTCATTTTCCTCCTAAATTGAACCCGCGACAGCGGGAAAAAATGACATGTCAGTTGCCGGGGATCTCTTTGTAAATGATCTCACCGGGTTTGGCAAGCCCTTTGTTGCGGGCTTGTTGTTCCAGATATTCGGCATCGTCGGCGTTTTCGCCTTCAAGCTCTTCGTTGATGCGTTGCTGGGCGACGATCTGCGCGTGCAGATCATTCAGTTCCGATCGCTTGCCTTTGATGTCGATCTGAAGCTGGAACAGCGAGATGATGACCCAGACGAGCAGGGCAGCAACAGCGACACGAAAGACGATGTTTTGTTTCTCTTTGAATTCCGCTCTCATATATAGCACAGTCCTTTCCGAGACAAACAAGGAAGGGTGGATAGTCGTATATTAAGTAAAATTACAATATCGTTACTTATTGTTACGATTATACACCCTGAGGTGTGCAGACTGCAAGTGTTTTTTGCAAAAAAATTCAACTTTTTTCCGCTTTTTTTGCCATATTTCCGCCGTTTTCCGCAAACACCCTTTCGAAACGGCATCAACGGTTTTGACAACACGGAAAAATCCGCTCAGAAGCCGGGATAACATGTGCCCGAAAGACAGATGCGATACGTACCCGCCGACGGTGATTGCCAGCAGCATGGCTCCGCGAAGCTCGCCGCCGCTGACGGCCAACGAGAATACAAACAAACAGAGCCCCGACAAAACGACGAAGACACAATCGAACAAAAATCGCATGGCTTTTGTGCGAATATAGCGATGGCGGATACAGTTGAGGATGATCCAGCACAGATCCAGCCACACACCGCATCCCAGACAGCGCCATAGCAGAAGGAATTGCTGGTCGTTGGAGATCATCATACGCGATCACCTGAACCAGCGGCGAAAAACATTACCGCGCGGTTTCGGCTCGGTGTATTCCAGCAGGTCAACGTGACCCTCTACGGACAGGTCGCCCGTTTCCACGTTGAGACGACTGATGTGCAGATCGTGTCCGCGTATAGTCAGATCACCGAGCGTGGTGTGGGCGACGATGGTCGTGTTGTCGAAGCTGTCTACGTCGGATACTCCCGAAAGGGAAAGGCGGCGGCGGTCATCGAGGATCAATTGGTGGGGCATGGCGTCGGTTGTCATAAAAGGCGACACTCCTTCCTGTGATTTGTGTGTCCGGTATTTCCACTGTATGAACGTTTTACATAAAATAGACAGCGATTTTGAAATCTGTACAGCAAAAATGCGTTATATTAGTGCAAAATCACCAATAATTGAGAATTCGGTTAAAAATTCTTCTAAGAAAATATACAAAACCCCTTGCAATTTTATGAAGAAATTGGTACAATGTTCAATGGAAATGTGGAGTATTGCGCCCTTTTGTGATATTTCACGCGAGAAGAAAGGTGTGATGATCGTGTCTGCTGAGAAACTGTCCCCGTATTACTACAAGGGGCTCGATTGCCGCGCGTATCTGGAAATGGGCTGTCACGCCGTCGGAAACGGACAGTATCGTTTCCGCGTGTGGGCACCCAACGCCCGATCGGTGTCGGTGGTCGGCGATTTCAACGGTTGGGATCCCCGCCGCGATCCGATGACACGCCGTGATGACGGTGTGTGGGAAACGGTTGCAGGCGGTCTGGAGGAATACAGCGCCTACAAGTTCTGGGTCTGCACGCAGGATGGTACGGAGCTGATGAAAGCCGACCCCTTTGCGACGCACGCGGAGACGCGTCCCGGAACCGCGTCCAAGATCTTTTCGCTCGATTCCTATGAGTGGGGCGACGCGGAATGGATCGAAAGCAAAAACAAGCGGTCTATTTACGACTGCCCCGTGAATATCTATGAAGTACATGCAGGCTCGTGGCGTCGTTATGAAGACGGCAACGTCTTTGAGTATGACAAGCTTGCCGACGAACTCATCCCGTACGTCAAAGAAATGGGCTACACCCACATTGAGATGTTGCCGTTGTCGGAGTATCCGTATGACGGTTCGTGGGGATATCAGGTCACGGGCTATTACGCACCGACCTCGCGTTACGGCGCGCCCGATCAGTTTATGCGCTTTATCGACCGTTGCCATCAGGCGGGCATCGGTGTCATACTGGACTGGGTCCCTGCACATTTCCCGCGCGATGCGGCCGGTCTGTTCCGCTTTGACGGCACACCGTGTTATGAATATGCCGACCCGCGTAAGGGTGAACATAAGGAATGGGGCACTTGTGTGTTCGACTACGGTCGTCACGAGGTGCGCAGCTTCCTGATCTCCAACGCCCTGTATTGGATCGAACAGTTCCATCTGGACGGTCTGCGCGTGGATGCGGTCGCGTCGATGCTGTATCTGGATTATAACCGTGAACACGGTCAATGGATCCCGAACAAATACGGTGGCAAGGAAAACCTCGAAGCGGTCGAATTCCTGCGCATCCTCAATGAGGCTGTGTTCGGCGCACATCCGCAGACGATGATGATCGCCGAGGAATCCACCGCGTGGCCGATGGTGTCGCGCCCGACAGGCGACGGCGGTCTCGGTTTCAACTACAAGTGGAATATGGGCTGGATGAACGATATGCTCCGTTATATGTCGCTTGATCCGTTGTTCCGCAAGGATAACCACGACAGCCTGACGTTCTCTTTCTTTTATGCCTTCTCCGAGAACTTTGTCCTGCCGATCTCGCATGACGAGGTCGTTCACGGCAAAGGCTCGCTGATCAATAAAATGCCGGGTAATTACGAGGACAAGTTCGCTGAAGCGCGCACCTTCCTCGGCTATATGATGGCACATCCCGGTAAAAAGCTTCTCTTTATGGGCAGCGAATTTGCGCAGTTCAAGGAGTGGGATTATCAATCCGAGCTTGACTGGCTGTTGCTTGATTATGAAGCACACCGCAAATTCCAAAGCTTCACGAAAGCGCTCAACCACTTCTATCTTGAGAATCCCTCGTTCTGGGAGAACGACTTCTCGTGGGAGGGTTTCTCGTGGATCGCGCACGATGATTATACGCAAAGCATCATTGTGTTCCGACGCCTCGATCGCAGTGGTAAGGAAACCATCGTGCTGTGTAACTTCAACCCCGTTCAGCGTGAACATTACCGCATCGGCGTGCCGACCTACGGTATCTACCGTGAGGCGTTCACCACCGATAAGGTCGAGTTCGGCGGCACGGGTGTTGAGAACGGCAAGATCGAATCGGAGCTTGAGCCGATGCACGGTTTCAAGCAGTCGAT
>JAFYPN010000037.1 GCA_017547465.1 Clostridia bacterium | reverse complement strand
CCGCACAGACTATTCCGATGTGGCGTTTCAAGAGAACGGCAAACTGAAACTGCTCATCATCGTCGGTACGCGTCCCGAGATCATCCGTCTCGCGGCGGTGATCACCAAGTGTCGGCAATATTTTGATTGCATCCTTGCCCACACGGGTCAGAACTATGACTACAACCTCAACGGCGTGTTTTTCAAAGACCTGAAGCTCGCCGACCCCGAGGTGTATATGGATGCGGTGGGCGACGACCTCGGCGAGACGGTCGGCAACATCATCAACGCGTCGTATAAACTGATGAACGCTGTCAAGCCCGATGCGCTTCTTATCCTCGGCGACACTAACTCGTGCCTCTCGGCGATTGCCGCCAAGCGTCTGCACATCCCGATCTTCCACATGGAAGCGGGCAACCGTTGCAAGGACGAGTGCCTGCCCGAGGAAACCAACCGCCGCATCGTTGACATCATCTCCGATGTCAACCTGGCGTATTCCGAGCATGCGCGACGCTATCTTGCCGATTGCGGTCTGCCCAAGGAGCGCACCTATGTGACGGGTTCGCCGATGGCGGAGGTGCTTCACAACAATCTCGAGGAGATCAAGGCGTCGGATATTCTTTCGCGTCTCGGACTCGAGAAAAAGAAGTATATCCTGCTTTCGGCGCATCGTGAGGAAAATATCGACACCGAGAAAAACTTCCTCTCGCTGTTCAACGCGATCAACAAGATCGCCGAGAAATACGATATGCCGATTTTGTATTCCTGCCATCCGCGCAGTAAAAAGCGTCTGGAGGAAAGCGGCTTTGCGCTTGACCCGCGTGTCATCCGTCACGAGCCGCTCGGCTTCCACGATTACAATCATCTGCAGATGAATGCGTATGCGGTCATATCCGACAGCGGCACGCTTCCCGAGGAAAGCAGTTTCTTCACCTCAGTCGGCAATCCGTTCCCGGCGGTGTGTATCCGCACGTCGACCGAGCGTCCCGAAGCACTTGACAAAGCGTGCTTTGTGCTGGCGGGCATTGATGAAAAATCGCTGTTGCAGGCGGTTGATACCGCAATCGGTATGAACGATAATGGCGACTTCGGCATCCCCGTACCCGATTATGTAGAAGAGCTTGTGTCCAGCAAAGTGGTCAAGATCATCCAGAGCTACACGGGTATCGTCGATAAAATGGTCTGGAGAAAATATTAAAATTACCCCCGCGGTTATGCACTCGCATAACTGCGGGGGGTGTGTTTTGCAAAATTCACATTGCGATTTTTTAAAAATGCGTGTATAATAAATTTAAGAATTATGAAACGGAGGCAGATTTTATGAAATCCCTTGCTAAGTCTTACCGCAAAATCGTCGCATTGCTTGCTGTGACGGCGATGATGTTGAGCACTTTGTCGTTGATGTCGCTGACGGTATATGCTCAGGACGGTGTCCTCGTGTGCAACGAAGCAATCTGTGTTGAGCCGAGCGGCGAAGATATGACCTTCACCTTTGTTCCCGAAAAGAGCGGTGCTTATGTGCTGTATTCTTACGGTAACGGTGACAACGATACCTACGGCGATATTTGGAACGCCGATTGGGAGTGGCTCGGCGGAGATGATGACAGCGGCGGTGATTTCAACTTTCAGATCGTCGGGAAATTTGTCGCGGGAGAAACATATTATCTGACTTGTAATACGTACAGCGGTTTTGGTTCTTTTTGGATTGAGGTAATCGAAAGTCCTGTCAAAAATGTGGAAGTCGAACCCCTGAAAGTTTTTGTCGGCACGACCGGTTACATGAATTATGATTATTATGAAGAAACCGACAGCTGGAGCGAGGAGTACTATTACTATTGCCCCGAGGTTATGCTGTCTTATACCGTTACCTGGAATGACGGCACGACCACGGCTTGTGTGAATGGAGAATCGGCGGAATACAACGGTCAAACCTATGGCTTTGAAGTGTTCACGGATCAGACGTATGACAACCAATGGGTGCTTGGCGGCACCTACACGGCAACACTGGAAATGATGGGGATGTCGACAGACTTCTCCGTCACGATCGTGGAGTCGCCGATCAAAAGCATTGAAGTGAAACCCACGGAAATCGTGGTTGAATCGAACGGATATTGGGGCTCGGATTACGACTGGATGACGGACAGTTGGAGCGATGACTACTACTGCTATTCTCCCGAGGAAGTGGTCGAGTATACCATAACTTGGGCAGATGGCACAACATCGACTTACTATGGTTCGGAAAGTGTTGAATACAATGGATACTATTACGAGCCTTATGTAACTGCTGACCAGACTTACGATACCCGCTGGTTGCTCGGCAATACATACACGGCAACATTGGAAATTATGGGCGTTACGGTAGATTTCTCTGTTACGATTGTGGAGAACTCCGGCTCGGATGATGAGGTCTCCGTTATGGGTGATGTTGACGGCGACGGTGTCGTGGATGCCTTTGATGCCACGATGGTGTTCTATGCGATCAACGGTGTTGATTACGAAGTCGCACCGCAGATGGATATGAACGGTGACGGCAATGTCAATCTGTATGACGCGGCGCGTTTGTTCTACTTTGCAAACGATCTTGTGGAAACTCTGTAATATCTAAAAACCCCCGCGGTTATGCACTCGCATAACCGCGGGGGTTT
>JAFYPN010000036.1 GCA_017547465.1 Clostridia bacterium | reverse complement strand
GTACTTTTCAATGATGTTTTCTTCGGTGTTACCAATAATAAATCGGTCATTAAATTTATAGTGTGTGGGGTGGCAATACCAATAAATTCCTATTGATAATACTAAAACCACAACGGCACAAATGCAAGCGACAATAATTTTCTTTTTCATAAAATCACCCAAAAACAAAAGATGTGCTACCGTTATGATAGCACATCCCCTGTGATTTTACAATCAGATATTACTTAAAATAGCGGTTCAGCAGACCCTCAAACGCCTTGCCGTGGCGAGCTTCGTCCTTCGCCATCTCGTGGACGGTGTCGTGGATGGCATCGTAGCCGAGTTCCTTCGCTTTGCGGGCGAGGATCATCTTGCCCTCGGTCGCACCGTGCTCGGCGTCCACACGCATGGAGAGGTTCTTCTCGGTGCTGTCGGTGACAACTTCACCCAGCAGCTCCGCGAACTTGGCGGCATGCTCCGCCTCTTCGTAAGCGGCCTTTTCCCAGTACAGACCGATCTCGGGATAACCCTCACGGTGGGCAACGCGGGACATCGCCAGATACATACCGACCTCGGAGCACTCGCCGTTGAAGTTGGCACGCAGCATCTCGATCACTTCGGGATCCACGCCCTGCGCGATACCGACGCGGTGCTCGTCAGCCCAGACGCGCTCGCTGTTGTTCTTCGCCGCACCGACGGGAGCCGCAGGAGCGGAAGGAGCTTCCTTAAATTTCTCGGCGGGAGCGTTGCAGATGGGGCAGGAGCCGGGGGCTTCCTCGCCGTTGTGGACATAACCGCAGACCAGACAGACATACTTTTTCATAACTAATTCCTCCAAAAATTTTTATTGTTGTTGACAGTGAGGACACACGCCGGTGGCGTAGACCTCCATGGTTACCGGGGTATACGATGCGGGGGACAGGTTTTGCATGGCTTGTTGCGATATGGGGAAATCGAAGATGGAGCCGCAATCGGTACATCGGAAATGCCCGTGCTGTTCCATACCGGCATCAAAGCGCTGTTCTTCCGCGTCGATGGTGATGACACGGATCAGCCCCGCTTTGGCCAACGTCCGCGCGGTGTTGTACACCGTGGTGCGGGAAAAGGTGGGGAACTCCTCCACCAGCGCCCGATACAGCGTATCCGCCGTGGGATGTGTGCGGTGCGTCTGCAAATAGTCGAGCACCGCGATCCGTTGCTGTGTGGGTTGAATCCCGCGCGTACGCAACAAACTCGTGATCTCTTGCTTTGTCATGACGCCTCCTTTTCTGTAACCGTTGCAACTTTGTATTGATTACAAATTGAGTATACCACATTTTCGTCAAATGTCAACCCTTTTTTTGAAATTTTTTAAAATTTTTTATTGTGCCGATTTGGGGCGTGTGTTATACTGTATTCAAAAGGAGGCGGTAGCATGCGACAGGCACCGTTTGAGGGAGTAAAGGGCGCACTCGGCTTCGGGTGTATGCGTTTCCCGAAGGTCGGCGACGAGGTTGACCGTGCGCAGGTGAGCGACATGATCGATGCGTTCATGGACGCGGGGTTCAATTACTTTGATACCTCTTATATCTATCTGGGCGGGCAAAGCGAGTTGATCCTCCGTGAATGTCTGACGCAGAGGTACGAGCGGGAATCCTTCGTGCTGGCGGATAAGCTGTCCGACTGGGTGTTTGAAAAGGAAGAGGAGGTACTGCCGCTGTTTGAAAAGCAGTTGGAGCAGTGCGGGGTGGACTATTTCGACGTCTACTTCTTCCACAGCATTACCAAAAGCGGCTACGAAAAGCATCTTCGGTGCAACACCTTTGAGATCGTGCAGAAGCTTAAGGCGGAGGGCAAGGTTCGTCATATCGCCATGTCGTTTCACGATGAGCCCGAATTGCTGGATCGGATTCTGACCGATCACCCCTGCATCGAGATGGTGCAGCTGCAGATCAACTATCTGGATTACGACGATCCCACCGTTCAAAGCAAGGCATGCTACGACGTGGCTGTCAAACACGGTAAACCCGTCATCGTGATGGAACCGATCCGCGGCGGCCTGCTGGCAACACCGCCCGCACAGGCGGCCGAACTCTTGGACGCCGTCGGCGGCAGTTACGCTTCGATCGCGTTGCGGTATGCCGCGGGGTTCGACGAGGTATTTATGGTGCTGTCCGGCATGAGCAGTGTGGAGATGGTGCGGGAGAACGTGCAGACGTTTGCGCCGTTCGTCCCGCTGTCGCCGCAGGAATTGGCGATCGTTGACCGTGTGCGGCCGATCATCCGCGAAAGTCGGCAGATCCCCTGCACCAAATGCAACTACTGCGCCGACGTTTGCCCCAAGCGGATCGCGATTTCGGATATTTTTTCCGCATATAACGGCTATCTTACCGCCCGTCTTTCCGCCGCGCAGGCGAAAGAACAGCTCCCCGCGGGTGCTTCTTTGAAAGACTGTATCGGTTGCGGCAAGTGTGAAGAGGTTTGCCCGCAGAGCATCGATATCCGCAAAAAGTTGAAACGCGCCGGTTTTGAACTGTTATAAACTGTTATAAAGGAGTAATAGACGATGAAACTGAGTATCTGGTCGAGCTATTATGTGGATCTTTCGGTGGAGCAAGCGATCGAGCGGTTGCTGAACAACGGCATCACCTGCTGTGAACTGTCGGACGAACACGGATTTGAACTGCTGGAACGCAGTGACGACGTGGTTGCGACGGGGAAGGCGTTCGCGACGTTTATCAAGGAACGC
>JAFYPN010000003.1 GCA_017547465.1 Clostridia bacterium | reverse complement strand
TCATCTAAAGCTTTTTATCTTCCCCCAGTAGAACTGGAGGTTTATTTCTACGCCTAAAGGCACCAAAAAAGCGCCTGTGATACGCAACGTATCACAGGCGCTTTTTTCACTCAGATTCTCGCGACGCCGGTATCGCGTGCAGCCTGTGCCACTCGCTCTGCCACCGTCTTGCCGATACGCTCATCAAACGCAACCGGCATAATGTATTCCTCGTTCAATTCCTCATCCGATACGAGCGATGCGATCGCCAGCGACGCCGCCATCTGCATCTCCTCATTGATATCGGATGCACGCACATCCAGTGCGCCGCGGAAAATACCGGGGAATGCCATCACGTTGTTGATTTGGTTCGGGAAATCCGAACGACCGGTACCCACCACGCGAGCTCCCGCGGCTTTCGCCTTGTCCGGCATGATCTCCGGAACAGGATTGGCCATCGGGAACACAATGGCATCGGTATTCATGGACTGTACCATTTCCTCCGACACGCAATTCGGTGCGGAAACACCGATAAACACATCAGCACCCTTCATCGCATCCGCCAGCGAACCGGTCTGCTTTGCGCGATTGGTCACAAGGCTCATCTCCGCCTGCGCGGCATTGAGCTGCGGGTCACCCTCGCACACCATACCGAAACGATCACACATTGTCAAATTCTTGACACCCAGCTTCAGCAGATGCTTGCCGATCGCGATACCGGCGGAGCCGGCGCCGTTGATTACGCAACGGATCTCACCGATTTCTTTTTTCGTCAGGCGCAACGCGTTGAGCAGTGCCGCACCGACCACAATCGCCGTACCGTGCTGATCGTCGTGGAAGACGGGAATGTCGCAGATCTCTTTCAAGCGACGCTCAATCTCAAAGCAACGCGGTGCGGCAATATCCTCCAGATTGATGCCGCCAAAGCTGCCGGAAAGCAAATAGATCGTACGCACCAGCTCGTCAACATCCTTGGTGCGTAAGCAAAGCGGGAACGCGTCCACATCGGCAAATTCCTTAAACAGGACGCATTTGCCCTCCATAACCGGCATACCCGCCTCGGGACCGATATCACCAAGTCCCAGAACCGCGGTGCCGTCGGTGATAACGGCGACCATGTTCCAGCGGCGGGTCAGCTCAAACGATTTGTCGTAGTCCTTGTTAATGGCAAGACACGGCTCGGCAACGCCCGGCGTGTACGCGATGGACAATTGCTCGCGGTTTTTTACCGGTGTGCGGGAAACGACCTCAATCTTACCTCTCCATTCATAATGCTGTTGTAAAGCCTGTTCCTTACTATCCATTGTCTCCCTCTCATTTATACGAGCTGCTCGCTGCATTCTCAAATGTCACATCGCCGAGGTATTTCACGGGATCCAGACCGACGTACCGGCACATCTCAAACATTTCGGCAACCGTATTGATGTTGACCGCGATACCGTTTTTGAGGCGATCGGCTTTCGCGATGATCTCCTTTTCACCGTGGGTGTAAATGCGGGTTGCACCCTCGCATTTCGGCGATTCACGCAGCTCCTGCAAAAAGGTCGACAAATGCTCCTTAATATCGCCTGCGTCGCCAAAGATCTTGGGATCAATTGCGATAAAGCCGTGGCAGGTGCCACCCTTGCCGCCGATATGTGTATGGTTGGAGGTCAGGCCCATCGACAGGATAGAGCAGAAGATCTCACAGAACATGCCGTAGCCGTAACCCTTGTGACTGCCGGTCTGCTCCGTCTCACCGCCGAGCGGCATGATACCGCCACCGTTTTTCGCGACAATATTGGTAAGCACATCTTTAGCATCGGTCGAACCCTTGCCGCTCGCATTCAGCGCCCAGCCTTCCGGCAACGGCTTGCCGAGCTTGTTGTAAATTTCCAGCTTGCCGCGGGTCACGACCGTTGTCGACGCATCAAAGAAGAAATCGTACGGCTCGGCAGGCATCGCAATGGCGATCGGGTTGCTGCCCAGCATCGCCAGACGACCAAAGGTCGGCACCATGATGGCCTCACTGTTGGTCATCGCCATACCCATGAGACCGGCATCGCACGCCATCTTGGCATAGTATCCGGCAATACCGAAATGGTTAGAATTGCGCACCGTCACGATCGCGATACCGTTCGCCTTTGCCTTCTCGATCGCGGTGTTCATGGCTTTATAGGCAATCAGCTGCCCCATACCGTCATGGCCCTCAATAACCGCCGAAACCGGTGTTTCAAACACGATCTCCGGTTTCGCTTCCACCTTGATAAGCCCTTTTTCAATGCCCTTGTGGTACCGCGCCAGGCGCTGCATACCATGGGATTCAATGCCGTATAGATCGGATAACAGCAGCACGTCTGTGATGATAGCACTCTCCTCTTTGGTGAAGCCAAAACTGCCGAAGCAATCCTCACAAAAGGTTTTGAGTTGGTCGTATGAGTAGGTTAAGTAGGTTGATGCCATAACAATCGCTCCCCTTTAATACAAATCTTTTCTGATACTATTTTAGCATATCACTATATGCGAAACAAGACACAATCTGTCATTTTTCTGTATTTTTCCGCCGCACCTGCGGTGGGCAGTTCGCCTTGTCTCTGCCTCGCGTTCACAAACAGGCTCACCCTGCGGTTC
>JAFYPN010000035.1 GCA_017547465.1 Clostridia bacterium | reverse complement strand
GTTAAAAATAAACTTGTTATTGTAAAAATGTTTGTGGCTTTGGTTTTAAATGAATTGTTTATAATAAAATAATTGTCTTGCTTTCTTTTTAAAAATGCAAGATGAATTATCGAACTTGCAAAGCTATGATCGGAACAGTCGTCGGATCATCGGCTGAAAGCGTGAAAAGTATAGGGGCAAGAAACGAGTAAGCCCAATATCGTATATCACAAAAATACCGTTCCCCGCCAACAGAAAGAGGAGCACGAAACCGTAGAGGGGTAATGCAATCCCCTCAATGCGAAAGGCATCGAGCGAGAAGCCGATCCAAATCAGCACCGTATATCCACCAACCGCTGCCACATTAAAAATCAGCAGCTTTGTGAGCCATTCGAGCACACGGCTCCCGATCAATTCCAATGTCGCCTTGACAATTGGATAATAACCAAAAAAGGCGATAAATAGTACTTTCGCTTCTATGTCCGGCACGATTAGCAGGGCGACCAGTGACACCGCCGCATACGCGCACAGTGCCCATTTTTTTCCACATTCAATAACAAGCGGAATCAGAAACGCTCCCGCGAGCGGCGGGAGCGCGTAGGTAGCAAAGGGAAAGATTGTCAGGAGTAACACCATAACGGATGCGGCGCTGAAAATCCCGCCGAGTGCAATGTGCGACGTACGTTTCAAGAAATCACCCCTCAGCAACAGCGAATCAGATCGCCGCCCATACACTCACAGCAGCAATCCGCACAAATCAAGCTATTGCACACATCACATGCGCTGCAACCGCCTGTGTTCATACCGGGAGCAACACGATAGCCGCCGGTGCGGCGTTGACGATCCAGTTGATCTAACGCTTGACGATATTCAGCATTAGTGGGATCCATCCGCACGGCGGTGGAAAAGTGGGAATACGATTCCTCAAGCCAACCCTTCTTATACAATACACTTCCTTTAAGGAAGTACCATTCCGCATCACGCGACGGTGCGGGAATGCCGTCAAGCAACGCTTCCGCATCAATGGTGCGACCGGTGCGAATGAGGTTGCGAATATCGGTATAGCGCGACGATCCGCCTCGCTGATATCCAGCATTTCCTCCCACCGCGCCGCCCTGACGGCGCATACGGATGATAGCGTCGTATGCTTCATTGATCTCCTGCATTTTTTCCTCTGCCAGGTCAGACAGCGGATTGTTGCTATAATTGTCGGGATGGTATTTCTTAGCAAGCTCGCGATAGGTGGCCTTCACCTCATCATCGGTAGCGGTCGGCTGAATCCCGAGTACTTCATATGGGTTTTGCATTATTCAAACCTCCTGACAGGCGAGACGGTCGTTTTGTCCGTTCACCCGATAACACTTGTTTTTGCATAACGGGAATCCCCCATTCCCAAACGTTACGCAGTATACCGTCGAAGCGACGAATATCCAGCAATTCATATGCGGCCCTGCACTCCGCAAGTGAGGCGTTCAATATAAGCAATGCGGATTCGCGTGCAACCTTAATTGACACTTTATCAACAGTGTCTATCCCCTGTGACAACGCAATCGGGTTGTAGGACTCGTTCTTCAAATCATTCTCTAAATCGTCTACCGCATCCATCAAATAGACCCAACGCCCCAAACAATAGCCTAAGCGGGACAAAACTCGCTTTTGTTTTTCATTAGTAACCGCGGCAACACAGAGCGCCGAAAGCATTTGCGCAGTAGGATCAGCCGCCATATCCACAGACGCGTTTTTCGCCCGCTCAATCTCCTGTTGGCGGATCATTTCTCGTTCGATCTCTCCATCAAGCTCCGGTAACCGCTCTGCCGCCCGGCGGCGATTGCGGCGCATAATAGGCAGTACAAGTCGGGCAACCATGCGTTTAAAGAATCGGTCGTCCGTTATGCTATCCATTGTTTTGTGATACACAAGTAACATAGCAGCATCGGCACAGATGTCAAGCGCCGTGTTTTCTTTGCAGCAGGTACGCTTTTTTAACGGGTTATACGGGCATCTTCCCTTGTGAAAGCCGGAGCACTCCTCTGCAAGTGCCATGTGCAACACGGCTAAAAAGGTCATATCATAACTAAGTGTCATCTGTGCTGTAAAACCGTATCGTTTGCCGAGGGCTTTGCACAGTGAGCAGTAAATACCGCGGTATTGTTCAAACTCACCCATCTTAAGTTCAGGCTGATATACCTTCACATAACCAAACATAGTGTCCCCTGCTCACCTCCATATCATGATACAATATTTTGCGTTTATAATAATGAAAGATTTGTAAATATTCTGTTTAAGACACGTGGTATAATCTTCAACATTTCCGGCGATACTATGTTCGCGCATTACTGTGCGAGCTAATTGAAAGCAGCGATCCGAGGAGGGAAACAGGATGATAGACAGAATCGCATTATTGCTAACAGTCATCGGCGCCCTGAACTGGGGAAGCATCGGCTTGTTCCAATTTGATATCGTCGCATGGATCTGCGGCGGCCAAGACGGTCCTATCAGCCGTGTGATCTACACACTGGTCGGTTTGGCGGGATTGTGGTGCATTTCGTTGTTTTTCCGCAAGCGTGAACATCTTCTTGACAAAGAAGATGCCTAAAAAATCAGGACCGTCGAAAAACGGCGGTCCTGATTTTTATTGTTTACACGAGAGCTTTTGTATCACGGGCAATCACGAGTTCCTCATTCGTGGGGATAACAAAAGCACGTACAGCGGAATCCGGTGCGCTAATCTCAGCCTCTTCGCCGTGTACGAGATTGGCTTTGGCATCCAACTTAACGCCCAAATAGGCAAGCTTCTCCAGCAACTCGGCGCGAAGCGCGTCCTGGTTCTCACCGATACCGGCGGTAAAGACAATAGCATCCAAGCCGCCGAGTGCGGCTACATAGCCACCGATGTATTTCAAAATCTGATAACTGCGCATATCCCAAGCCAGCTGTGCACGGGCGTTGCCTTCCTTCATGGCAGCGGCAATGTCACGATCATCACTGGATACACCCGATATACCGAGCATACCGGATTTTTTATTCATCAAATCATCCATCTGTGCGGGTGTCAGCCCCTCTTTTTCCATAAGGAAAGTAACGGCAGACGGATCGACCATACCACTGCGGGTGCCCATCAGAAAACCGTCTAAGGGAGTAAGACCCATCGTGGTATCGATTACCTTACCATCTTTAATCGCCGCCAAAGACGAGCCGTTACCCAAGTGACAGGTAATGATGCGGGTACCTTTTCCGTCCGGTTTGCCGAGAAGTTCACAGCAACGTGCCGAAACGAATCGGTGAGAGGTACCGTGGAAACCGTAACGGCGAATGCCGTATTTCTCATAATACTCATACGGTAGACCCCACAAGTATGCCACTTCGGGCATCGTTTGATGGAACGCCGTATCGAATACCGCCACCTGCGGAATATCTTTGCCAAAAGCAGCGGCTGCCGCCTCCATGCCTTTAACCCCAGGCGGATTGTGAAGCGGTGCCAGTGACGCGTAGTCACGGATGGTTTGGATAACATCGTCCGTGATACGAACCGAACGGTCGTATTTGGAGCCGCCCATAACCGCGCGGTGACCGATAGCCGTTACGTCTGACAAGTTGTCGATGACCTTTCCTTCGCCGGTCATCAGAGCCTCTTTGACCTGCTCAAACGCGGCAGTATGATCCGCCATGGCAACATCCTTTTGATAGACCTTGCCGTTCGCCTTATGCGTAAAGCGACCGTCGATACCGATGCGCTCGCACAGACCCTTAGCAACCGTCTGCTCACCATCCATGTCTATCAGCTGATATTTCAGAGACGAGCTGCCGGCGTTAATAACCAGAATTTTCATACACTTTCGTTCCCCTATCTCGATATTGATTTTCTGCATAAAGTACGATATACTTAATCATAGTACGAAAACATCATTTTTTCAACCAATTTTTTAATTTTTTTACCGTGGAGGTGGAAAATTTATGCGAGTAGCGGGTATTGTAGCAGAATATAATCCGTTCCATAACGGACACGCGATTCATATTGAAAAAACACGCGAGCCGAACGGCGGGTGCGAAGCGACGCACATCGTCGCGATAATGAGCGGAAGTTTTGTACAGCGCGGGGAGCCGGCTGTCCTGACAAAATTTGATCGGGCAAAAGCGGCACTTGCAGGCGGTGTTGACCTTGTCATTGAATTACCCTTGCCGTGGTGCCTGTCATCTGCGGAAGGATTCGCATTGGGCGCAATATCCCTGCTCAACTCACTCGGCTGTGTAAATGTACTAAGCTTCGGATCGGAAGTCGGTAAAATTGAACCGCTTCAAAAAGCTGTGACCATAATGGAAACACCACGTTTTGCATCACTGCTCAAGTATCAGCTGGGACTCGGCATCTCATTCGCTGAAGCACAACAGAAAGCCTTGGCGGAGATCGCGGGTACAACGGCTGCCTCGGTTTTGGAAACTCCGAATAATACACTCGGTATCGAATATTTGAAAGCGTTACGGAATGGCGATTCCCCCATGGAGCTGTTCACCGTGCAGCGGCAGGGCTCGTCACACGACAGCATGACGCCTATCGGCAATATCGCTTCGGCGTCCTACTTACGTACGCTATTGTTTTCAGACCGTCTCCTTAACACATTGCCGTATATGCCGGCGGGCTGTGCCGCAGTTATATCAAAAGCTGCAAAAGAGGGGCGTGTCCCGACGATTGCCGATGCGCTTGACCGTGCTGTTTTATCACAGCTTCGACGGTTATCACCGGACGATTTCAAGGCATTGCCGGCGATGTCTGAGGGACTGGAAAATCGTGTATATGCAGCAACACGCAAAGCTTCATCTTTGAAAGAATTGGAAGAAAGTATTAAAACAAAACGATATCCGTTGACACGCATCCGTCGCCTCATCTGGTCAGCATTCTTAGGGGTTACTAAGGAATATACCGCAAAAAAGCCTCCCTACATCCGCGTATTAGCAGCAAACGAACGCGGTAAAGAAATCCTATCCGTTGCTAAGCCGACAGCGCCGCTTTTGTATCGGGCCTCACAGGTAGCGAAGCTCGATGAAGAGTGCCAACGATTATGGGAGTTAGAAACAAGAGCCACAGATCTTCATGCGCTCGCCTGCCCCATTCCCCTCCCGTGTGGCACGGATCATACCACCGGCTTAATTAAATCCTATGATTAAAAATACCCTGTGCAAACAAAGCACAGGGTATTTTTAGGTTATTCTTCCGGAGCGGCTTCTGCTTGTGAAATAAATAGATTCATATTCGAGTAAGCGGGAATCTCACGGCCTTGCATCGCAGCACGGAACTGCGCGCCGTCCATTTTCTCATTATCAATGAGATATTGAGCAATGATATGCAGCTTATCCTCGTTTTCCGACAAACAGCTCGTGGTTTGCTTATACGCATCTGTGACAATACGGTTGATCTCACCGTCGATCTGAGCCGCGATCTGCTCAGAGTAATTGCGAGTATGACCGAAATCTCGTCCCAAAAATACTTCATTGGAATCTGAAGCACCGAACACAACCGGTCCCAGGCTATCGCTCATACCGTATTTCGTCACCATCTTGCGCGCTGTTTCGGTGGAGCGTTCCAGATCATTGGAGGCTCCCGTAGAGATGTCCTTAATGATAAGTTGCTCTGCCACACGACCGCCGAGCAGCACCTGAATATCCTCCAGCATACGGTTTTTGGTAAGGTGACGATGATCGTTCTCCGGCAAATTCATGGTAAAACCGGCGGCCATACCACGCGGAATGATGGATATCTGATGAACAGGGTCCTGTGTTGGGCAGAAATACGAAACGATCGCGTGACCCGCCTCGTGATACGCTGTGATACGCTTATCCTTTTCGGTGATCACGTGGCTACGCTTTTCGGTACCCATAATCACCTTTAGAGTGGCTTCCTCGATCTCCTCCATCGTTAGCGAATGACGGCCGCGGCGTGCCGCGAGCAAGGCGGATTCATTCAGCAAATTTTCCAAATCTGCGCCGGTGAAACCAACCGTTGCTTTGGCGATCACGGCCAAATCCACATCCGGACCGAGTGGCTTCCCCTTTGCATGAACACGCAAAATCGCTTCTCTTCCCTTAATGTCGGGATAGTTTACAACGATCTGGCGATCGAAACGTCCCGGACGCATTAATGCAGGATCCAAAATGTCCGGACGGTTGGTTGCCGCCATCATGATAACGCCTTCGTTAGCACCGAAGCCGTCCATCTCAACCAACAACTGGTTCAACGTCTGTTCACGCTCGTCGTGACCACCACCAAGACCCGCACCACGCTGACGACCGACAGCGTCGATCTCATCAATGAAAATGATGCAGGGCGAGTTCTTTTTGGCTTGTTCAAACAGATCACGCACACGAGAAGCACCGACGCCCACGTACATTTCCACGAAATCCGAACCGGAGATCGAGAAAAACTGCACACCGGCTTCACCGGCTACCGCGCGGGCAAGTAACGTTTTACCGGTACCGGGAGGGCCGACAAGCAGTACACCTTTAGGGACACGGGCTCCGAGTTCTTTGAATTTTTTCGGGGATCGAAGGAAATCTACGATCTCGCGGAGCTCCTCTTTCTCCTCGTCCGCACCGGCCACATCATCAAAAGTGGTTTTGCGCTTTTCGTCTACCGGCTGCTTGACACGCGCCTTGCCGAATCCCATCATTTTTCCGCCGCCGTCAATGTTGTTAAGCGAACGGCGCATGGAGATCCACATAGCGACAAAAAGACCGGCAATGAGCAAGGAAGGCAGAAAACGCGCCCACGGAATCGACTGCGGGTTGATACAGTTGTAGTCATCAACCGTCTTATCCGGCCCAATACGGTACGGTTCAATGTCATTCCAAAATACACTAACATTAGGAACCGTATAGTAGATAACATCGTTTTCATCAATCGTACCGTTTTTATCAACATCCGTTCGGAATTCCTCCCGTAACAGAATTTCCACCACACCGTTGCTCATGTTGAAATCAAAAAACTCAACCTCACCGTTGGCGAACATGTCGATATATTCGGAATAGGGACGTTCTTCCTGAATCTTGGAACCGGACAAGAACATCCAAACGATGATCAGCACCAAGACGGGAATGCCGATAAACAACCCTAGGTTGCGCAGCAGCTTTCCGTAGTTATTGTTGTTGGATTCCAAAGGATCCTCACTCCTTTTCGTGAGTATATACGCAGGGCTTCAGTACGCCGATATACGGCAGGTTGCGGTAAAACTCCGCGTAATCGAGGCCGTAGCCGACAATAAATTTATCCGGAACCGATGCACCAATATAGTCAGCGGTAATATTGACGCGGCGGCGTTCGGGTTTATCCAAAAATGTGCATAAGCGGATACTGGCGGGATTACGGGCAGACAGGTTTTTGAGCAGATACGAAAGTGTCACACCTGAATCCAGAATATCCTCCACAACCAACACATCCTTACCTTCCAAGGAGCCGTCCAGATCCTTTAAGATCCGCACCTCACCCGAAGTCGTTGTACCGGAAGCGTAGCTGGAAACGGATAAGAAATCAATCGCACACGGAACAGTGATCTCGCGCATGAGATCCGCCATGAATATGAGCGAACCTTTCAGAACGCTGACAAGCAACAGGTTTTTCCCCTTATAATCTTCACTGATCTGCCGGCCCATATTCCGGACAATCTCAGCAATTTCCCCTTCATCGAATAAAATTTCTTCAACGTCTGAGTGCACAGTCCTCATAAAACATCCTCCTCTTTTATAAACAGCAAAACCGTTTTTGTGTCGGGCATGATGCGCACGCGCTCGTCACAACCGAATCCCGGTACAAGGGCAATGCCCGACGTATCGCACAGGATCGGGATAGTATCCCGCGAAACGACCTTTTGCTCATTAAACAACTTTTTCAGCGATTTGCCGCAATTCCTGCCAGTGGGACGGAAGCGATCACCCTCCCGACGCTGACGCAGAAACAAATCGCCACTTATTCTATCATAGTCCAACGCATTTTGGAATAAGTATTGGCAAATATTTAGTTTTTGTTCATATTCTGACCGCGGCAGCGTAAAAAGTCGATAGATCCTGTCCCCCACTGCGTACCGCTCACCAATTGCAGCCGAGATGCAGAAGGACGGGCACTCTTTGTTGTAAAGCCGCTGTGCCGTCAACACCGTTTCCGTGACACACCACCGAACACCGGTCGGTATCACAACTGCGCCGTTTCCTGCTTCCAAAGCCGAAATCAACAGTTGTATATGACGTTCCTCTGCCGTTTTAACGATACCGCACAAAGCGCGGGAACGAATCGGTTCTTCAAGCGACAAAAGCGCCTTACGGCAATAGGTATCCGGCGCGCCTACCTTGGCATCGGCAATGGCTTGTGTGGTCAATTTATTTAAAAACTGATCGGTTTGACGCACTTGCTCGATGAAACGCGTTATTGCCACAGTTGACTGCGGGTTAATTTCACACAGATGCGGCATCACCATACGGCGGATACGGTTGCGTGCGTAAGCGATATCCGCGTTCGTGCTATCAATAACATACGACAAGCTGTGCTCTGCACAATAGGCCTCAATTTCTTTGCGAGTGCAGGTGATCAGCGGACGAATGATCCTTCCACGTATCGGAGGGATACCGGCCGCACCGCGTAACCCGCTGCCGCGACACAAATGCAACAGCAGTGTCTCGGCATTATCATCTGCCGTATGAGCGGTGGCGATACAATAACAGGAATGCGTTGGTGCTGCTTTTTCAAAAGCAGCATAACGTAGTTCTCTGCCGATTTCCTCGATGCCTCTCCCTTGTTCTTTCGCAATCGTGGCTATATCGTGTTGTTCAATATACAGCGGAACGTCCCATTCACGGCAAAGCTCCTCAACAAACTGTTGATCGTGCCACGATTCCTCGCCACGCAGACAATGGTTGAGATGTACCGCTTTTACCTGAGCGATAGCACCTTCCTGTTGAAGTGAAAGTAAGAAATGCAATAGTGTAACAGAATCCGCCCCGCCCGATACGCCTACCACGACAGCACAATCCGGCGACAGCATACGCTCCCGCCGAATTGTTTGTAAGGCTTTATCCTTTACACCCATAACGGATCATCCTTCGTTTTGATGCAACTCCAAGGACGTGAACTGTGTAAACTCGCCCTGGAACGCCAACGGTACCGTACCCAACTCGCCGTGGCGGTTTTTAGACACAATAACCTCCGCTGTGCCGGTCTGAACGGTAGTGGGATCGCTTTTTTCATTGCGATAGTACTCGTCACGATACAAGAACAACACTTGATCGGCATCCTGCTCAATTGAACCGGATTCACGCAAGTCCGAAAGACCAGGACGGTGATTGGCCTGCTTTTCGGTAGCACGCGCAAGCTGTGCGCACACCATGATTGGAACATTGAGTTCTTTCGCCATGATCTTTAAGCTTCGCGTGATCTCAGAAACCTCGGTCACGCGGTTTTCGGTTCGTTTACCGGAGTGCATCAACTGCAAATAGTCAATGACGACAAAGCCAAGATTCTTAAGCCGCATTAATCGTGCTTTCATTGTGGCTACCGTAATACTGGCGGTATCATCCAGATAGATGGGCGCCTGACCGAGCTGACCGGCAGCAGACGCCATACGGGTCCACTCGTCCGGTGTCAAATTACCGGTTCGCAGTTTTTTAGACGAAACTCTTGCCTCCGATGATAACAGACGATTCACCATCTGTTCACGGGACATTTCCAGGTTAAATACTGCCACCGTGCGCTTTTGCTGCATCGCCACATTGCGTGCAATATTCAGTGCAAAGCTGGTCTTACCCATACCGGGACGCGCACCGACGATAATCAAGTCGGTACGATTCAGTCCTGTTGTGATCTCATCCAACGCACCGATACCGGTAGGAATGCCCACATACAACTCCCGTTCCGCAGAGGTGAGCTTATTGTACATTTCATAATTGGAAGCGATAACCTCACGAATCGGGACCAGACCGTTCTGATGCTTATCCTGACGAATGTCATAAATCTTTTGCTCAGCCTGTTCGATGAGTGCTCCTGTGTCCACACCGGGCTGCATCGCATCGCCGGTGATCTCACGCGATACACGGATGAGTCGACGAACATCGTATTTATCACGCACCATATGGGCGTAATTGCTCACATTGGAAATGGAGGGTACTATCTGCGCAAGCTTGAGCAGATAGTTTTTTCCCTCCTCTTCGGAGAAAAAGGATTCTGCTTTAAGTGCTTCTAATACGGTGACAAAGTCAATGGTTTTGGACTGCAGGAGCTTTTCGAGCATAATGGTATATATCGCCTGATGCTCGGCTAAATAAAAATGTTCCGGTTTCAGAATATCCGCTACCTGCGTGATGCAATCCGATTCCATGAGAATCGCACCGAGAACCGCCTGTTCAGCCTCAAGACTATGCGGCAAATTCAGTTCATCGTAGGTCACTTCAGGCATACGCCCACTCCCCTTCGGTTTCTTGCTCGTTTTATTCCGTTACCATAACGGTGATTTTAGCAGTCACGCCCTGATTGAATTTCAACTCTGCTTGATACGAACCAAACGCCTTGGCATCTGCCATTACGATCTTGCGCTTATCCAGCTCGACACCGTACTGTTCTTTCAGTGCTTGCGCCACCTCTTTTGTTGTAACAGAACCAAACAGCTTGCCATTTTGACCGGCGCGCGCGGTAATCTTAACAATCTTGTCGGACAAGGTTTTCGCAGCAGCCTCAGCCGCCTGCTTTTCAACAGCCTTATGGTGTTGCTGTGCCGATTCTTTATTACGCAGATCGTTCATCGCCTGAGCGTCTGCTTCAATCGCAAGACCACGCGGCAATAAAAAGTTACGGGCATATCCATCCGACACCTGCACGAGTTGTCCGGCTTTCCCCTGCCCTTTTACATCTTGTTTCAGAATGACTTTCATGCTATGTACCTCCTATTTTTGCGCAGCGCGTGCGCGCTCACGTTCCATTAAATATGTATCTACCGCTTTGTGCAGTAATTCAGTTGCCGCCTCAAGGCAAGTATTCTTCAAATACGCACCCGCCATCGTTTGGTGACCGCCGCCACCAACAGCTTCCATAATCAGCTGCACATTGATCGCACCATACGAGCGTGCAGAAATGTTGACGCCGCCATGTTCTTCGAACAGAACGAATGATGCCTCTACCTCTTTAACGCAAAGCAGCTCATCTGCCGCCTGTGCGGCGGCGATCCGAATCCCGGTGCCGCCGGAACCCGCACACGC
>JAFYPN010000034.1 GCA_017547465.1 Clostridia bacterium | reverse complement strand
GTATCATTCTCGGCATGGGCGTTCCTACCACCGCCAACTACTGCATCATGGCGGCGACCTGTGCGCCGATTTTGGTGAAATTGGGTGTGGTTCCGATCGCCGCTCACTTCTTCGTGTTCTACTTCGGCATCGTGGCGGATCTGACTCCTCCGGTTGCGCTTGCCGCGTATGCGGGCGCCGCCATCGCGCAGGCGAACCCCATGAAGACCGCCTTCACCGCCACCAAACTGGCAATCGGTGCGTTCATCGTGCCGTACGTGTTTTCCCTCAACCCCGCCATGCTGTTTATTGACACGACGGTGTGGGAGGTCGTTCTCATTTGTGTTACCTCATTGGTTGGTATCTTCGCGGTCTCGGCGGCGTTGGAGGGTTACTTCCTGCAACGCATGAAATGGTACGAACGGATCGTCAGCGCGGTGGGCGGCTTGTTGCTCATTTACCCCGGTATCATCACCGACTTGATTGGTGTCGGACTGGTGGCGTGTGTGCTGGTGTTTGAGTTGATCGCCAAACAGGTGTCCAAAAAACTGACGGCATAACAAAATGGAGGAAGTCACCCGACTTCCTCCGTTTTTTACTTTTTTCGATCCTCTTTTGGGGATACCCCGAAGCGGCGTTTGTAGGCGCGATAAAACGCGCTGTATTCTTCGTAGCCGCACCGTTCGCTGACCTCGCCGGGGGTGGCACCTGCCATCAACATTTCCTTGGCGGCGATCAACCGTTTGGATACCACGTAATCCCACACGGTGGACCCCGTCATCGCTTTGAACTTGCGGTTGAGATGGGTCTTGCTGATGTAGAATTTCTCGCACAGCTCCTCCAACGAGCGGATCTTTAGCAAATGCCGGTTGACGTATTCAATGAGGTGATCGGTATCCGCCTGCGGTTTTTCCTCGGTGGTGGCACCGAGATTGCGGCAGATCTCCGCGATCAGCACTGTCAGATACAAGCGCTTTTCCTCTAAATTGGAAGCGGCGGTGATGCGGCGGACGTATGACAGCCACGCTTCCCGCTGTGCGGCATCGTTGGATACGGTACGGTTAAATTTCCCCAGCGGCTTGGCATCCATGATGAGCGGCAACGACTGCGAAAACTCCCCCAGCAGTGCCTCGGCATTGAAATAGATGACGTAGCGGGTGTACGGTACGATGGAGTGCATGCGCAACGCATGTGTCTCCGCCCGCTTTGTCAGCATGATATCGCCGGACGCCAGTGGGTAGGTGTTTCCCTCAATGATATAGTCCGCATCCCCCGAAATGAAGCATAACAGCTCGTATTCCTCGTGCGTGTGACGGTAGAATAACGTCGGGTCGGGGGCGTCGGTATGGTTCTTTTGAGCACTGATACACGGTTTCATAGCAATCACCGATAACAGTATATCAAAAAATGGCGATAATTGCAAGAAAAATTGTTTATATTCGTCATTGATTTCAAATATAAATTGGTTTATTCTTATATTGTGAAAGGAGTGTTTGTAATGGATAACATTCGTATTTTTGCTTTTTCCGACGAGGCCTCTCCCGATCTCGATCTGCAGATCGAGGCGCTTAAGCGCAACAAACTGCAGGGCATGGAGATCCGCAACGTCGATAATATTAATGTGTCTGTCCTTCCGGTGTATAAAGCGCGGGAGATCCGCAAAAAGCTGGACGATAACGGTCTGCGCGTGTGGTCGATCGGGTCTCCTATCGGCAAGATCGGGATCGACGACGTGTTTGCCAACCACATGGATACGTTCAAGCATACGCTGGAGATCGCGGAAATTCTGGGTGCGGAAAATATGCGATTGTTCTCCTTCTATATGCCTGAAGGGGAGGATCCGCAGAAATATCGCGGCAAGGCGATCGGTCGCATGGCGCAGTTCGTGGAAGCGGCGCAGGATTATGACATCACCCTTTGCCACGAGAACGAAAAAGGCATCTATGGCGACAATGCCGAGCGTTGTCTCGACATTCATCAGCACCTGCCCGAAGTTAAGGCGATCTTCGATCCGGCCAACTTTGTGCAGAGCGGGGTGGACACCCTGCACGCGTGGGAGCTGCTCAAGCCGTACGTGAAGTATATGCACATCAAGGATGCGGTGGCGGACGGTTCGGTGGTTCCTGCCGGCTACGGTGTGGGCAATCTGCCGACCATCGTTTCGGAGTTTGTGGCGCAGGGCGGCCGTGAGTTCACCATCGAGCCTCACTTGACCATTTTTGAAGGACTGCGCGGTCTGGAACGCGAAGGCGAACGGACCAAGATCCGCTTCGAATATCCCGATTCCCAAACGGCGTTCGACGTCGCTTGCGACAGCTTTAAACGCTTGTTGGTGTGACAGGTAACACGGGGGACGGTTCTCTTGTCTCCCGATGAGCCCGCCGCCAATATTCTGCATTTTATCACCAATTTTCCGATGTGAAAATTGGTGATATTTTTTGTCAAATAAGGCTTGCTTTTTCTGCTGAGTGTGCTATATTGAGGGCAAGGAGATCATTCGTAAAAAGGAGTGTTTCAATTATGGGGAAGACAGCCTTTGCACAGCCGGCGATCTTTGAAGAAAACAAGCGGTTTACCGCCGTCGGCCCGACGGGGGCGACCGCCGTTTCTCATCCGACCCCGTACCTGCGCGATAACGCGCTGGTGTTCGGCGATTGCGTGTTCAAGCCCACCATCACCAACCTGTACAACACGTCGGACAATTACGGACTG
>JAFYPN010000033.1 GCA_017547465.1 Clostridia bacterium | reverse complement strand
TCACGCGGGTGTGCGCGGTCAGGCGATCGACGCGGTGCAGATGCAGCTCGTCGGCGCGGATGACTACGAGGTCAAGTACCGCGTATCTCCGCAACAAAACGGCGGCTGGTACGGCTGGTGCACGGGTTTATCGGACGCCACTGGTGACGGGTATGCAGGGGTGTTCGGCAACGCCATCGACTGTATCCAGATCAAGGTCGTGCGAAGGGAGAGCTGAGCATGGATGAGCTCACCAAGGTGAGTGAAAGTGTGAAATCGGCGCACCATCGCCTCGACACGCTGGAGCAGGAGATGCGGGACATCCATACGCTGGCGGCGGCACTGAGTGAAACCAACAGCGATGTCAAGCATCTGCGCGAGGATGTTCGCGAGATCAAAGCGGACGTCAAGGCGGCGGCACAGCGCCCCGCCAAGCAATGGGACAAGCTGATCGCCGCCTTGATCGCGGCGGCGGTCAGCGCGGTTTTGGCTATTTTAGTGAAATGAGGGACCAAAATATGAACCGTTTTAAATCGTGGGCACTGTGGGTGTCCATCGCGGCGCTGATCGTGTTCTGCGTCAAGGAGTTCGCAGGACTGGACATTAGCGCAACCGTGGACGGACTGTTAAACGTGCTGTTGCCGGTGTTGTGCGGCTTCGGTATCGTGAATAACCCCACCGATCCGACAAGCATATAAGCGGCGGGGAACGAAAGGGACGGATCCAAGATCCGTCCCTTTTCCAATATTTTGTATATAATATATGATTATATTAATACTTGACAGTGTTCCGTCCGAATGGTACACTGATATGGTGTATACTCGACTTAATTATGCCTTGTCACGGATGAAGACCGGAGTGGAATGAATTTAACGTAGGGGATATTACAAAATGTATAAACGGGTTATCAAAAGGCTCATGGACCTTATTCTGTCGAGCGTTGCCATCGTTGCGTTGGCGCTTCCCATGCTGGTGATCGCCCTGGCGATCACGATTGACGATCCCGGCCCTGTCTTGTTTAAACAGAAACGTGTGGGGCAGAAGAAAAACGGAGAGATCACCTATTTCAGGATATGGAAATTCCGCAGCATGAAGATGTCCACACCTCACGATACCCCGACACATCTTCTTGCGAATCCCGAACAGTACATAACCCGCGTGGGTCGGTTTATTCGTAAGATGAGTTTGGATGAGCTTCCTCAGCTCTATCAGGTGTTCACGGCCAAGCTGTCCATGATCGGCCCGAGGCCGGCTTTGTGGTCGCAAGAGGATCTGATCGCAGAACGCGAGAAGTACGGGGCAAATGACGTAAAACCCGGCATCACCGGATGGGCACAGATCAACGGACGCGATGAATTGGCAATTGACGTGAAAGCAAGGTTTGACGGCGAGTATGCCGCCGCCTTAAACGCAGGCAGGTTCCAAGGCTTTTGTATGGATGTCAAGTGTTTCTTCGGTACGGTCGTCAGCGTGTTACGGTCGGATGGTGTCGTGGAAGGCGGTACGGGAGAGGTAACGAAGCAGGTAGAAAGAGAGCTTGCAAAGAAATGAAGATTCTGGTTGTTTGTCAATATTACTATCCCGAACCATTTCGAATCACGGATATTTGCGAGGAATTGGTCGGATTGGGACACGACGTAACCGTTGTGACCGGAACGCCGAATTATCCGATGGGGGATATCTACCCGGGGTATGAGCACAACGCCCATCGGGATGAAAGCATCAACGGGGTAACGGTGCATCGCTGTCCCATTCACCCGCGAAAAACCGGTCCGATACATCGATTGTGGAACTATTACAGTTTTTCGTTTGCTTCGACGCGATATATAAAGCGGTTGGATGCTTCCTTTGACGTTGTGTTTATCAATCAATTATCCCCGGTCATGATGGCAAAGGCGGGCATGGCGTATGCGCGAAAACATCATAAGCGATCCGTCTTGTATTGCTTGGATTTGTGGCCCGCAAGCTTAGGGGTCGGCGGCATACGCAAGGGGCTCGTTTATAAATGGTTCCGCAGGGTATCGCACAAGATATACCGGTCTGTGGACAAGATTCTGATATCCTCTCAGTCGTTTTCGAAGTATTTTGAAGAGGAGTTTGGGATTCACGATACCACCTATCTGCCTCAATATGCGGAAACGAATTTTTCACCGAACGACTGCGCAAAACAGCCAAACGATACGATGGATCTGATGTTTGCGGGAAACGTTGGAACGGCACAGAGCGTACAAACCATTATCCGCGCAGCCGCGATGTGCAAAGATATTCGCCGGTTACGGTGGCATATCGTCGGTGACGGCAGAGAGCTTAACAGCTGTCGGCAGCTGGCGAAGGAACTCGAAGCACCGGTGACGTTTTACGGCAGAAAACCGCTCCGGGACATGCCGACGTATTATGCGATGGCGGACGCCATGTTGGTTACGATGCAGAAGGATCCCGTTATCAGTCTGACGTTGCCCGGCAAGGTCCAGTCGTATCTGGCGGCGGGCAAACCGATCATCGGTGCCGCAAGCGGCGAAACACAGCGCGTGATTGGTGAATCTGAGTCGGGTGTGTGTGCCGACGCGGAGGATGCCCAAGGCTTGGCGGACTGTGTCAGAGAATTTGTGCGTTCCGATAAGCAAGCGTTTATGACGAACGCACGCCGTTACTATAACGACCATTACACAAAAGAGAAGTTTATGGAAAAACTCGAGGAGATCCTGAGCGGGAAACAAGCGACAAGCAAGGAAGCGGCAGTGAATATTTGAAATTGAAAGGGAGAAGTGCGTATGAAGGTATTGCTGTTGTCGGTGCGCTCCGCCGTATCCAAAGGCGGCATTGCTACTTGGACCGAGCGATATCTTGACGCGTGCGACCAAGCGGGTTTTTCGTGTGATCTCGTCAATATGGCGGCGGTCGGCAAGATCGCCATACAAGCCACAAGCAAACGCAATTTGTGGGACGAATTTCGCCGCACGGTGAGGATGCACCGCCACCTATCCCGCGCTCTCAAAACCGATACGTATGACGTGGCGCATCTCAACACCAGTATTGGATTGTTTGGTATCATCCGCGATTACGGATTGGCAAAGCGGATTCACAAGCGCGGTATTCCGATCGTGTTGCATTTCCATTGTGATATCTCGTTTTGGACACAAAAAACGATCATTCGGCGGTATTTGGGAAAGATTCTCAAACTGACTGCCGCCAATTTCGTGCTGTGTGACAACAGTGCGCGGTATTTACAAGAACAGTATGGTGCTGACAGCGTGAAAGTCCCCAACTTTGTGGACGACACCTTGATGATTGATGGTAAAGAGATTCGGGATGACCTGAAAACCGTTTGCTTTGTCGGTCGGATCACAGACGACAAAGGTGCCACAGAATTATACGAAGCGGCACGCTGTCATCCTGATGTGCGGTTTGATCTGGTGGGCGAGGTCAGCGCACAGATGGCAGAGCAATCCCCGCCCGACAACGTACGGTTTTTAGGGCTGTTGCCCCACAACGAAGTGATCACCGTGTTGGATGCGGCGGATGCGTTCGTGTTCCCGACGCACAGTGAAGGCTTTTCCTTAGCACTCGCGGAAGCGATGGCAAGGGGATTGCCGTGCATCGTCACGGATGTCGGCGCCAATGCCGACATGGTGGAGGATAAGGGCGGCGTGGTCGTGCCGGCACGGGATGCGGAGGCATTTTCAGCGGCACTGGATGCCATCCAAGATCCTAAGACGCGCCACCAAATGTCCGAGTGGAACATACAAAAAGTAAACGAGCAGTATTTGACCGCGACGCTGATGCAGCGTTTCGCTGACGAATACCGCAAACTGACCATAAAGTGAGGTGACGGGGAGATGTCTGTGTGGTTGACATATAAACGAGTGACCGGCAAGCTGTGGCAGATCGTGTTTGCCCCCGGTATTCGCCGTTCGTTTGGCGCGTGCGGTAAGAACGTTATGTTCACCAAAAACAGCTCCATCACAGGGGTGCGCAACCTGTATGTCGGCAACAACGTATCACTCAGCAGTGCCACGATTTTGTGTACGCGCGCCAAGCTTATTATTGGTGACGACGTGATGTTCGGCCCGCATGTCACGGTGGTGACGGGGGATCATCGCATCGATATACCCGACCGTCCGATGATTTCGATAAAAGACAGTGAAAAAATGCCCGAAAACGACCAAGACGTGGTGATTGAAAACGACGTATGGGTCGGCGCTAACGCGACGATCTTAAAAGGCGTGACCATCGGCACGGGCAGTGTGATTTCTGCAGGTGCGGTGGTTACTAAGGATGTTCCGCCGTTTTCCATTGTCGGCGGTGTGCCGGCAAAAGTCATCAAAAAACGATTTGAATGAGTCAAAAGGAGACCGAGTATGAGTAAGCATGTGGTGATGATCAACACGGGACCGTTTCCGGAAGGAGATGCGGGTGCCGTGCGGTTGTTCTACACCGCCAAAGCTCTGACGCTTGCCGGCTATACGGTGGAGGTGCTGTGTCGCGGGAAGAAGCGGGACAGAGGCTCAGTGGACGGCATCGCGTATCGATCGCTTCGTTATGCCGACCGTTCGCGGTTGCTTCGCGGGTTGGATTATTGTCGATTTCCGGCGCGTGTTCGCGCGCATCTTCGTCGGCATGCGGCGGAGTATCTGTATCTGTACGATGCCCAGCCGTCGCTGTTCCGCTTTTGCAAAGCGTTTGCACGCAAACACGGTGTTAAAGTACTGTACGATTGCGTGGAATGGTATTCCCCCGAACAGTTCGCACATGGCGAAAACAGTGCTGCCTATCGCAACAAGAATGCGATCAATACTGAAATTGTCGATCAGTCGTTTTCGGTCATCGCTATCAGCCGGTATTTGGAACGATATTATGCGGAAAAGGGAATCCACACCTTACGTTTGCCGATTCTCTGTGATGGAGAGGAGATGGTGTCCAAAGCGCCGTCTGGAGACCGCCTTACGTTGTTTTACGCGGGCGCACCTCATCGCAAGGATCTGGTGGGGAATGTACTGGAAGCGGCACGGTTGCTCACTGCCGAGGAACGGGCGCGGTTATCGATCGTGCTGGTCGGCGTCAACCGTCAAAGCTTGATTGAAACATCGGGTATTTCGGCCAAAACG
>JAFYPN010000032.1 GCA_017547465.1 Clostridia bacterium | reverse complement strand
CTCCACAACCAACACCTCCTCCCGCTCCACAACCAACACCTCCTCCCGCTCCACAACCAACACCTCCTCCTGCTCCACAGCCAACACCTCCTCCCGCTCGGCCAACAACCTTTACCGCACCGCTTCAGGTACGTGTAACCTCGGCAAACGGAGCGATTCCCATTCCGGATGCACTGGTCGTCATCACGCGCGAAGAAAACGGGGAAATCATTGTCGAAGCGTCTCGTATTACCAACGACAGCGGACTCGCTGAACCGGTTATTCTTCCCGCAGTTGATCCCGTACTGACACTGCAACCCGGCAACAACATTCCGCGCATCGTATACGAGGTGACGGTAGCCGCACCCGACCATTACCGCGCACGCATCAGCGATATCCCGCTGTACGGAGGTATTCCCACTGAGCTTCCCGTATCGCTTATTCCGCTACCCGAGTTTGCGGACGACCCACAGCAAGAGATTCGTTATACGACACCACCAATCAACTTGTAAGGAGCAGCCGTATGCCAGATTTACCGTTTATACCGGAAAACATCGTTGTACATCTCGGTGCCCCGACCTCGGATGCGCCGAACGTAACAGTATCGTTTCCAGACTATATTAAAAACGTCGCATCCAGTGAAATCTTCCCCACCTGGCCGGAAAGTGCACTACGTGCGAACATTTTGGCGCAGATCTCATTTGCACTCAACCGTATCTATACCGAGTGGTACCCCAGCCGCGGGTACGCTTTTGATATCACGAACAACACTGCGTTTGATCAATCGTTCGTACAGGGTCGCGATATTTTTGACAACATCAGCCTACTCGTTGATGAACTGTTCAACGATTATGTCAGGCGACAAGGCTCAATCGAACCATACTTTACACAATACTGCAACGGCACCACCTCTACCTGCAACGGCCTGTCCCAGTGGGGCACCGTGGAGCTGGCTAACCAAGGATTGAACTCCGTTGAGATTTTGCGCTCGTTTTACGGTGACGATATCGAGATCGTCGCCAACGCCCCGGTACGCAACAACCAGCCGTCCTACCCCGGTGTACCGTTGCGTGTCGGCTCTACCGGTAACGATGTGTTGACAAAACAGATTCAATTAAACCGTATTTCCCGCAACTATCCCGCGATTCCGAAAATTGAACCCGTAGATGGTATTTTCGGCACGGCAACGGAGGATGCAGTGGTTGCCTTTCAGGAGATTTTCGGGTTAACACCCGACGGTATCATCGGCAAGGAGACCTGGTATCGCATTGCGTTTTTATACAACAGCGTCAAGCGGTTGGCCGAGCTGGATTCCGAAGGCATTGCCCTTGAGGATATCCGCAAGCAGTTTTCCGAGCTTCTGCGGCTCGGCGATACCGGTGACGAGGTGCGCGTGATCCAGTATTTTCTGGCGGTGGTCGGCACCTTTAACGACGCCGTACCGTCGGTCGCCATCAACGGCATCTTCGATCAGGCAACCGAAAACGCGGTGATCGCGTTTCAGCAGTCAACGGGGCTCGTTCCCGACGGTATCGTGGGCGAGGAGACCTGGGACCAGCTGTACGACGCTTATCGCGGCATCGTTGCCACCATCACGGTACCGGAGAACCGCGTAGCGCCGTATCCCGGTACACCCCTGACCAACGGTTCACAGGGAGAATACGTTGTGTTCCTGCAAACCTATTTAAATCGCATTGCCGAGACCTATCCCGCCATCCCTATTGTTATCGTGGACGGCGTTTTCGGTGACGCCACCGAGGCGGCTGTTATCGCATTCCAGCGTGAATTCGGTCTGTCGCCCAACGGACTTGTAGGGCCTATCACATGGGATCGCATTGCCGGTTTGTATGAGGACCTGACTGTCGGTTCGGAAAAGCAACTCGGGCAATTTGGCGGCTACACCATGGCAGAGGGGGTATAAGGGTATGTATACAGAGGATCAACGACGTGATCACATTCGTGAGCTTCAAGAATATCTGCGAGCGCTTTCCACAACGGATGAGCGCTATCCCCTGCTCGGAGTGGACGGACAATTCGGTCCGGAAACGACCGAGGCGATTCGGGTGTTTCAGCAAACGACAAACTCACCCGTCACCGGCACGGTACAACGGGCAGACTGGGAACGCATCGTGCGCGAGTACGGCAACCTCCTTCTGCAGATCGTACCGGCACGCATGATCGCCCCCTTCCCCTATCCCACTTTTGTATTAAGACCGGGCGACCGCGATCCGCTGGTCTACATCCTGCAAGTCATGCTTGGTGCGATAAGCGGTGTTCCCCTTGCCGTCACCGGCATATACGACACCGCCACTGAGAACGCTGTACGCGAACAGCAGCTTGCTGCCGATCTACTGCCGACAGGCGAGGTCGATCGCATCACCTGGGATTACCTCGCCGCGCTATACAACGATCGTTGACGTATGCGACACGGAGTATTTGTTAAGAATGCCGCTGTTCTAACGGTAACCTCGCTGATTTTGAGAACCATCGGCATCTTCTTCCGCATTTTCCTGTCCGGTAAGATCGGTGCGGAGGGTATGGGACTGTATCAACTCATCGTGTCCATCTATGTGCTCGGTTCTACCTTCGCCACCTCCGGTATTTCCACGGCTGTCACACGTTTGATCGCGGATGAGCTTGTCTGTGGCACCGCGCGGTCGGTGCGACATATCCTACGCCGTTCCATCCTGCTCAGCCTGGGCATCGGCCTTGTTTCCACCGCGCTGATCTATTTCGGTGCGGATATCATCAGTGTGTACTGGATCCGAGATATGCGCGCCGCTGCCGCCCTTCGGATGCTCGCCTTCAGCCTACCATCCATGGGGATCTCCTCGTGCTTACGCGGGTATTTTATCGCCAGACGTAAGGCTGCGGGGACCTCCTATGCACAGCTGTTGGAGCAGGTCGTACGTATCGGTGTGATCGCACTGCTTATCGATCGATTTGCGGACGCGGGACTGGCAATGGCGTGTTTGGCAGTGATGATCGGTGACACAGTAGCAGAGTGGACGTCCTGTGCCCATCTGGCTATCCGTTGTCACATCGACAAAAAGCGGATGCAGGCAGAACTGCCCATACGGGCCGAAACACGATCACCGGTCGTGAGACGATTGCTGGCGATCGCGGCACCCATCACGGCAGGACGGTATTTAAACACGATTTTGCGTACCATCGAAAACATTTTGGTTCCAAACAGCATTGCTACATACTGCGGCTCAAAAGAACGAGGCCTTTCGGAATTCGGTGCGCTCAAGGGCATGGCACTGCCGCTTATCTTTTTTCCCGCTTCGTTTTTATCGGCGCTGTCCACCCTCTTGATCCCTGAGATCTCCTCCGCAAACGCACTGCACCAGCGAGGGAAGATCAACCGTGCGATCGAGCACACCCTGCATTTGACATTGCTCAGCTCCATCCTGATCGGCGCGGTGTTCTTCGCGTTTTCCGGCGAGATCGGGGTACTATTGTATAACAGCGAGGATGTTGGGCGATATCTGTTGGTGCTCGCGCCGCTGACCCCGATCATGTACGCGGAAAGCATTGTGGACGGAATCCTCAAGGGGTTAAACCAACAGGTAAGCTCGCTCAAATACAGCATCGCCGACTCGGCGATCCGCATTGTGCTGATCGTATTTCTCGTTCCTCGATGGGGTATGAACGGCTTTTTATTCATCATGGTCGTCAGCAACGTGCTGACCTCGTTCCTCAATACGCACCGCCTCTTGAAGGTGACCGGCGTTCGCCTACAGTGGGGCCGTTGGATCGTGCGACCTCTGCTCGGTGCGGCAACTGCCGTGGTACTCACGCAGGCAGTGATACACCTGTCCTTGTTTTCAGGGGTCAGTGGAATAGTTCTCACCATTTCGGGCATTCTGTGTTTGTGCGGCATCTACTGTGTGCTGCTTTCACTGCTCGGCTGTATCCGCTTTTCAGAGCTCCATAAATCTCTATCGTAATTTTTTGAAATTTTTAAAAAATTTCCCTTGACAAGTGCCGGATGATAGTGTATGATAGTCAAGCAGTTTGACGCGCACCATTAGCTCAGTTGGTAGAGCACCTGACTCTTAATCAGGGTGTCCAGGGTTCGAGTCCCTGATGGTGTACCATCCGGCCCGTTGGTCAAGTGGCCTAAGACTCCGGCCTCTCACGCCGGCAACACGAGTTCGAATCTCGTACGGGTCACCACGTATCCTGTGGGCTTAAACTGCCCACAGAATATGCCTACTTAGCTCAGTCGGTAGAGCATGCGGCTGTTAACCGCAGGGTCGTAGGTTCGAGCCCTACAGTAGGCGCCAGAAAAGAAACACCTTTTGTCTACCGGACAAAAGGTGTTTCTTTTCAACGAAATAAATCCTTACGGATTTGTGAAATACGCTTCGCGTGTGAAATATTGCTCCGCAATGTGAAATGCCTGCGGGCGTGGGTGGATTTATTTCATTTCACTTGATGCGTAGCATCAAATTTCACAATGACCTCAGGTCATTATTTCACATCCGAAGGATATTTCACTATAAATATTCTAAATAATATGGTATAACTGCAATAAGAAAGGCAGTGTTTCTATGGCAGAATCAAAGCTTCGAGAACTTTCAACTGATTTTGCAGTGAAAATCATAAAGCTCTGCGAAACAATCAAGGGGCATTATTCCCTCGTTAATCAGTTAGAGCGTTCTGCAACCTCGATTGGCGCAAATATCCACGAGGCTAACTACGCTCACGGAAAGCCTGATTTCATTGCCAAATTACAAATCGCCTTGAAAGAATGTTACGAAACTGAATACTGGTTGGAACTGTTTGTAAAATCTGATATTTTGAATAGAGAAACTACCGTTGAACTCTACAATCAATGCGGTACGATCCGTCGAATCCTCATTGCCTCCATCAACACGGCAAAGGAGAATAGATGAAAACTCTTTATACTGCATTTAAAGGTAAGAATAACACATCATACCAATTAGTTGCCGCAATAAACGGAGAATCATTGCTTTTAACAAATTCATTTCAAGGAATTGAGAGAGATATAGTAGATCTTTGTTCCAATTATGATGCAGTGGTTATGTTTGGCGTGGATAAAACCTTGGTGAACTGTATAAGGATCGAAGGTTGTGCCGAACACAACGGAGAAACCATCTGCTCATCATACGACATTAAACTTTTCGCACAAAAAATTATCCGGGCAAAGATTCCACATAATATATCTTATAAGCCAACAAAATATTTTTGTAATTTTGCATATTGGCATATGCTGCATAGAGTTCCGAACACTGTTTTTATACATATCCCTTCTATTGGGAGGATGACTCCTGATTTTATGAAGATTCTTATAGATTTGTTTCGTAATTAGCGATAACATACACTACTTTTGGTCGTTCTTACCCCTACTTATACACCGTTTGGTCGTTCTTTCGCAAAAAATCCTGAATGCGAAAGCATTCGAGATTTTTACTTTTTACCTCTTCATTCTTCACTTTTCACTAAAACTCGCATTCAGGATTTTTGAAGTAATAGGTAAGAGTAATAGTGAAGAAGTAAGGTGTGAAAGGCATTGAAACTTCACCCTTTCGCCCCCGCCGCCATACTATAATCGCCAAGTAACGATGACATATCCGATTGACATTTTACGCTGCCGTGAGTATACTGTACTAAACAGCTGGCAAAGTGAGGATTTATGACGCATGATTTGCAATAACATTTTAGAAGCTATGGGCAATACCCCCATGATCCGCCTGAACCACATGACCGGACCGGATGATGCGGAGGTACTGGTTAAGTTTGAAGGGCTCAACGTGGGTGGCTCCATTAAGACGCGCACTGCATACAATATGATCCTCGACGCGGAACAACGTGGGTTGATCGGTAAGGATACTGTTATTGTGGAACCCACCAGCGGCAATCAGGGTATCGGCTTAGCCCTGGTCGGCGCGGTACGGGGTTATAGGGTAAAAATTATCATGCCCGATTCCGTCAGCGAAGAACGTCGCTTACTGGTGCATCAATACGGTGCCGAGGTGATTTTGGTCCATGATGCCGGCAATATTGGTCTTTGCATTGAAGAATGCTTACAGCTCGCTTTAAAAATGAAAGCCGAGGACCCCAATGTCTTTGTGCCGCAACAATTTGAAAATCCTGCTAACCCTGCCATTCAGCGTACTGCTACCGCCAAAGAGATATTGGAGCAGGTGAACGGACCGATCCACGGCTTCTGCTCCGGCATCGGAACAGGCGGCACCATTACGGGGATCGGCGAGGTGCTCAAAGCCGCCAACCCCACTATGACGATCTGGGCGGTGGAACCGGAAAACGCAGCTATTCTGTCGGGTGGCTCGATCGGCACGCATGTGCAGATGGGTATTGGCGACGGCATTATCCCTGCCATATTAAATCAAAGTATTTATGATGACGTGTGCATTGTAAAGGACGAGGAAGCGCTGCAAGCGTCCAAGGATCTGGCTGCCAAAGAAGGTATCCTGTGTGGGATCTCAAGCGGCACAAACGTGGCCGCCGCCATCCGTCTTGCCAAGCAGTTGGGCAAAGGAAAACGCGTCGTGACGATTCTCCCCGACACCGCTGAACGGTATTTTTCCACACCTTTATTTGAATAGTAGGAAAGCCGCGAGCGAATCAGCTCGCGGCTTTTATTATATGGCATACCAAAGAACAGCGATCGCCTGCAGAGCACTGCCAAACAACACAAATCCGTGGAATACGGTGTGAAAGATCGGTCTTTTACTACCAACCCCATACAGCACCGCCCCAACCGTGTACGCAATCCCGCCGGCAAGCAGCCAGAGGAAACCGGCAATTCCCAGTGCTCTTGCGGTATCCTTTACGATGAAGATCACACACCAGCCGAGTCCAATGTAGCCTATCATCGACAAGACGCGGTAACGATGGTGATCGATAGCCGTAAACACCACCGCTAACACGGTTAAT
>JAFYPN010000031.1 GCA_017547465.1 Clostridia bacterium | reverse complement strand
GGGTAACAGATGCCGATGCTTGCGGATGTAGTCGATCGCCTTGTTGCGGGCGACGGCAAACAGCCACGCGCGAAAGCTGCCGCCCGGTCGGTAGCCTTTTCGTTCTAAGATGACGACAAATACATCTGCCGCCAGATCCTCGGCGGTATCGTAATCCAAAACAAACCGTTGCAAAAACGCGGTGAGCGGATGGCGATAGGTGCGCACAAGCTCTTCAAATGCCTGTTCGTCGCCCTTTAAAAAGGCGTGGTATAGATCGGTCGTCATAGCTTTTGCCACCTCCTTACTTATCTATCGTTTCGGTTGTCAAAAACTCTCACACCACGAGTATATTACCGTTTGAGAAATTTTGCAAGAGCGTGGGACGGCGGGTGGATGCGGCGCATATAGTGGAGGGAAGGAGTGGTGAAGATGGCAACGAAAATCTACATAGACCAAGGACATAATCCGCAAAATCCCAACGCGGGGGCGGAGGGGAACGGATATCGCGAACAAGATTTGGTGTTTCGTATCGGGGTGGAGTTAGCAGAGATCCTGCGTGCGGAGGGGTACGACGTGCGCCTGTCGCGCCCGACGGCGGATACCCAGCTCGGGACCTCCAACGCGACCTCGCTCGCTCAGCGTGTCAACGAGGCGAACGACTGGGGCGCGGATTATTTTATCAGCCTGCACGCCAATGCCTCGGAGCTTCAAGGGGCTTCGGGGTCGGAGGCATTGGTGTTCAACTTGAATTCTGCCGCGGCGGAGCTCGCCGAGGATATTTTGGATGAGCTGGAGGACACGACGGGGTTGCCCAATCGCGGGGTGACCCAACGCACCAATCTGTACGTACTGCGTCGCACGCGCATGCCGGCGGTACTGGTGGAGCTCGGCTTTATTACCAACCCGGGGGATGCGGCGCTGATGGCCAATTCACCGCAGTTGTTTGCTCTCGGTGTGGCGAACGGTATTACGGAATATTTGAGTTGACCTCACTTGGCGGATATGATACACTAAACTCATATTGATGTGTATGAGAGGTAGGATGTATCGTGAAACATGCCCCTAAGTTGAGTCGGTTTATGGAGGGTGCCACCTGGTTCTTGATGGTGTTTGACGTGCTGCTCATGGTCTGTTTGCCGTGGATCACGGAATGGTTGACCAGTCAGTTGCCGGGCAGCACGTTGTATCGACAGTATCTCATCTTTTTATACGTGACCGGTGTGTTTGCGGAGCTGGTGTTGTGGCAGTGCCGCGGGATTATTCGCAACGTCAATCTCGGTCAGCCGTTTTGCAAGGACACGGTGAGTCGCTTGCGTCGACTGGGCACGGTGTGTCTGGTGTTGGCGGCGATCTGGCTGGTGTTTGTGATCCTGCTGGAAGTGTTTAAGTTCCTGATGGCGTTTTTGATGATCATGTTTGCGTTTATCGGATTGATCCTGTTTGTGTTTGCGGAGCTGTTTGCACAGGCCACCGCATACAAAGAAGAAAACGACATGACCATTTAACGTCGGCAGGAGGGGAGAAGACGATGGCGATATTGATCAATTTGGACGTAATGATGGCGCGTCGCAAAATGGGGTTGACGGAATTATCGGACAAGGTCGGCGTGACACTTGCCAATTTATCCGTTTTAAAAAATAACAAGGCGAAAGCCGTGCGCTTTTCCACGCTGGATGCGATCTGCAAGGCACTTAACTGCCAGCCGGGGGATATTTTAGAGCACGTACCCGACGAGGAATCATGAGCATGATGATCGGATCGGTGGAGATTACCGGGCGTGCCGCACTCGCACCGATGGCGGGAGTGGCGGATCCGGCGTTTCGGCGTATTTGCCGCGAATACGGCGCGGCGTTTACGGTATCCGAGATGGTAAGCGCGAAAGCGCTGACCTACGGGGATCGAAAAAGCAGTGAGTTGATGCGGCTCGACGAGCGGGAACGCCCGGCGGCAATCCAGTTGTTCGGCGACGATCCCGATACGCTGGCCTCGGCCGCACGCCTGGCGATGGCACAAAGCCCCGACTGGTTGGACATCAACATGGGATGTCCCGCGCCGAAGATCGCCGGCAACCATTGCGGCAGTGCGCTGATGCGTGAACCGGAGCTGTGTCGGCGGATCGTCAAGGCGGTGACCGCCGCGGTGGACGTCCCGGTCACGGTCAAGATCCGCAAGGGCTATGCCAAGGATGAGGTCAACGCGGTCGAGGTTGCCAAAGCGTGTGAGGACGGCGGTGCGGCGGCGATCACGGTACACGGGCGCACGCGCGACCAGATGTATGCGCCGCCGGTGGACTGGGATATCATCCGCGCGGTCAAGCAGGCCGTATCCGTGCCGGTGATCGGCAACGGCGACGTGGATTCGCCGGAAGCGGCGGCGCGGTTGTATGAGCACACCGGTTGTGATCTCGTTATGATCGGGCGCGGTGCGTTGGGTGCGCCGTGGGTGTTTCAAGCGGTGGAAGCGTATCTCACACATGGGGTGCGGTTACCCGACCCGCCGGTTGCCAAGCGCATGGAGGTGCTGTGTCGACAGATCGAGTTGGCGGCATCGCTCAAGGGGGAACGGGTGGCACTGTTGGAGGCGCGTAAGCACGCGTCGTGGTATATGCGCGAGCTGCGCGGTGCTGCGATTTTTCGCGGAGAGGCGGGGACCCTTTCCACGATGGAGGACCTGCGGCGACTGTGCTGGCGGGTCATTCGCCGACAGGAAGAAGACTAAAGAGAGCAGGCATCGTTCGATGCCTGCTCGTTTTGTTTGGTGCCTTTAGGCGTGGAAATAACCCTCCAGTTCTACTGGGGGAAGATAAAAAGCTTTCGCATGAGAAAAGCCTCCCCTTGTCAGGGGAGGTGGATTTTGCCGTAGGCAAAAGACGGAGGGGTAGTCGATAGTATCTCTCCCTCAGTCTCGCTATGCTCGCCAGCTCCCTCGTCAGAGGGAGCCGAGAAAAAGTCGAGCATTTTACCCGTTTACGGGTGGCAGTGCGTGTGATGCGATAATACTGTTCG
>JAFYPN010000002.1 GCA_017547465.1 Clostridia bacterium | reverse complement strand
CTGTCAGGTGCTTTTGTTGGCATTATTTTACGATTTCCACTTTAAAGCCGTTGCCGATGCCGGCGGCGTTGGCGTCGTCGGTATCGACATGCATTTCCAGACGGAATGCCTTGTTGACGCGTACTTGCACGTCGTAGAAAGTGGTGCGGCGTTCGCCCTGGACGTCGACAGTCACATAGTCACCGTCTTTAACACCGAATGCGACCCCGTCCTCCTCGCTCATGTGAATGTGACGGTTCGCGATGATGCAACCTTCGTTTAAAGTGACAACGCCTTTGGGACCGAGGATGGTGACGGGTGCTGACCCTGCGATATCACCCGACTCGCGTACCGGAGGTTTCACTTTGAGTACAAAGGAATCGGTACGAGAGATCTCGACCTGTGAAGCCTTTCTTACGGGGCCAAGCACGCGCACGTTTTCGATGGGGCGCATAGCAGGGCCGACGATGGTGAGCACCTCTTTGCAAGCGTATTGACCCGGCTGGGACAGCTCCTTCATCGGGGTCAGCTCGTATCCCTTGCCAAATAGAATTTCCACATGCTCCTTGGATAGGTGAATGTGACGGTTGGATACGCCGACCGGAACGGTGTTATTCGCTTTGGGAGCGGTGCCGACTTCCGCGATGACGCGGCTGACGATCTCAGATACTAACGAAGCATCGTATGCCATGAAAACTCTCTCCTTATCAGATGATGCGGAAGCTGTCCGCCATCACGCAACGGCGCTGACGCGTAAAGCTGCGTGCCGAGGTGATACCCTCGCCGGTGGGGCCTGCGATGGTGAAGGTGGTGTGGCCCTCGCCTCCAAAGCCGATACCCGCGTAGGACGGGGCATTCTTGACAAAAATGGTGGTTTCGACCGCTTTTGCAAAGCGGGACAAGTGGTCGATATTTTTGGAGTGCATATGCGCAGTGTGGCGGTTGCCATGCTCCGCTTTGCAGGCGAGCTCGATTGCTTGATCAATGCTGTCCACACGCACGATGGGAAGAATGGGCATCATCAATTCTTCCTGTACAAACGGATGATCAAAATCGGTCTCGCAGATGATACAACGAATATCCTTGCTGACGTTAATACCGATCTTGGAGAGTAGCACGTCCGCATCGCGGCCGACGCAGTCACGGCTCACGGTCATTTTGGTTTTACCGTTTTTATCGGTCTTGCTGACCAGTACGACATCGGCCAATTGCTTTGCTTGGTTGGCATTGATCTGATAAGCACCGTTGCGCAGCATAACCGAAATAAGCTCGTCTGCAATGTTACGGAACGCGAACACTTCTTTTTCGGCGATGCAGGGCAGGTTGTTATCGAAGGTACAACCATCGATAATATCTTTACCTGCTTTCGCGATATCGGCGGTATCGTCTACGATGACGGGCGGATTACCGGCACCCGCGCCGATGGCTTTTTTGCCCGAGGATAGCACCGCGCGTACGACACCGGGACCGCCTGTGCAAACGAGCAGGCGAACGGACGGGTGTGACTGCATGATCGCCGCGGATTCCATCGTAGGTTTCTTCATCGAGCAGACCAGTACATCCGGACCGCCGGCGGCTTTGCAGGCGCGGTTGACAAGATCGACCGCGTAGTTGGAGCTTGCAATGGCATTGGGGTGAGGATTGAACACCACACCGTTACCGGCGGCAATCATACCGATGCTGTTGCAGATGACCGTTTCACTGGGGTTGGTGCTGGGGGTGATCGCACCGACAACACCGAATGGTGCCATCTCAACCAGCGTCAGGCCGTTATCGCCGGTCTTGGCAGCCGACACGACATCCTCGGTGCCGGGCGTTTTATCTGCCACCAGAAGATGCTTGGCGCGCTTGTGATCGACGCGGCCCATACCGGTCTCCGCGACACCAAGCTCTGCCATGATCGGTGCTTCCTCTCGGGTGCGCTTGCGGATCTCGGTGATGATGCGTTCGCGTTCTTCCACGCTCATCGAACGAATGGCGCGGTAGCCGGTTTCCGCCGCCTTGATTGCCTCGTTCATATCTTCATAAATACCGATCAACTTACGACCGCCGTACTGGGTGGAATCCCACGATGTGGCGGGGGTGGTTTGAATACGGTTTAATACTTGACTGACAACCTGACGGATTTCAGCTTCGGAAATTGTTGCTGCCATCTAAAACACTCCTTCTATGATTTCAATAGATTAATTCAACGTCTTTGTTCTTGAGATATTCCACCCAACGGTCAGAGGGCTTTTCATCCGTTACCACGGTGTCGATTTCACTGACATCGCACACCTTGACAAACGAGATCTTATCAAATTTTGTGCCATCAACTGCCAGGACCTTGCGGTTGGCGGCAGAGAAGATGGCCTGTTTGATCTGGCAATCCTTTTCGTTGGAATCGGTAATACCCATCGACATGTCAATGCCCTTGGATGAGCATACCGCCAGATCCACATGAAACCCGCGGATCATTTTCTCTGCTGTTGTGCCGACCATTGCGAGCGCCCCTTCTTTCAGTGCGCCACCGGTGGATAGCACGTTCCACCCCTCTTTGTCGGCAAGCTCCAGCAGGATCTCAACGGAGTTGGTGATCAAGGTGATGTTCTTGCGCGATTTGATATACTTTGTCACGAAGATAGCGGTGGAGCTGGCATCCAGCATGATATAGTCACCGTCGTGGATCATCTCACCAATCTTCTGTGCGATGCGCTGCTTGCGATCAACGTTCGCTCGCTTGCGGACGCTAAAGGGTAGGTCGGTGTTCATTGTTTGGGTTGCCACCGCACCGCCGTAGGTCTTTTTGGCTAAGCCATCCTTATCCAGTTTTTCTAGATCGCGGCGGATGGTCTCTTCCGTTACACCGAAGTCACGGCTCAGATCCGCAACAATGACTTTTCCGTCTTGCGTTAATCGGGAGAGGATTGCATTCCGCCGTTCGATTGCGAGCATCGCCATGACCTCCTTTACCAAAAGTTATCGTTTTATCTTATAGGATGCTGCGCCACATTTTCTCGTCGGGATGGGGGATGATCGCGCTGTCAAGGAACATTCCGACGTCGCCGGCGCCTTCTTGCGCCTTGTTGATAGCGGCCTGTACCGCGGCGATCTCGCCGGTAAGCAGCAGATACGATTTTCCGCACATACCGCGCGCGAGGCGAAGCTCCACCAGATCGACCTGAGCGGTTTTCGCGGCAACATCTGCAGCGACGATGGCTGCGGCGGCAGTAAAGGTTTCTAAAACACCCAGCGCGTTGGGTGTACCGATCTCCGTTGACCCGTATAACGCGCTGAAAATAGATTCGTGGGGATTGCCGAGCACAAAGCTATCAATCAAGGTGTCGGGATATTGTACCGATGCAGCGTCGACCGCCGCCTTAACGGCGCTCAGGTCGCCACTGATAATGACCATGTATTTGCCGGGGCAAACCGCGCCGGCTTCCAATACATCCACTTCTGCTGTCTTGACCATTCGGTCCGCAGCCATCATACCGGAGGATACGGTTTTATATTCGACCATGCCGATGGCTTTTTTCATTATGCATCCTCCTTGATCAGTGTAATGACCGAGTCGCTCACGGATTTAACGGTCGCGCCTACCGGTGCGTGAATGTTGACGCTGAGCGCGTTTTCCGCAGCCGTGCCGATCACCTGGCCGGCGATCACTTTATCACCCGCCGCAACGACCGCTTTGGCGGGCGCGCCGATATGCTGTGACAGCAGTACACGGAGTTCTTTGCTTGACGGTTCAGCATCGGATATCGGCGCCGGCTTATCGTAGGTGGTCAGTTTCAGCCTCGCCATCAAACGGTTCATCGGAACTCGACGGTAGTCACGAGCCGGATTAACCGGTTGTACTTCGGGGACAGGTGGCTTCACGCCGTTTTGCCGCAACCCGTTTTTGCAGGCGGCGAGCAGGGTGCGGGGGGCCAGGCCCTGGTTGCAGGAATATAGTTCACACAGACCGCAACTCACGCAGTAGAACGAGTTGAGATACGGTGTCGCGTCGTTGGTGATACCGTTGGACGCGTACAGCATAAACTTGTGGGGTTCAATCGGGTGTCCCAGCATATGACGGGGACACAGGTCGGTGCAATAGTTGCACTGACAGCACGCTGCCATGGCGCGCTTCATATCCACAAACGGCTTTGCTTGCTTTTTCTCGATCAGCAGATGATCGCTCGGTAACACCAGTACGGCGTTTGTCGTTCGGGTCACCGGTTCGTAGCTGCTACCGATGCGTCCCATCATCGGACCGCCCATCAAATAAGCGGGATGCGGCGTTGTCACGCCGCCTGCAAGCTGAAGGAGTTCACTGATCGGCGTGCCGATGGGCACTTTGAAGGTGGCGGGGGAGGTGACCTCGCCCGCCACGGTCACAAATTTATGTGTGACCGG
>JAFYPN010000030.1 GCA_017547465.1 Clostridia bacterium | reverse complement strand
TCTGCTTCTGCTGATTATAATTAATCAAACTGCCGGCCTTCACAATGGTGCGTTCCTCCGCTGTCATATCTGCGATGTAAAGGGAAATTTCCTTCACCTCATCGCCGATTACGTAAGCCTTGATGTCTTTCATGTCACCATCCAGAATCTCTCGGATACCCGGTACAAAGATGTAATCTCCCACCTCAAACTCAGGTTCTCCCTTCATCTGGAACGGAATCATGCCCCAGTTCATTACGTTGGAGCGGTAGCGCTTGGTTGCGTACTCCAAGCAAATATTAGCCAGGCCGCCCAATACTCTCTGGCAGCTTGCTGCCTGCTCACGGGCAGAACCATCACCCGGACGCATAGCATATACCATGCTGCCGATTTCGGTCTCGGTACATTTCACCTCTGCACAGCCGTCGATGGTCTGAATTTTTGCAAAAATATCCTTTAACGCAGGCTCTACTTCGCAAGGAATCTCGCCTGCACGTCTTGCTTTTTCAATCACGTCCACTTCCTTGGCACGACCCACATACTGAGGATCTCTTCTGGAAAGGGTAAACTCTGCCAGGCCCAAAGGATTGGAGCGGTAAGAAGAGGTCTCACCGGAAGGAATCAACTCATCGGTGGTGGTCACATCATCCATAATCTTGGAGCAGACCTTTAACAAAATGTTGTCTGTCAAGGCACTCATCTGTGGCCAGTCCTTGATGTTTGGTCCGTAAACCAAATCCTTCTCCACCTCAGCCTTACCAAAGCCTTGGTATACGCGGCTCTGATAAGCAGAAGCATCAAAGTCGTATGCCGGAATTGCATAATCGTCCGCATACTGCTCTGCACTGGTCAGGTAACCGCCGTTTGCACCGGTTGCCGCAATAGAGCGTGCATCCATCAGTGCCACTGCAGACATTTGGCCCGCACCCGGCTTAGAACCTTCGCGGTTCGGGAAGTTTCTGGTCGTATGACGAATACTGAGTGCATTGTTGGCCGGTGTATCACCCGCACCAAAGCAAGGACCGCAGAACGCTGTCTTTACCGTAACGCCTGCTGCCATCAAATCGCTGATAGCACCTTTCTTTAACAAGTCCATAAATACCGGCTGACTGGAAGGATATACGGACATGGTAAACGCATCGCTGCCGCAGGAAGCATTCTTTAAGATATGCGCTGCTGCCATTACGTTAGAGTAATTACCGCCTGCACAGCCTGCTACAATACCCTGCTGAACCTTCAATTTACCATTTTCAATCTTGTCGGTCAGGGTAAAGCATGCCTTATCACCGGAAAGCTTCTGTGCTTCCACTTCCACGCTTCTTAAAATATCACCTAAATTTGCATTTAACTCATCGATGGTGTACACATTGCTTGGATGGAACGGAAGCGCGATCATCGGCTTTATTTCACTTAAATTCACGTAAACCATACCGTCATAGTATGTTACCTCTGCAGGCTTTAACTCACGATACTCTTCCCCACGTCCATGCAGGGCAAGGAATGCCTTGGTGTCCTCATCCGTCTGCCAGATAGAAGAAAGACAGGTAGTTTCGGTCGTCATGACATCTACACCGTTACGGAAATCAGTGTCCATGGACGCAATACCAGGACCTACAAATTCCATAACCTTATTTTTCACATAGCCTTTTTTAAATACAGCACCGATAATGGCCAGTGCAATATCGTGAGGACCTACGCCCGGTCTCGGCTTGCCCTCCAGATAAATACCCGGTTCCACCGTAACGATATTGCCCGCTTTCAGCAGGCGAACACCCGCACGGGGCGACAGGTTGGGACCTTCATGGATCTGCACACCGACACCGTGACCGGTACCGTGACCGAACTGTTCGCCGTAACCGGCGGCAACGATGATATCCCGCGCCGCGGCATCACCCTTGAGACAAGGAACACCCGCCTTCAGCGTGGCAAGTGACGCCAACTGCGCTTTCAGCACGGTATCGTAGATCATTTTTTGTTCATCGGACACCGAACCGACCGCCACTGTGCGGGTCATATCGGAATGGTAACCGTCCACCACCGCACCGAAGTCGAGCGTGACGAAATCACCGTTTTGAATGGGCTTGTCCGAGGGAATACCGTGCGGCAACGACGAGTTTGCACCCGAAACCACAATAAAATCAAAGGCAACACGCTGGGCACCGTTACGGCGCATAAAGAACTCCAGCTCCAGTGCCACCTCTTTTTCGGTGGCACCTACGCGAATGTACGGCAGAATATGTTCAAACCCCGCCTCGGTGATCCGCTGAGCCTGTTCGATCAGCGATATCTCGTGTTCGTCTTTGATTGCCCGCATTTCGGATAACCAGTTGTCCAGTTCGTCCCCGGTCTCAAAGCTAACCGCGGTGACTGCTGTTCTCAGTGCATTCGCCTGTGCCAGCGAAGTCTCGCCGGCTTCCAGAAAGATACGTTCGATCGCATGCTTTTCGACCAACGCGTTCAGCGTATCGGAAAGCTTCGTGACCATAATACATTCGGCACCGTTGACGGTGGCATTCGCCATTTCAATGTATCGAAAATCGGTAAGAAAATACGCTTTCTCGCGGGTGACAAAGATCCAACTCTCCCCAGACGGGAAAGAGGTCAGATAACACAAATGATGGTCAGCGGACACCAGTGCCGCCGCTTTTTCATCCGGCAGCTTTGTCGCCAACGTTTCCAGTTTACTGCTCATGATCGTCATCTCCGTATAACAACATTAACGTACGGGCATCCTCCGCCTGCGTACCGTCGGATTCACAAATAAAGGTAGGGGTCAATCCGCGCTCGCGGATGAGAACCATCAGCGGTGCGGGATGGGGGCCGAACACCTCGTCTGCAAAAGTCAGGTGCCGTTTTTCGCCGCCTTTGGTATATTCGATCTTGGAAAAATGCGCGTGGAAATTTTTGCCGCGGTATTCACCGAGCTCGTTGTGAAGGCGATCCAGCAACGCCGCAAACGCCTCTTTGGAGTTGAGTTCACCCTGCGTACGGCTGTTGAGATGCCCGAAATCGATACACGGCAAGAACCGCTCGTCCAATCGGCAAAACTGAAGCACTTCATCCAGATCGCCCAACTGATTGATCTTTCCCATCGTTTCGGGACATATGGACACATCGCCGAGTCCTTCAGCATCCAACGCCGCCTGCGCACGCAACAGCGTCTCGCTTGCGAGTGCCGTGGCATCCGCACGGGAAAGACCGCCGAGACCACCGGGATGCGCCACGATGCGCGTACCACCCATCTGATGAACGGCACGGGCGCTTTCCAAGATATAGCGAATGGAATTGTCGCGTTTTTGCGGATCGTCCGACGCAAGCGAAATAAAATACGGGGCATGCAGCGACAGTTGGATTCCGTTCTTTTCCGCTTCGGTACCCAGCGCGCGAGCACTTTCTTCGGTAATTCGCACGCCGCGTCCGCATTGATACTCGTAAGCGGTAAGCCCCAGTCCTTTCAGCCAGGCGGGAGCCTGAACGGTGGATTTATATCCCGCTTCATAGAACGCATCGCCGTTACCGGCGGGACCGAATTTGGCGGTCATTGTCCTCTCCCCTTTCGCCGTGCGTAGATGATCCGCTCGAGTTTTCGTTTTAACTTAAGAATCGGTTTTCCCGTTTCAAGAAGAATGGGTTGCAATTGAATACAGGGAATCCCCGCCAGATTGGCACCCAAAATATCCGTGAACACCTGATCACCGATCGCCACGCATTGTTTGCGTTTGAGACCCATACGGCGCATACCGCGAATAAATCCGAACGGCAACGGCTTGCAGGAAAGAGAAGTGTGCCGCAAGCCGATTCGTTGGGCAAACGGTGCCACACGCCATTCCCACGAATTGGAGACCACCGTCATCAATATACCGGCTTCTCGCATGCCGTCCAACCAGTCACGCACCTCGTCTGCCAGTTCCTGACTGCCGTGGGTGGTCAACGTATTATCAACGTCCAGCAACAAACCACTTACGCCCAATCGTTTGAGGTCATCAACGGTAATATCGGTAATGCGCTCACGATACAGCGTCGGATAAAACAACGACACCGGATCCTCCCCTTTCTCGGATATATAAAAAGCGGGCAATACGCCCGCTTTTTATCATTTGAACTTTCTCTTACGAGC
>JAFYPN010000029.1 GCA_017547465.1 Clostridia bacterium | reverse complement strand
GGCACACTGACTGGGCAAGGAGATAGCGGGCAACGAGCCTTGCAATTCGGCACGTAACGCTTCGGGAATGCGCTCGTCCGTTACGGGACGCTTGGACATAAATCCTTTGAGCAATTCGCCGACGATATGCTCGCTGTCAGCAGCGCTGCCACCGTTTCCGCACACCAATACCTTACCACCGTTGCGGTAGGTTTCAATGAGTAACGCGAGTGCTTGCTCGATTTCCTGCTTGCACGCTTGCAAGGCGGGATACCGTTCATACAACATATCATTTTCCTCCTTTTGCACCAATTACACCAACCGCCAAAGCGGCATAATCACCAAGGTTTTCTTTGAGTTTTGCCGGCACGACGCGGCAAACGTCCAGCGCTTCGGGCAAACATTCTTTTTGCAGTTCACGTTCCATCGCGGCTTTGAGTAAATTCTCACTGCGCTGATAGATGCTGCCGATCAAGATACGTTCGGGATTGAGAATGTCGATCAGCATCGAAAGCCCTTTGCCGAGCATCGTGCCGCACAGTTCGTATACCTCGATGGCATCGACGTGACCGGCATCAGCCGCTATGGCAATGCTTTTGGCGGTGATCGCATTAAGTTCGCTCATATCTTTACAAAACGAAACCGTCTGTCCGTTTTGCAAACGTTCGCGCGCCATGGCTTTTCCCAGTTGAGCCAACCCGCCGCCGGAACAAAAGCCTTCAAACGAGCCCGCTTTGTTAAAGCCGATGGGGCCATCGTCCGCCAAACGTACGTGACCGATCTCACCCGCCATGCCGTTGGTTCCGCCATACAGCTTGCCGCCAAGGATCAACCCTGCACCCAAGCCAGTGCCGAACGTTAAGAATATCATATTTTTGGTGCCTTTGCCCGCGCCGAACTGCCATTCCGCCAACGCGCAAGCGTTGGCATCGTTTTCGAGATACGCGCGGACAGGATAACGTTGCTCCAAATACTCAACGATCCGTACCTCGTCCCAACCGGGGAGATTCGGAGGTGACTGGATAATGCCTTTTTTAGCATCCAAAGGACCGCCGCAACTGATGCCGACCACATCGGTCATGCCTCCCATTTCCAAAGCGGCGGCACACATCCTGTCGATCATCTCGTACGGGGATGCCGTGCGATCGGTGGGCATCACACGCTTATCTAAAATTTCAAATCCGTTGGAGCCTTCCTTGCCGATACACACGGCACATTTGGTCCCGCCAATATCAAAGCCGATCATAAGGTACACCTCCATTGATTTAATAATACCACTTACGATTTCCCTTGTAAATTCAAGAAAAATAAGGTATTATTAAGAAAATCAACGATCGGGGTGAAAAATCATGACGAAGCATATTCTCACACGAACCGCCAATATTCCGGAGAATCGGCGGTTTGTGGTGCATAAAAAAGAAATCCCCGCCGGCGCCACCTTCCCCATTCACTGGCACGATTATTGTGAATTTGAAATTGTTGTATCCGGCAAGGCACAACATATCCATAACGGCGTTTCTTCCCTGATCACCACCGGTTGCTCGCATCTGATGTGTTACAACGATTTTCACAGCTTGACGGCTATGACCGATATGGTGCTTTACAGCGTGTATTTTAGAAAAGAATGGATATCGCCAAAGCTTGCCGAGCATTTGGAATTCCATACCTTTAACTGCTCGTTTACGCCGAGCGAGACCGCCGAGATCGTCAATCTGTTATCCAAAATGAGCGACGAAACGTCCTGCGAGCTGCCGTTTCACGATATCACGGTGCAAAATTGCATGGAGGACATTCTCATCGCGTTTTTAAGAAAACAAACGGCAATGCTGCATCATGCAACCCTGCCGCCGCCAATCCAGCAAGCCATAATCCATACGAACGAACATTACCGCGATAATATAACGCTTGAAGAATTGGCGGATAAGTTATCACTCTCCCCCAATTATTTCGGTCAGCTTTTCAAAGCAGAGGTCGGTACTACCTTTCATAAATATTTGAACACACTTCGCCTGAAATTCGCTTGCAATCTTCTCTCCTCCTCAACCCTCACCGTAAAAGAAATTGCCTTCTCCTCCGGATATAACTCGCTGGAATATTTTATGTATATCTTCAAAAAACACCTGAGCATGACACCCGTTCAGTATCGCACCGCGCAAAAAAACTCGTCATACTGATGAAAACAGCCTTTCGGAACTTTCCGAAAGGCTGTTCTTTTATTCCAACACAATACGCCAGATCTCGCCAAACGAGCTGACAGCGGTCGCGTCCATACGCAAGGTATATTCCCCACGTCCCGATAACGTCACCCATTCGGTTTGGGCGTCTTTAAGGAACGCCGTATCGGCGGTGATTGCCGCGCGGACGGTACAAGGGCCATCGGCGCACAGATAGACACCGCCTTTTTCATCACCGTTCGGTTTCAGCCATGTTGCTTCCTGCACGTTGCCGACGCTCGCACGAAGACGGATACTGCCTGCCTTGATATGTGCGCCGTTTGCCAACTGCATCCGCTCGCCACTTTCTGTCTCGACTTCCAGGTAATTGAACTCGGCGTTCAAATAGCGCGGCGGATTCGTACCGTTCAGCGGGACGTTACCGATGGCAACCATCGGCATCGTGGCGGAGTCGGTTTCGGTACCCGGTGTGCGGAAACCGACCTTTTTGCCGTTTTTCCGCGCCTCTTGCACCGCCGCCAAGGTGACACCCCGTATCTCCTCGGTCAAGCGAATGCCGTTAAGATCGCGCGGTTTTTCCACATCCCCGGGCTTATCCTCGCCCCATAGCAGCAACTTCCAGCTACCGGAGTATAAATCTTCATCCAGTGTCACGTAATAATCGGGAACATATTTCTCGTGAGGCGCTTTGAAGGCCTTGCCAAGCTCCTTGTAGATCTCTGCACACGGACGCAGGGTGCCATCGGGATTGCAGAATCCGCAATCGCTCCGTTCACTGTACCGCAAGCCGCCGGGGAACCACCACGGCGCCGTGCCGTTGATATCCGCGTCCTTGTGCGTTTCAAAGAACTGTTTGTACCATTCGGTTTGCTGCTTGACACCCCACTCGTACGGTGCCAGATTTTCATAATCCCAAATGAAGTTACGCCAGCCGAGATCGCAGCTGCTGAGTCCGTACTCCGCCCACACGGTGGGCTTTCCGCCTGAAAACAGTTTCATCACAAGCGGAATGACATAAGCATAATATTCGCCGCGGGCATCGCTGGGTGTCTGCCACCCCTCGGGAGTGGTGAAATCCAGATACTTGACGGCGCAGTTGAGCGCGATCGAGCAACGCAGGATACCGCCGGTGCGACAGGTGATAAGGTGGTTGGGATCGGTCTTGCGCATATCCTCGGTGGCATCGTGCCATTTGCGGCTGACAAAGTCGATGGTGAAACGCTTGTACGCGCGCACCTTGATACGCCAGTCACCCTCACCCATGATCTGCTCAAAGGATGGTGCAATCACCTGTCCGTACTCGGTACGGTCGACCGATACGCCGAAGTCTTTTTCGGCGTTTTCAATGCTGCCGTAGCGCTCGATCAACCAGTTTTCCCATGCCTTGTCGCGCATATTGACGAATTTTCTGATCGCATAGAACTTGCCGCCCATCTCCCAACCAATATCGTGGGCGAACAGAGTGGGGTCGCTTATTAGCCCTGTGTCCTCCATAAAACGGCGGAAAGGAAGTCCTTGATAGTTCAGCGGTGAGGTGGCATTACAATAACTGAACATCAACCGCAACCCGTGGCGACGACAACGACGGATAAAATCCTTCATCGTATCCTCACAGCGACCGATCGGATCGCCGTCCAAGCGGGTGAACAGGCAATTGAGCCCCATGTCCTCAAGCAATGCGAGATCGCGCTCAATCTCGAGCGGATCGTAATAGGCTTTATCCAGCCAACCCCACCAATAATCGTTCCATTCGAAGCCGGTGGAGTACAGCGGCCAGTAATTGATACCGAATGCGCGCCATTGCTTGCCGCCCAGCATAAACTCGCCGTCCTCGACCTTGACAAACTCCTCGGGCTTGCCGACGTACGGCTCATCCACCGCAAACGTATGCTTGATGCGGTCGATCACCGTATTGTCATAAAACAGTACGGTTTCCACCGTGTACTCGCCGTTCTCCGGCGCTTCAAATTCCACTGCAATATCGGTAAAGTTCGCCGTCACAGCCAGTTCCTCTCGTACGGCGGTAAATACAAGGTTATCACCCCGACGCACACGGAATTCCACCCTGACGGGGTAATAGTCCATCGTCAGGTTCATCACTTTGGTGCCGAGTTTAATCGTTTCGTGTGCTTTCGCCACAAAACGGTCGCTTCCCGCTTCGAACAGGAACAGACCGCGCTGCAACATGCAGAGCAATTCTTCGAGTACATCCCGCATACCGTCAATATTCAGAATATCCTGACGCGTAAAGCCGATGCCGACCGCGCAACCGCCACGGTTAGTACCCTTAACATAGCCCAAACGGTTTTCGTCGACGAAATAATGCGGTCGACAAACGACGTCCGACAACATCGCATACACCGCTGCACCACGTCTGCCCTCGGCTCTGCCTCCCTCGCCTATCGCCTGTATCATCGGAATGAAGCGGTGGAGGTGACCCATGCCATAGCCGTGACCATGCTGGCGTGCTTGCGGGCAGAACAAGTCTTCATCGGTCGCTGTGATCGTGCCACACACGATGGACTGGTCGTCTTCCCGCATAAACGAGGAGATGTGCGGTACATTGTATACCTTGTAGGAGGGCGTGAAGCCCTCCATCACGATGGGATACATTTTCCCGGAGGTAGCCGCGTCAATGGCGGTCTGCTCCAGCTCCTCCGCTTTGAGCGGTACAGACTCAAAGCCGTTTTCACCGGTTTCGATTAAATGACCGAACAAGCGACCGCCGAGCACTAATACCCGACCGCCCTGTTTCCAATAGGTTTCCAAATGCTCTGCACACATAGCGGGGACCGACTGTGCGTGTGGCAACACGACCAAAAAGCCGAGTTCACCCACATTTTTGGAAAGAAATTCCTTGACCGTTACCTCTTGAACGAGGTAGCCCATCTCCATCATGGCACAAATGAGGTTGCGCGCGGAATCGGGATCGAAATCGGGACGGGAATCCATCAAAACCGTAATGGTTTTGGTTGGCTCCTCCAGCCGTGCTGCTCGCGCCATATTGATATAATATTCCGGTAAGCCGTATTGCATCACAAAACACTCCTTTGATCATTCCAACACGATACGCCAGATCTCACCGAACGGGCTGACATCCGTCGCGTTCATACGCAGGGTGTATTCTCCGCGTCCCGATAAGGTCATCCAATCGGTTTGTGCATCGCCCAAAAACGCGGTATCGGCGGTGATCGCCGCACGGGCTGTGCACGGGCCGTCGGCGCACAGATACACGCCGCCTTTTTCGTCGCCGTTCGGTTTGAGCCACATCGCCTCACGGATATTACCGACGTTTGCACGCAAACGGATGCTGTCCGCTTTAATATGCGCGCCGTTCTTGACCTGCACCTGCTCTCCGTCCGCCGTTTCAACTTCCAGATAGTTGAACTCCGCATCGAGATACCGCGGCGGGTTTTTGCCGTTCAGTGGTGTACCGCCGACGGCTACCATCGGCATGGTTGCCGAGGTCGTACCGGTACCGGGGGTGCGGAATTTGATGGTTTTGCCGTTACGCAATGCCTCATCAACCGCAACGCGTGACTCACCGCGCACCTCGCCTGTCAGGCGGTTATTGTTAAAGTCAACCGGTATGTTCTCATCACCCGGTCTGTCCTCACCCCACAGCAGGGCATACCACTCGGAAACGTACTGTTCTTCGTCCATCGTTACATAATAATCAACGGGTTTCTTTTCTCCGGGTTCTTTAAACCAACTACTGAGTGCCTGATAGGATTCGGCACACGGACGCCACACGCCTTCCGGACCGCAGAAACCACAGAAGCTGCGTTCACTGTACCGCAAACCACCGGGGAACCACCACGGGGACGTACCGTTGATATCTGCGAGTTTATGAGTCCCGAAGAAACGTTCGCACCACTCGACCTGTTGTTGTTCACCGTGCGCGGGAGGCCCCAGCGTTTCAAAATCCCATTCAAAGTTGCGGAAGCCCATCTCGCACGAACTAAGTCCGTATTCCGCCCACACGGTGGGTTTATCACCCGAATACATTTTCATCACAAGCGGAATCACATAAGCATGCAAGACACCGGTATCGTCGTTGGGCATACGCCATCCCTCAGGAGTGGTGAAATCCAAATGCTTTGGACCGCAGTTGACCGCCGCCGTCAAGCCACCGCTGATGGGGCCTGTACGGCAGGTGATGAGATGATTCGGATCGATCCCCCGCAATTCGGTAAGGACATCGTTCCATTTGCGGCTGATAAAATCTGCCATGAACCGACGATAGGCACACACTTTAACACGCCACTCGCCCTCTGTCTTAAACTGGTCCAGCGGCGGAACAATCACTTGGCCAAAATCGGTGCGGTCCGCGGAAACGCCCCAATCCTTTTCCGCATTTTCAACACTGCCGTACCGCTCAACGATCCAGTCTTGCCAAGGACCATCCAACTGGTTGACAAAACGTTGGTTAATGTAGAATTTGGCGCCGACTTCCCAACCGATGTCGTGTGCAAAGAGAATAGGATCGTTCATAAGACCCGTATCCTCCATAAACCGTTTAAAAGCGAGCGGCTGGAAATTGAGCGGTGCGGTGGCGTTACAGAAGCTGATAACCAAGTGCATATCGTAGCGCCGGCAACGGCGGATAAAGTCGCGAATGGTATCCGCACAGCGGCCGATGGGGTTACCGTCCAGACGGGTGAACAGACAGTTAATGCCCATATCCGCCATCAATTTAAGATCGCGTTCAACCTCAATCGGGTCGTAGTATCCGCAGTCCAGCCAACCCCACCAGTAGTCTTCCCATTCAAAGCCGGTAGAGTACAGCGGCCAGTAGTTAAAACCATAGGCACGCCATTTTTTGCCGTTCAGCATAAATTCGCCGTCTTCGACCTTGATAAACTCTTCGGGTTTGCCGACGTACGCCTCAGCAACCGCAAAGGTCTGGTCAATGCGGTCGATGATCTTGCCCTCGCACCACAAAAGAGTTTCCACAATGTATTCGCCGTTTTCCTCGGGTGTGTATTCCGTGAAGATTTCAGTGAAATCCGCCGCCATTGCAAGGTCATCGTGCGTGGACGTGAAGACTACCGCGCCATCCTTCTTTACGCGAAACTCGACGGTAATAGGCGGATAATCCATCGTAACGTTCAATATGTTGGCACCGAGGAACAGCTTCTCTTGTGGTTTGGCAACATAGCGATTACTGCCACCGTCGAACAAGTAGACACCACGCTGCAGTGACGTGAGCAACTGCTCGAGCATATCGCGCATACCCTCAATATTTAAAATATCTTGGCGCTTAAAGCCGATACCCACGGCGACACCACCGCGGCTGGTACCCTTGACGTACCCTAAGCGATTATCGTCTACAAAATAGTGCGGACGGCCCACAGTATCTTGCAGCATCACAAACACGGCAGCGCCGCGCCTGCCGTCGGCTCTGCCGCCCTCACCCATCGCTTGCACAAGCGGGATATACCGGTTAACGTGTTTCATACGATAGCCGCAACCATGGTGGCGCGCCTGCGGGCAAACGACTTCTTCCCCTTGTGCTTGGAGCGTACCGCTCACGATCGCTTGATCCGTTTCGGTCAGAAATCTGCTGATATTCGGTACTTTGTATACCTTCGGTGACGGCGTAAAGCCCTCCATCACGATGGGATACATCCTGCCCGAGGTTGCCGCATCAACCGCGTCTTTGGGAAGTTCTTCCTGTTTGAGCGGAATGTATTCAAAACCATCTTCACCCGCTTCAATCAAGTGACCGAATAAGCGGCCGCCGAGTACCAGTACGCGTCCGCCTTGTTTCCAAAACGTTTCAATCGGCTCTGCGCAAACAGCAGGTACCGATTCCGCATGGGGCAACACCAACAAAAAACCGAGTTCACTTACATTTTTAGAAAGGAATTCTTCGACAGTGAGTTCTTGCACGAGATACCCCATTTCCATCATCGCGCAAATGAGATCGCGTGCCGCATCCGGATCAAAACCGGGACGTTTGTCCATCAAGACAGAAATCACTTTCGAGGGAATCTCCCATCGGCTTGCTCGCCCCATATTGGTGCGATAGTCGTGTGTCCCGTATTGCATATTCCACAACTCCCTTTCATCAGTTTAACAAAACCGATTTTTCAACTAATTTCATTATATCAAAGAGAAATACCGTCGTAAATACGAAATGTTGACAAGGAATTCAGAAATATTGACATTTTTGACTCTTTGTTCTATGATAAATTGCGAAGTTACCATAACAGAAATGAGGTAGTCACATTGCATTGCGAAATACACGAGGCCAAACATCTCGTTATAGAACACCGTTCCACCTCGAAACCAAGAGTAGTACAAAACTATGAGTTTGACTTGTTTGACAACACAAGTCGAAAAATTACGATCGACCACACCACGTACATTACAGACTCTAATTGCCTCGTATGCCGCAAACCGGGACAAATCGTTTGCAGCACGGGCGATTATAATAACTACATCCTCACGCTTTCGATAGACGATACCCCTTGTGACGCCCTTAGTACCGAACTGATAACCGAAGCTATGCTGCACTGTATCCCGACCTTTTTCTATCCTACCCATATTGACGAACTCAAAGAAATCTCCCAAAATATCATTCGCACCTTTCAGTGTGACAAGCGTGCACAAATACTCCAAAATAAATTGCAACAGTTTTTATTCCTGCTCTTATCGGATAGTTTTGAAAATGCCGCCTCTCAGATTAAGGAGAAGTCGTCCAGAATCCACACCGTCACTTCCTACATCGCAGAGCACTATGCCGAAAAGCTGGATATGGACTATCTGGCATCCCTTATCCACCTCGACAAATGTTATTTCATTCGGTACTTTAAAAAGAAAACCGGTATGACACCCCAGCAGTATCTGATTCAAAAGCGCTTGCAAGAGGCGAAAGCGCTGCTATCTCGCATCGATCTGCCTGTCAGCGAAATCGCGTATATAGTAGGCTATAGCAATGTCACCTATTTTGTTTCCAGTTTCAAAAAACACGTCGGCATATCACCGAATCAGTATCGAACTGGATTTCTGGACTAACAATACAAAAACTGGGTGCCCATTGGTGGGAACCCCGTTTTTCACCGCTTTTATTCGTCTTCAACGCCGGAAGCAACTTTATCAAACACCGCTGCAACCTCTTCGGAAGGAGCTTTTGTTAGAAGTGAGACAACGATAGCAACAATCAAACCGCACAGGAACCCAGGGATGATTTCATACAATGCAAAGTGAGGCTTCACAAGGATGAGCCATGCGATATCCACTGCAGCACCGGCTAGGATACCCGCAACCGCACCTTGGAAGTTGAAACGGCGCCAGAACAAAGAAAGCATAATAACCGGACCAAACGCCGCGCCAAAGACACCCCAGGCATTTTCTACAAGGCCCATAATCGTGCCGGAATTGGGATTCGCTGCTATCAACACGGCGATCACCGCAATGACGAGCACTACGAAACGACCTGCCCACAGCATTTCCTTGTCGGTTGCTTTATCACGGCGGATAACAGGTTTATATACGTCACTCGCAAATGCAGATGCGGAAGCCAAAAGTTGAGAATCCGCCGTGCTCATTGCTGCTGCCAAAATGGCCGACAGCAACAAACCGCTAACCAAAGCGGGGAAGATTTTACGCACCATTTGGATAAAGACGGTAGAACTATCGGCGATGTCACCCAAGAACAAGTGGCCGATGATACCGGCTGCCACCGAGAATGCCAGAATCAAAACTGTCCACGTGATACCAATCTTGGCGCTCTTTTTTAAATCTTTATTTGAACGCAACGACATAAATCGAATAATAATATGCGGCATACCAAAGTACCCAAGACCCCAACCCAAACCGGAAAGAATTTCTTTCCAATTGGCAAACATATTCCAATAGTTATTGGGAAGTTGCTGCATTGTCGCCGCGCCATCGCCGGCATTGACGATACCGACTGCAAAGATCGGGGCAATCAAGAGCGCGCCAAGCATCAACAAACCTTGGAAGAAGTCTGTCCAGCAAACGGCGGCAAATCCACCTAAAAACGTATAGCAAATGATAATCGCCGCAGCGATATACATTGTCAGCGATCCTTCTAAACCCAATACGGTGTTGAAAAGCGTTCCGCATGCCTTAATACTGGAAGCTGCGTATACCGTGTACGCCACCAGAAAGATAATCGCACAAATGATCTGCAAAACACGACTTTGAGATAAAAATCGATTGGTGAGATATTGCGGAATGGTGATAGAGTCCTTCGCCGCAATGGAATACCGACGAAGACGCGGCGCTTCAATCAGCCAACTTAAAGTGTAACCGATTGCCAAGCCGATCGCAATCCACGTCTGGCCAAGACCCGCTGCATAAACGGATGCGGGAAGCCCCATCAAAACCCACGCACTCATGTCCGAAGCACCGGCCGACAACGCCGATACCCAAGGTCCCATACTACGTCCGCCTAAAAAATACCCCTTCTCCCCACCGTCATTTGAGCGAAGAAAGAAGAAAATACCAATACCTACCATAAATAACAAATAGATACAGAAGACAAACAACTCCATATTAAACACAATTTAGCACTCCCATTCGTTTGTTTTTTACATTCTACTGCATAAATACCAATAATGCAAGCACTTTATGTCCCCGTACGCTTCTTAAAATACTTTGAATACCCATGGCGATCAGCAGGATCAAATACGCTGCAAGTGAAAAGGCGGCAATGTAGATGATCAAGCAAAATGGGAACGGCACGACCTGCTGTACCAAGGAGTACACGGGCAAGGATGGCTCACAGTGGGGACTGATAAAGAACATATTGAAAGTATCGGTTTCCAAGAGCCCGCTGTAATACGCGATCTCGTTCATAATCGCCGCCAACCCCACAGCAACCGCAAACACCGGAATCGCTTTCAAAATGGTTTTGTGTTCTAACTTGACATACCCCGTGACCATCAAGTAAACACCGATCACGATCATGGAGCAATGGCAGATCATCGTTTGCACATTGATACCGATCGTCGATATAAACACATCGCTGGGATACAATAGCACACAAACGCCCGCAAACACCGCATACGTTGCCAGAAACGCCGCTAACGCATCGTGGATCTTACCTTTGCGCATAATACCCATCAAAAAGCCCACATACATCGGCATTGAACAGAATTGCCACGGAAACGCATACCACTGAAAATCCACCGTGACAGTTCCGGTGTCGTAGCCGAAAGTGTAGTTGATTTGCTTGTACAATTCCAATACCAACACCACGACCGCCGTCCAAAACACGGCCGCCCGCGTGCGCTCCACAGGCGTGTTGCGGCAATACCGCCACAGCAGCACACATGCCGCTATCGTCAGTGCAAGCCACATCCAGTGAAACCAGCCGTACATGGTCGGTCGCTGCATTCTCCAGTCCAGGATTTCCAGTGCTTTAACGAAAAAGTCCATCTCAAAACCCCTTTTCGAGCAAATTCGTGCTTTTATTCTATCACACACGGATCCATTTGTCAGCAGTTTTTTTAATGAATATAATGAATATTCATTCATTATTATCCAGCCGGTATTTCTCTGAAACGAATCCCATTTATATGTAGTGGCAATTTTATACAAAAGGCGTCGTAATAATATCCAATTCACATCCGATCTTTTGCGCAGTTCTGTGGAAAGTAAACAAAAGATGAATAAATATGCAAATGCTGTTGACAAACGTCCTATTAAGATGTATAATGCAGACCATATTGCAATTTTATTTTTTGGAGGCTGCTCAAAATGAATAAAGAAAACATCAAGAAAGTCGTTCTCGCCTATTCCGGCGGTCTGGACACATCCATCATCATCCCGTGGCTCAAGGAAAACTACAACAACTGTGAAGTCGTTGCGGTATCCGGCAATGTTGGTCAGGCCGACGAGCTGGAGGGATTGGAAGAGAAGGCGCTTAAGACCGGTGCTTCCAAGCTGTATGTTTTGGATCAAACCGACGATTACGTTGACAACTACATCATCCCCACCATGCAGGCGGGTGCGGTGTACGAGGAATATCTGCTGGGTACCAGCCATGCGCGTCCTTGCATCGCGAAAGGTTTGGCAGAGATTGCCATCAAAGAAAACGCCGATGCCGTGTGCCACGGCTGTACGGGCAAAGGTAACGATCAGGTACGCTTTGAGTTGGCGCTGAAGCATTTTCTGCCGAACATGCCGATCATCGCGCCGTGGCGTGAATGGGATATCAAGTCCCGTGAAGAAGAGATCGAATACGCGGAAGCACACAATGTTCCGCTAAAGATCAACCGTGAGACCAACTATTCCAAGGACAAGAACCTCTGGCACCTGTCCCACGAGGGTATGGACTTGGAGGATACCGGTAACGAGCCGCAGTATGAGAAGCCCGGCTTCTTGGAGATGGGTGTTTCCCCCATCATGGCACCCGATAAGCCCACCTATATTACGCTGGAATTCGAAAAGGGCGTGCCTGTCGCATTGGACGGGGAGAAAATGAGTGCAAAGAACATCATTCTAAAGCTCAATGAGATCGGTGGTGCAAACGGTATCGGTATCATCGACATCGTGGAAAACCGTTTGGTCGGTATGAAATGCCGCGGCGTGTACGAAACTCCCGGTGGCACCATCCTGTACAAGGCGCACAGCGTATTGGAGAGCATCTGTCTTGACAAAATGACCTTGCACGAGAAACAGCGCCTCTCCATCACCTTTGCGGAACTCGTATACAACGGTCAGTGGTTTACCCCCCTGCGCGAGGCACTGTCCGCGTTTGTGGATAAGACGCAGGAACGTGTTACCGGTAAAGTGAAACTGAAACTCTACAAGGGCAACATGATCAACGCCGGCGTGTGGAGCCCCTATACGCTGTACAGCGAGGAGATCGCCACCTTCGGTGAAAGCGATTATAATCAGGCAGATGCCACCGGCTTTATCAACCTTTATGGTCTGCCGATCCAGGTGCAGGCAATGGTTGACGGCAAATAAGTAACAGGAGCGTGTAATACATGCCTAAGATGTGGGCCGGAAGAACCGACGGCAATACCGAAAAGCTCGCGGACGATTTTAACTCGTCCATTCGGTTTGACAGCAGAATGTACCGCCAGGATATCACCGGCAGCATGACGCACGCCGCTATGCTGGCGGCACAGGGCATCATCACAAAAGCGGATGCAGACGAGCTGATCGACGGTCTCTCTAAAATTTTAGAGGACATTGACAGCGGTGCACTGGCAATCGATATGGACTGCGAAGATATCCATATGTTTGTGGAGCAAGTGCTGACCGAGCGGCTCGGTGATGTGGGCAAAAAGCTACACACCGCGCGCAGTCGAAACGATCAGGTCGCACTGGATATCCGTCTGTATCTACGCGATGAGATCGACGAGATCTCCGCGTTGGTTCGAGGTTTGCTGAACGCACTCGTAGAAAAGGCAGAACAATATAAAAGCGCCATTATGCCCGGTTACACGCATCTTCAGCGGGCACAGCCGATCACCTTTGGGCATCATTTGATGGCATACGCCATGATGTTGCTGAGAGATCTCGAACGGTTAGCAGATTGCCGCAAACGCATGAATCAGTCTCCCATCGGGTGCTGCGCTCTCGCAGGAACAACGTATAAAACCGACCGTCACTTTGAAGCAGAAAGGCTCGGCTTTGACGGCATTTGTCTGAATAGCCTGGATGGTGTTTCAGACCGCGATTTCAGCGTTGAACTGCTCGGCGCCTTTTCCACCCTAATGGTACATCTGTCCCGCTTTTCCGAGGAGATCATTCTGTGGTCAAGCTGGGAATTCAAATTTGTAGAGTTGTCCGATGCCTACACCACAGGCTCGTCCATCATGCCGCAAAAGAAGAATCCGGATATGGCGGAGCTTGTCCGCGGAAAGACCGGCCGGGTATTCGGTAATTTGATGGGACTGTTGACAACGCTCAAGGGCTTACCGCTTGCGTACAACAAGGATATGCAGGAGGACAAGGAAGGCGTGTTTGATGCCTGCGACACCGTCAAAATCTGCTTGCAGGTATTCACCGGTATGATCGCAACGATGACAGCCAACACCGTGAATATGAAATCAGCGGCACAAAAAGGCTTTATCAACGCTACCGATCTTGCGGATTATCTTGTCAAGAAAGGGCTTCCTTTCCGAAGTGCATACAAAATTTCAGGGCAATTGGTGGCGTTGTGTATCGCGCAAAACACCGTGCTCGAAGAACTGCCGCTTGACACCTACCGTTCGTTCAGCGAACTGTTCCAAGAAGATCTGTATGAAGCTATTGATCTTGCGGTATGCGTTGAAAAACGGATTTCCGAGGGCGGCACATCCGTAGCTTCCGTGGAAGCGCAAATTTCCTATGTAAAAGAGTTGTTAACGAAATGACCCACGTATTTATCGACGGCAGCGCCGGCACCACCGGCCTGCGCATTGCGGACCGACTGGTTTTGAGAAACGATGTTAAGCTGATCACACTTTCGGAAGAAAATCGCAAGGATACGGCCGCCCGCAAGGAAGCCATCAACAGCGCCGACATCGTGTTTTTGTGCCTGCCGGATGCGGCGGCGATCGAAGCGGTATCTCTGACCGAAAATCGCGCTGTGAAGATCATCGACACCTCTACGGCGCACCGTACGCACCCCGATTGGACATACGGTATGCCGGAGCTTTTCGGACAACGTGAGCGCGTTGCTGCATCGCATCGTATTGCTAATCCCGGCTGTCACGCCAGCGGCTTTATCGCGCTGGTGGCGCCGCTGGTCGAGCAGGGATTGCTTAAGACGGATACGGCGCTCAGCTGCTTCTCGCTCACCGGCTATTCCGGCGGCGGCAAAAAAATGATCACCGAGTATGAGAGTACTGACAGAAACCCGCTACTAAAGGCGCCCCGTCAGTACGCGCTCACACAGCAACATAAACACCTCAAAGAAATGGTTGCGGTGTGCGGACTTACGACCGCTCCCGTGTTCTGCCCCGTCGTCGCCGATTTTTACAGCGGTATGGAGGTAACCGTTCCGTTGTTCGCGGGGGACATTACCGGAACAGTACAGGATATCGAACAACTGTATAAAGCCTATTACACAAACGGTCTGGTGCGGTTCGACAACGGCACCGATGCTGACGGTATGTTGTCCGCAGCAGCGTTTTCAGACCGTGACGATATGCAGGTGTCGGTCCAGGGATACGACGAACGTATCCTGTTGACTGCGCGTTTTGACAACCTCGGCAAGGGTGCTTCGGGTGCTGCTATTCAGAATATGAACATCCTGCTCGGCATCGACGAAACAACCGGGCTGAATGTATAAAGAGGAATAAAACTATGAAACTGATTTCCGGCGGTATATGTGCCGCAAAAGGTTACAAAGCAAACGGTATTCACTGCGGAATCCGTAAAAACCGTACCAAAAAGGATCTGGCACTGATCGTCAGTGACGTTCCCGCTCACGCGGCGGCGGTGTATACCACCAACTTGGTGAAAGGTGCGCCGCTGACCGTTACCAAAGCGCATTTGGCAAACGGCACGGCGCAAGCAATCATCTGCAACAGCGGTATTGCCAACACCTGCAACGCAGATGGCATTGAAAAAGCAAATGCTATGTGTGAGCTGGTTTCAAACACGATCGGCGTGTCCGCAGACGATGTGGTGGTTGCCTCCACCGGTGTGATCGGTCAACCACTAAATCTCGAGCCCATCGCCGAGCATATTCAGGAACTGGCGGATGGTTTATCCGAAAACAGCGGTGAAGCCGCGGCAGAAGCTATTATGACAACCGATACCGTCAAAAAAGAAATCGCCGTGGAATTCACCATCAGTGATACAGTGTGTCATATCGGCGGTATTGCTAAAGGCAGTGGTATGATCCACCCCAATATGGCAACTATGCTGGTTTTCATCACCTCCGACATCGCGATCTCCCCCGCCATGCTGCAAAAAGCCTTGTCCGGTGACATTGCCAACACCTTCAACATGCTGAGCATCGACGGTGATACTTCCACCAACGATATGGTGACAGTGCTCGCCAACGGTCTTGCGGGCAACGACGAAATCACCGCCGAGGGCGAAGCGTTTAATACCTTTATGAAGGCGCTCAACACCGTAACGGTGAATCTGTGCCGCATCATTGCCGGTGACGGCGAAGGCGCGACTAAGTTGCTGGAATGTAAGGTCAGCGGTGCCGATACCGAACAAGCGGCAAAGCTGTCGGCAAAGAGTGTCGTTTGTTCCAGTCTGCTCAAGGCGGCAATGTTTGGTGCCGATGCCAACTGGGGACGCATCTTATGCGCGATCGGCTACAGCGGTGCGGATGTTGATGTGAACAAAGTCGATGTGTCGTTCCGCTCGACAAAGGGCGAGATCGCTGTGTGCCGTGACGGTGCCGGCATTCCGTTCTCAGAGGAACAAGCAAAAGAGATCCTGCTCGAACACGAGATCGAAATTCTCGTTAAGGTCGGCAATGGCCCGTACAGCGCGTGTGCGTGGGGTTGTGATCTGACCTACGATTATGTCAAAATCAACGGTGACTACCGTACCTAAGGAGATAACTGTTATGCACGATATCATTTCCAACGCCGAGCGCGCCGAGGTATTGACAGCGGCGCTCCCCTACATTCGGCGGTACAACGGCAAGATCGTTGTCGTGAAATACGGCGGAAACGCCATGATCAACGAAGAACTAAAAAAAGAAGTTATGCAGGATATCGTCCTGCTGTGGTTGACCGGCGTGAAGATCGTTCTGGTGCACGGCGGGGGTCCCGAGATCAGCGATATGATGACCCGACTGGATAAAAAACCTGAGTTCGTCAACGGTCTGCGCGTGACGGATAAGGAAACAGTGGATATCGTACAGATGGTGCTCGCCGGCAAGGTAAACAAGACGCTTGTCAACCTGCTGGAAATGACCGGCGGCAAGGCAATGGGTATCTCAGGTATCGACGGTCATCTGATCGAAGCCACCTTCAAAGACGAAAAGCTCGGCTATGTCGGTAACATTACCGGCGTAAATATTGAGCCAGTTTTGGACTTGTTGGAAAAAGGCTATATTCCAGTCGTTTCCACGCTTGCGTGCGACGATGACGGCAACATCTACAACATCAACGGCGACACTGCCGCCGCGCATATCGCCGGCGCACTGGAAGCTGAGCGTATGATTATGATGACGGATATTGCCGGTATTCTGCGGGATAAAGACGATCCTTCTACCCTCATCCCCGAAGTCACGATCGGGGAAGCCAAGGAACTGTACGATACGGGTGTAATCTCAGGCGGCATGATCCCGAAGGTGGATTGCTGTATTGAGGCACTGAATCACGGTGTCAACAACGTCATCATTATGGACGGCCGTATTCATCACTCTATTCTGATGGAACTCTTAACCGACGAGGGTGCCGGTACCATGGTAACGAAAGGTTAATAACAGTATGGATAGCATCACTTCTCTTGATAAACAATATATTGTCGGCACCTACGCTCGTTTCCCCCTTGAACTGGTTTCGGGTAAGGGCAGTGTGCTGGTCGATTCAAACGGCAAAGAATACATCGACCTCGGCTCCGGCATCGGTGTAACCTGCTTCGGTATTGCCGACGACGAGTGGGCAGCTGCTGTTGCCACACAAGCAGCAACCCTGCAGCACACCTCTAATTTGTATTACACCAAGCCGTGTGTGGAATTAGCACAGCTGCTGTGCGAGCGCACCGGTAT
>JAFYPN010000028.1 GCA_017547465.1 Clostridia bacterium | reverse complement strand
GAATTGGAAAACTCCTGCGCTTGACCGCGCCGTTTTTGCAGTCTCCTATCGAGGCTCCGCCCCTCTTTCCGACTGCAAAAACTCTAATCTGAACTCGTTACTTTTATTTTGCTTTTTTAGTCTCACATCATTGACAAAACTACAAAGAAAATTTTTTCATAGGATGTTGACAGCGACCTGTGCAATGTGTATTATTGTATTAGTACAGTAGTACATACAAGAAGGGGGAAGAAACACATGGGTTGGAAACCGGATCACGGGGCGCCGATCTGTCCGCAGATCTGTGAACAGATGTGCGTGCGGATCGCAAAGGGAACCTTGGAGCCCCATTCAAAGCTATTGTCAGTGAGGGAGCTGGCCGTGACGCTGGGGGTTAACCCCAACACGGTACAGCGCTCATATGAACAGTTGGAACGGGAGGGGGTGCTGTATTCCATACCCGGGACAGGGTGGTACGTATCGGAGGATACGACTGTAGCCCAAAACGCGGTAGAGCGGTTGATACGCGAACATACGGCGTCGTATTTTACGGAGATGGAGAATCTGGGGTTGAATACGGCACAGACGAAACAGGTGATAAAGGAGTGGGAAGCATGAGTGAATTGTTGCGTTTGGAAAATCTAACAAAGAGATACGGATCGCTGGTGGCACTGGATGATATTACGTTGTCGGTGGGAAGTGGACGAATTGTGGGACTTCTCGGGCCGAACGGGTCGGGAAAGACCACACTGATCAAGATCCTAAATGGTTTGCTGACGCCGACGGCGGGAACGGCCACCATTTGCGGACTCACGCCGGGGGCGAAGACAAAAGAAATGGTGGCGTATTTGCCGGATAACAGTTTTCTTAACACGTGGATGCGCGTGGAGCAAATCGTGGATCTTTACGCGGATTTTTTTGCGGATTTCCGTCCTGAATGCGCATACGCGATGTTGACCGCCTTGGGCATTTCCCCAAAAACGCGGCTGAAGACGCTTTCCAAGGGGAATAAAGAAAAGGTGTGCCTGATCTTAGTCATGAGCCGCAATGCGCGCTTGTACGTGCTGGATGAACCCATTGCGGGCGTTGATCCCGCCGCCAGAGATTATGTGATTTCGACTATCATCAACAATTATAACCCGCAAGCGACGGTACTCATTTCCACCCACTTGATCGCGGATATCGAGCAGGTACTCGACGAGGTCATTTTTATCCATCAAGGACGTATTTTGCTGCAAAAGACGGTGGACGAGATTCGCGAAGAAAACGGCAAGAGTGTGGACGAGTTGTTCCGGGAGGTGTTCAGATGGTAAAGAAGTTATTTAAGCACGAGTTGTTCGCATTGAGCCGCGTGCTGTTCATTATGCAGGGTATTTTATTGGTTGCTTCTGTCTTTCTGCGTATTTTGCAGTTTTTTGAAACGGAACACTTCGTGTATTCGATCGTGTTCTTTTTCGCCGCCCTGCTATATGGCACCGCTGTACTGGTAAATTTGATGTCACCCATGGTGATGGCGGTCGTGCGGTATTATCGCAATCTGTTTACCGCTGAAGGGTATCTCTCTTTTTCGTTACCTGTGACAGTGGCACAACACCTTATAGTAAAGGCACTTTCGGCACTTGTTTTTCAGGTCATAGCCTGGGGCGTTACCGCTCTTTCGCTTGTGATCGTGATGGCAGGGGATGTCTTGCACGAGGTTGGTTTGGCGGCGGAATACTTGTTTAAACAGATACCTGCGGATGCAGCGGGGCATATTTTCCTGTGGGGCGTTGAACTGTTGGTTTTCTTTGCGGTGCTTTTTTTGTCGCAAGCGTTTTTGTATTACGGGTGCATATCCATTGGTCAGCTGGCACGGAAGAACCGTGTGCTAGCGGCGGTAGGCGTGTATTTCGGTTATTATGTGGTGACACAAATCCTTGCCACTATTTTAACGGTGTTGATGGCAATTTTCGGTGACCGTATCCCGTTTGATGCTCTTGTTGAATTTGCGGGAACGCATCCGATCGCATTTGTGCATCTGTGTTTAGGCAGTATGCTGTTGTTAGCGGCAGTGTTTACCGCTTTATATTTCTTGGTATCGCATACCATTATTCGCAAACGGTTGAATTTGGAATAAGGAGGGGGATGTATGAAAAAATCAGTACGGATCTTGTCGAGCGTAGTGCTTGTTTGCCTGTTGTGCACCATGCTAAGCGGTTGTCAGGCGTTGGAGGATGCCCGTGCCGCGCAAGGTTTTTGGGTTGACGAGGGTCAGCGTTTCCGTTTAGGAGACAGTGAGTACATCCGTCTGCCCGAAAGCGAAGCTTTGGAGCTTTTGTATGTGGAATACGATGATGAAGTATCCGATATCTATGTGACCACGGAGGACGTGCCGGTGCTGCTGGCGTCGGGTTACGGTGTCGCCTTTACCCCGTCGTCCAACGGGAGGCTGTGTGTGCCGGCTTCCGAATATGAAGACCGTTGGTCTGAGATGTCGACCGGAATTTTTTGCCGATCCGAGTATTACCAAACACTTGTACAACAGTTGGGAAAGGGGTTTGAGCCCGTTGGATATTGTTGTGTATATTGGGAGTGGGATGATGAGCTGTATACTTACAAGGAACGCTTATACCGTCTGACGGCAGAACAAACGGCGGCAATGGATGTGATGCTGGAGAGCGAGCGGACATACCTGCCCGATATGGCAGAGCCGAGCTACGACTATAGTATAGATCTTAACTTTTGCAGCGAGGACATGATGTTGCAGAAATTTGCTGTTGAGTTGTGTTGCGCCGATAACAGCTATTTCTTGCTGGGTGAGGATTTTGATCAAGAGTGGGTCATCCAGGTGCCGATGCAATATGCGGAGATAGCCAATGCATTGCTTAAGCCCGTAAGAGAAGATTATGAGTCGTATGAGTATGATTACGACGATTACGATGAGGACTATGATGAGTCACTCGATTTTGTGGTGTAAATAAATTACCCGCCCCGACAAGCCGTCGGGGCGGGTAATTTTTATTTCAATAGGCGTAAACTTTTGGGGTAATGGTTTTTGAGTTTTGTTCCGGATACCTTGCCGAAACCGGTGAGAATGCCGTTTACCGCCACACCGGTAAAGCCGGCGGGGGTATTTGTCGCGATCTCCTCGCCGCGCAAAAACGCGGTCAGACGCGGATCGGTGAGTTCAAGGCTCAGCACACGGCGGCAGGAATTTGCCGTTGCCGCCTGAAACGCCCCGTGGCACGGCTCAGCGCGTAAAGTACGCTCACCGCATAGCTCAGCGACCGGAATACCCGCGCTGAGAATATTAATCCCGCGCGTAGCGGGGAACAACGGCGGCAACAGATGGACGGTGTTGCCAAAGGTGGCAAAGGTGCCGTTAGGCGTGTCGGTGAAGCAATCCGCATACAAAGACTGTCCGAGCGGCGCCGTCGTATCCTTACGCGGCGGGACGAACGGGGTGACTGGTACGGCGCTGTTTCCCTCGCGGTGCAAGAGCGCAATAAAATGTCCCTCGCCGCCGTCGCACGGGAAAATGCGTCGGCAACAAGCGGTATCCACCGTTTTGGCGAAGTCGTGCAGCTCCGGTTCCAAGAACGATAGAATGTTGTCAGCATCAAACGCCGGTCTGCCGAACGGGACATCGATTCTGTGCAAGGTAAAATCGGGGTGGTCGTGCAAGAAGCGGATGACAGCGCACTCGTTTTCCTCCGGAGCAAAGGTGCAGGTGGAGATCACAAGCCTGCCACCCGGACGCACACAGCGGGCCGCGTTATCCAAAATACCGTGGCTGCGCTCGGCACATAGGCGGATGGTGTCCTCGCTCCAATCGGGGATCGCGTCGGGTTCCTTGCGGAACATCCCTTCACCGGAGCAGGGAACATCCGCGAGCACCGCATTGAACCAATTGGGTAAATTTTCTGCGAGACGAGCGGTGTCCCCGCAGGATACCACGCCGTTGCGCACACCAAGACGTTCCATATTTTGCAATAATATGCGGGCGCGGGCGGGGACGTATTCGTTTGCCCAGAGCAGACCGTTACCTTGCAATGCGGCAGCGATCTGCGTGGATTTACCGCCGGGCGCAGCACACAGATCCAACACCCGCTCGCCGGGGGTTGGCGCTAATACGGTGACCGCCGACATGGCGGAGGGTTCCTGCATATAGTAGGCACCCGCATGATGTAACGGGTCACTGCCTGCGCGAAAGCCCGCCGTGGTGACGCCGCCGGTTGGGGAGAACGACACTGCTGTGACTTCAAATGGCAGCAGCTGCCACAGCGCGTCGGCAGAGAGTTTTAGGGTGTTGGCGCGGATGCCGCGTGTGATGAGCGGGCGGTTCCACGCGTCAAAGAACGCCGCATACTCGGTCCCGAGCAGGCGGCGCATCCGCGACTCAAAAAGAGGGGGTAAACTCATTCGGCACCCTCCGATTTGCGTTGGCGGTCACGAACTGAGCGCTTCGGTTTGTGTGCCGTGACCGTTGTATCCTCGTCGGGTGTATCAAAATAGGTGGGGGTGCGGGCATCCGCTTCGGCAAGTGATTTTGCCCAGCGAACTGCGCGGTAGTCGGACCAGAGCGGCAGCAGAAACAGCGGGATCAGCGCGGGAGACATGTGGCGATACATTGCCTTCCACAGCGAAATGCCGGCAGTTCCTTGCGTTGTGACGACGACCGAAAGTGAATCCTTCAATTGGAGTGCCACAATGATGAAAAGCACAGCCGCGACAGTCGCGGCCAGCAGTGCTGCGAGTTTTCCGCGCGGCAGGGCGAAAAACAAAATAACCGACACCGCCATCAAAACCGTCGCGACGATCAAAAGGGTGGGGTTAAACAAGTTTTCACCCGAATAAATACTAAAAATCGCTCCCACCTGAATGAGGGTGGTGAGCGCCAGTACGGTCCAGACCATAACGCGGCAGAAGGATAAGAAGAAACGCATAAAGAGTCGGCTCCTTTACAAATGAGTTGAAATTAGTGTAGCATAAAATCAGTCGTTTGTAAACAGTGATAAAAAAGGCTTGATTTTTTTAAAAAATGGTGCTATACTATTTAACGATGATAAAAGTTTAGTAAAGGAGTGGGGCGACCCGCTCCTTTGCGTTTGTTTGGAGGTGTGCGAATGGCTGGGCAAAAACGCGGTAACTCGGGAGGAAACATCGCCGCCGTTTGCCGCGCACTCGCAGAACCCCTCGCCGAGCAGGCGGGAGTGTCAATCTGGGATGTGCGGTTTGTCAAAGAGGGAGCGGATTGGTTTTTACGCGTCATAATCGATAAAGACGAGGGTGTGACCATCAACGATTGTGTGGAAATGACGCATTTGCTGAATCCGGTATTGGACAAAGCGGATCCCATCGCGCAGTCGTATTGCTTAGAGGTCATGTCACCCGGTATTGAGCGAGAGCTGACGCGGCCCGAGCATTTCGAGGCGTATCAGGGGTTGCCGGTCACGGTGAAGCTGTATCGACCGGATGACAGCGGTCAGCGCGAATTTGTAGGCTTGCTTTTGAGTAGTGCCGACGACAGCCTCGTTATTGAGGATGAGGACGAACAAGAACGGACATTCTCTCGCAAGGAGGTTGCGGCGGTACACGCCGTGGACTTGTGGGATGACGATATCAGCGATCAAAGTATAATGGAGGAATAAGAAAAAATGGCTAATAACAACGCGGAATTTTTTGAGGCCTTGCGCCTGCTGGAAAAGGAAAAGGGCATCGATGGCGAGTATCTGCTGGAAAAGATCCGTGCCGCGATTGTACTGGCGGTGAAAAAGGATTACGGCGGGAAAGAAAACATTGTCGTGATCATGGACCCGTCCACCGGCGAATTCTCGGTTTCGCTGCGCAAGACGGTTGTGGAAGAGGTGCTGGATCCCGATGAGGAAATGCTGCCGGAGGAAGCCGTACGGTATTCCAAGAAGGCGAAGGTCGGCGACGTGGTCGAGATCAAGCTTGAGACCAAGCAGTTCGGCCGTATCGCGGCACAGACCGCCAAGCACGTGATCCGTCAGGGTATCCGTGAGGCGGAGCGCGGACAAAAATTCTTGGAGTTCCAGCGGCATACCCAAGAACTGGTCACGGCTCTTGTTACCCGTGTGGATCCCAAGACCGGTGCCGCCACCGTGGAGATCGGCAAATCCGAAGCGGTGCTTCCCAAAGCGGAGCAGGTCGGTGACGAGGTGCTGCGCGAGGGTATGCGCGTGAAGGTGTATGTTGTGGATGTGAAGGACGGCGAGAAGGGCCCCCGCGTGTTGATCTCGCGCACACATCCGGGCCTTGTCAAGCGGTTGTTTGAAATGCAGGTGCCTGAGATCTTCGATGGTACGGTTGAGATCAAGGCAGTATCCCGCGAAGCGGGTTCCCGTACCAAGCTTGCGGTGCTGGCGCACGATGAGAATGTGGACGCTGTCGGTGCCTGTATCGGTGCCAAGGGTATCCGTGTTGCCGAGATCGTCGAAGAGCTCGGCGGCGAAAAGATCGACATTATCGAATACAGTGAAGAACCGGAGAAATTCATTGCCGCGGCACTGTCGCCTGCCAAGGTCGTCAGCGTGGAGGTGGATCCGGATGGCGCGAAGGCTTGTCGTGCGACGGTGCCGGATGCGCAGTTGTCACTGGCGATCGGCAACAAGGGGCAGAACGCCCGCCTTGCCGCCAAATTGACCGGCTGGAAGATCGATATCCGCCCCGAAAGCGGATTCTACGGTGAAGAAGAGGAGTAAATCTGAAAGGAAGGAAAGTGTATGCAGCAAAAGCGGGTACCGCTTCGCAAATGCACCGGATGCGGTGAGATGAAGCCGAAAAAAGAATTGGTGCGGATCGTCAAGGATCCCGAAGGAGCGATCTCGCTGGACCGCACCGGCAAAAAAGCGGGTCGCGGCGCATACATTTGCCCCGATGAGGCTTGTTTGGCCGCAGCGCGAAAAGCGCGGCGGTTGGAAAAAGCGTTTTCCTGTCAGATCCCCGATGCCGTGTATACACAACTGGAGGAGGCTTTACAGACGGATGACGGTTGATAAACTTGTAGGGTTGCTCGGAATGTGTCGTCGTTCAGGACGGCTGGTGACCGGATTTGATGCGGTCGTCGGGCTGTGTAACACCGAAAAGGCGTTTTTGATGATCACCGCCGATGCCGCTGAGCGCACCGTCAAGGAGCTGCGCTTCCGATTACCTGCCCAGACCGTGTATCGCCTGCCTCTGACGAAAGAGAAAACGGCACACGCCATTGGCTCACACAAGCCGGTCGCGGTGCTTGCCACGGCAGATGAGGGCTTCTCAAAAGCCATTTTACAGTATGTAGAGGAGGAATCCCATTATGATGATTAAATATCGCGTCAGCGACGTCGCCAAGGATTTCGGGGTCGCCGGTAAGGAGATCATTGAACTGCTTGCTAAGTTTTCGAATACCCCGAAAAAGAGCGCGACGGCGCTGGTGGAGGACGAACTGGATATCGTCTTTGAGCACTATACGCAAAAGCATAATATGGAGAATTTAGACGCCTACTTTGCCGAGGCAGAGGAGCGCCGTGTTGCCAAGGTGGCCGAAAAGGATGCTGCCGTGAAAGCGACGACCGTCGAGGCAGCGCGGAAGGCGGCAGAACAGGCAAAAGCTGCTAAGAAAGATGTGGCCGTTCCCGACGAAAACAGCCCCGTTGCGGCGGCGCTCGCGGCGAAGGCTAATGCACCGAAGAAGGAAAAGACGAAGCAGCCCGCACCCGTCCGCGCGCCCATCGAGCGCCGCACGGTGGATACGCGTTCAGTGCAGACAAATATCGGCAACAAGTACGATGAGAAATTCGATGTCATGGCACAAACCTCTAATCGTGTACGCGGTGATGGGGGTGCTATTAAGAAGCAGAAGATCAATCAGAAATCCCAGCAGTATAAAAAGCCGCAACGCCGCCGTGAGACCGAGGCGGAGCGTCTCAACCGTATCCAGATGGAACGCAAGCAAAAGCAGATGACCATCACGGTGGGCGAGACCATCACGGTCTCCGAACTGGCGACCCGCCTGAAAGCCACCGTTGCCGAGGTCATCAAAAAGCTGATGGTGCTTGGTATGATGGTAACGGCTAACGAGGAGATCGATTTTGACACCGCGTTCTTAGTGGCGGAGGAATTTCATGCTAAGGTGGAGCGCGAGGTCGTGGTCACCATTGAGGAGCGCATCATCGACGATCATGAGGACGAGGACACCGATCTTGAGCCTCGCGATCCGATCGTGGTGGTCATGGGTCACGTTGATCACGGTAAGACCTCGGTGCTGGATGCGATTCGCAAGACCAAGGTGACCGACGGCGAGGCCGGCGGTATTACCCAGCATATCGGTGCGTACCGCGCAAAGATCCAGGGTCAGTCCATCACCTTTTTGGATACTCCGGGTCACGCAGCGTTCACCGCCATGCGTGCCCGCGGTGCGCAGGTGACCGATATTGCGATCTTGGTTGTGGCTGCGGACGACGGTATCATGCCGCAGACCATTGAGGCAATCAACCACGCAAAAGCAGCCGGTGTGTCGATCATCGTGGCGATCAACAAAATGGATAAGCCGACTGCCAACCCCGACAAGGTCATGCAGCAGCTCACCGAATATGAGCTCGTGCCGGAGGAGTGGGGCGGTGATGTGATCTGCGTGCCGGTTTCGGCGCTGACGGGTAACGGCATTGACAAGTTGCTCGAATCGGTGCTGTTGGTTGCGGAGATCAAGGAGCTCAAAGCCAATCCCGCCCGCGCCGCAAAGGGCTCGGTCATCGAAGCGCGACTGGATAAAGGGCGCGGCCCCATTGCGACACTGTTGGTCCAGAACGGCACACTGCACGCCGGCGACATCGTTGTCGCGGGTACGGCGGTTGGCCGCGTGCGTGCAATGGTGGACGACTGTGGACGCAAGGTCACGGTCGCCGGTCCATCGGTGCCGGTTGAAATTATGGGTCTGGCGGAGGTGCCGACCGCGGGTGATGTGTTCAATGCCGTGTCGGATGAGCGTTTGGCACGTGAACTGGTCGAGCAACGCAAGCAGTCTGCCAAGGAAGAGCAGTTCAAGCAGTACCAGAAGGTTACGCTGGATAACTTGTTCGATCAGATGCATGCCAACGATATGAAAGAACTGAACGTCATTGTCAAGGCAGACGTTCAGGGCTCTGTTGAGGCGTTGCGTCAATCTATCGAAAAGCTCAGCAACGAGGAAGTGCGCGTGCGTGTGATTCATGGTGCGGTGGGCGCCATCAGCGAAAGCGATATCATGTTGGCACAGGCATCCAAAGCGATTGTAGTCGGCTTTAATGTCCGCCCAGAGCCGCTGGCGCAGGTCGCCGCAGAGCAGGCAGAGGTGGATATGCGGATGTATCGCATCATCTACGATTGCTTGGATGAGATCGAGGCTGCTATGAAGGGTATGCTCGCGCCCAAGACGCGTGAAGTACTGCACGGCCGTGCGGAGGTTCGTCAGGTATATCGCATTACCGGTGTCGGGTTGGTTGCCGGTTGTTATGTGTTGGACGGCAAGGTTTACCGCAACGATCTGTTGCGCATTGTGCGTGACGGGATCATCATCGGTGATGATAAGATGATCTCGCTCAAGCGCTTTAAGGATGACCAACGCGAAGTTGCTCAAGGGTATGAGTGCGGTATCGGTCTGGAGAAATTCACCGATATTCAGGAGGGCGACATTTACGAAACCTATATCATCGAGGAATATCGGGACTAATTGGTGTCCCGACAAAGGAGGGACAGTATGGGAAGTTTTCGTATGGACCGCACCGGTGAGGACATCATGCGGGAATTAACCGCGATCCTACGCACCGTGAAGGATCCGCGCGTCACGGGGCTTATCAGCATCGTGCGTGCGGATGTGACGCGGGACATGTCCTATGCGACGGTATATATCAGCTCAATGGACGGCATCGAAGCCGCGAAGACGGCGGTCAAGGGCTTAACGTCTGCCGCCGGCTATATGCGGCGCGAGTTAGGACTCGCACTTAAGCTTCGTCATGTGCCGGAGCTACGATTTGTGGCGGACGATTCCATCGCGTACAGCTCGCACATTGCCGAACAACTGCAGCGGTTGAAAACCGAAAAACAGGAAACGGAGAGCAGGCATGAGTAAGCGCGTTACCGTAAACGAAGCGGCGGCGATGCTGACCGCTGCCGACCGCGTTCTGATCTTAATTCACCAGTTTCCCGACGGGGATACCATCGGTTCAGGGTTTGCGCTGTGCCATGCGTTGCAGTCGCTTGGTAAGACCGCGCGCGTTGCGTGTCACGACGCCATTCCGGAAAAATACCGGTATATGGTGAGCGCCGTTCCGCAACCGGCATTTGAACCCGCGTTCATTTGCGCAGTGGATGTTGCAGACAGCAAGCTGTTGGGAGAATCGCTGCAACCGTATGCGGATACGGTGGATCTGTGTATCGATCATCACGGCTCGCATCGGGAGTTTGAGCGGCATTTGCTACTGGATGCGTCGATGGGCGCCAATGCGATGATTATGCTGCAAGTGATCGAAGCCATGGGGGCCAAAATTGACCAGACCATTGCGGATTGTTTGTATACCGGCATCGCCACCGATACCGGTTGCTTCAAGTACAGCAACACCACCCCACTGACACATCGTATGGCGGCACAGCTGATGGAGGCGGGGGCGCAGGCGGAACCTATCAACCGCGCGATGTTTGACATCAAATCCCGCGCGCGCATGCACTTGGAAAAGCTGGCACTGCAAGCCATTTCATTTTACGATAACGATCGCTGTGCGGTTATGTGCGTTACCACCGATATGATTCGCGAGAGCGGTGCCGAGGAAAACGACATGGAAGGGTTATCCCCCCTGACACGACAGATCGAGGGCGTGTGGGTCGGTGTCATGCTACGTGAAAAGACTGATGGCGACTACAAAGTCAGCGTTCGTACCGGTGCACATGCCGATGCGGCGGCTATCTGCGGCCTACTCGGTGGGGGCGGTCATCCGCGTGCCGCGGGTTGTACGTTGTCGGGATCGGTGGAGGAGGTTATTGCGCAGTTGCGCGATGCGGTTCACCGTGCGGTGCCGCGCATCACAGAGGTAACATGATGAATGGAATTTTATGCGTGGACAAGCCACAGGACATGACATCCTTTTCCTGCTGTGCGTTGCTTCGGCGGTTGACCGGTGAAAGGAAAGCCGGTCATGCGGGGACACTGGATCCGATGGCTACAGGTGTGCTGCCGCTGATGTTCGGCAAGGCGACACGCGCCATTCCGCTGTTACCCACGCACAACAAACGCTATCGGGCGACACTGCAATTCGGCAAGCGCAGTGACACGTTGGATATTTGGGGTGCTGTGTCAGAGACCGGTCACGCGGTCCCCACGCTGTCGGCGATTGAAGATGCCTTGCCCGCCTTTCGCGGGGAGATCTTACAGGTACCGCCGATGATGTCCGCACTCAAAAAAGACGGTGTGCGGTTATACGATCTGGCCAGACAGGGGATCGAGATTGAGCGCCAAGCGCGACCGATCACGATTCATACGCTGGAAGTTATGACGTACGATGACGCGGTTGGACAGTTGCAGATCGTTTGTGATTGTTCTGCCGGTACGTATATCCGCACGTTATGTGACGATTTGGGTCGTGTGCTCGGCTGTGGTGCGGTAATGACCGCACTGAGACGCGAAGCCGCGGCCGGGTATACGCTTGCTGCGTGCCTGACACCCGACGATTGCCGTCGGGCGGCAGAGGACGGAAGCTTAGCAGAAAAGATCTTGCCGGTGGAAAGCGCGTTTACCGTGTATCCTGCTGTGACGGTAACCGCAGCGCAGGCGGTGCGGTTTCGCAACGGCGGCGAGCTCGCGGTGGATCGGGTGAGCGGGTTGCCGAAAGATGCCGATATCGTGTGCATCTATGATCCCGAGCAGATCTTTTTGGGACTCGGCCGCGTGGAAGAGCAAGCCATTCGTATTGTACGGATATTTGTATGATGCACAAAAGGAGGGATCCCGTATGAGTGAAGAAGAGATCCGTTTTGAGCAAGAGGAAACCATCAAATCGGTTGCAGAGGAAGCATCCGCGCCTGTGCGCGTGAAACGACGCCGACATCTTCGGTATGCGGCACCGCTCGGGTTTTTGGTGCTGCTGTTTGCGCTGATTGGTGTAATCTCGGTTGTTGTGACAGCGATCGGTTGGATCGTGCGAGCGAATGATGACACGGCGCTGCGCGAGGAATTATACACATTTTTGGATCCGGTGATGCAGTTCTGCCCGTCGGAGTTTGACAGTGTGGATGCCACTGAGGACACCGATCCGTTGTTGCTCGCGGCAGTGTACCGCGTGTCCGAGGCGGAGCGGATCCGCCAGCTGCGCGAGCGGGACGAGGAGTGCGCCTACCCGGTGGAGGAAACGCAGTATCGTATGATCGTGCCGCAGGCAACCATATATGATTCGTATCAGTATTTGTTCGGGAAAGCCGAGCCGACGCACCGTACCATCGGAGACGTGGAGTATAAGGCCGAAAACAGCTGCTATTACGTGCCGATGTCTATTACTACCTCGGGCTACACGCCGGTACTCGGGAAGATCACCCATAAAAAGAACGTATATACCGTGCAGGTTGCGTATGTGTCCAACGCGGATATCCGGTACGACGAGCGCGGCAACAGTATTGCGCCCACCGTGGATATGGCAAAATACAGCCAGCGGTATACCGTTGAAAAACAAGAGTCCGGTCATTGGACGTTACTGTCGGTTTCGGCAGATAAATAAGACTACAAAACACGCGCCGCTTATACAGATGTATAAGCGGCGCGTGGTGTTATTTTAAGAAACCGTTGACGATCTGTTCTTCTGCCTCTTGTTCGGTGAGACCGAGGGTCATCAGCTT
>JAFYPN010000027.1 GCA_017547465.1 Clostridia bacterium | reverse complement strand
TACTGCAGCTCGGTATACGAGCTTCGCAAGGTTTCACACGAGGCGTGGAACTTCGCATGCTCCTCCTCGCTCAAGGCGATCTCGTGGATGCGGCGTACACCGTTACGGCAGATCACGCAGGGGACACCGACGAACACGTCGTGCTCGCCGTACTCGCCGAGCAGCTTGGCGGACACGGTTATCACGCTGTTTTCGTCGCCGAGTATCGCTTTGGTGATACGGGCCAGCGACATACCGATGCCGTAATACGTGGCATTTTTAGCGCGTATGATTTTTTGCGCGGCGTCGCGCACCTCGTTTTCCACACGGTGCAGGTCGTCCCAATTGCTGTAGCCGCGGGGTGGGTCGGAGCAGATATCTTCGAGCGGGCGCGTGGCGATGGTGGCTTTGGACCACGGAACGAATTCGCTGTCGCCGTGTTCGCCGATGACGTATGCGTGAACGTTGCGCGGGTCTACCTCCAACAGCTCGCCCAGCAAATACCGCAGACGGGCGGTATCCAGCGCGGTGCCGCTGCCGATCACGCGGCGGGGGTTGAAGCCGGACAGGGCGCAGGTGATCTGTGTCATGATATCGACCGGGTTGGTGGCAACCAGGAAGATGCCGTTGAAGCCGGAACGCACGACCGGACCGATGATGGATTCAAACACCTCGGCGTTGCGACGCAACAGATCCAAGCGGGATTCCCCCGGTTTTTGCGGTACGCCGGCGCAGATTACCACGATATCGGCATTTTCGCAGTCACGGTAATCACCGGCGTAGATCCTCATGGTAGAGGTGGCAAAGGCGAGGCCGTGATTCAAATCCATCGCTTCGCCCAGGGCGCGCTCTCGGTTGCGGTCGATCAATACCAATTCATCACAAATGCTTTGATTGAGCATCGCGTACGCGTAGCTCATGCCCACCATACCGGTGCCGACGAGCACGATCTTACGGTTATCTCGAGCCATAAAAAATCCCTCCTACACCGTAGTATGCGTAGGAGGGAGACAAATAATCAGTGAGCTTGTACGGACAAGGTATATTCGCGCGGGGTCATGCCGGTGGCTTGCTTGAAATGACGGGAGAAATACTGCACGGAGGTGTACCCGAGGTTGTCCGCGATCTGGGTGATGTTGCCGTTGCTTTCTCTGAGCAGGATCTTCGCTTGATCGATCTTCAGCTTGCGATAGTATTCCATCACGCCTTGGCCGGTGACCGCTTTGAAAATCGTTTTCAGATTGGTGGCACTTTGTGCGGAATACTGACAGATGGCGGAGAACGAGAGATTGTCGCTCAGGTGTTCCTCCATATGGCGAATGATGCGGGCCACCAGATCGTTATCCGAGCGGGTCTTGATGGAAGAGGACGGCTTGGGGCGTTCGCTTTCGGGGGCGGCGCTGCGCACCATGTCGATCAGCAAGGTTTCCAGATACAGATTGATGAGCTGCTCACAGCCGAACGGTGCATTCGGGTCGCGGGGCATCTGCAGGGTGTACGGGTCGCCCAGCGGGCCGGTGAAGGCGCGTCTGCCTTCTTCAACGATCCGCGCGAGCAGCTCGCGCTGGCGCGCCGTGACATAGGCGATGCGGTTCTCGAAAAACGCCATCGCAGGGGAGCGGCACACGAAGGTTACGATGACCAAATTGGGTGCCACGGTGCCGTTGGCGTACAGGTTGTGAAACTCATTGGGTTTATGGAAAATCATTTGCCCCTGTGTCAGTTCAAACCCCTGATCCTCCGATACGGCTTCCAGACGGCCTTTGTCCACATACACAAGTTCCCAGAAGTCGTGCTTTTCGCCCTCAAATACATAGTTTTTCGCGTGCTCAAAGTAGTGCACGGTGACGATAGCATCCACCGTGATCTCACGGCGCATAACGGTGGGAATGTAGTCGGGCATGACAAGGCCCCCTTCCTACAGATTGAGTGAATCGGTGACGCGCTCGCCGTTTTGGTAATACACGCGGGGCACGCGCTTGCCGATATCGCACAGCGATTCATACGGAATGGTCAGACAGGAGGCGGCATATGTCTCGACGGTCACCCCGTCTGCACCGAAGACCGTGACCGGCATTCCCTCGCAGAGATTTGGAATATCGGTCACATCAATCATGCATTGATCCATGCACACACGGCCGACAAGCGGCGCCGCGTAACCGTTCACGGCGACCTTAAAGCGGCCGGATGCCAGCCGTAACAAACCGTCCGCATAACCGATCGGCAGGGTGGCGAGCACCGTTTGGCGGTTGCAGATGAAGGTGTGGCCGTAGCTGACGGCGGTTCCCGCCGGAACGGTCTTGAGCTGTGAAATCACCGTCTTGAGCACCATGCAAGCACGCAACGGAATACAATTCCTTAGCTCCGGAGAGGGCGGTGCGCCGTACAGTACGATGCCGGCACGCACCATATCGAGGTGCATTTCGGGGAAACGCAGAGTCGCGGCGCTGTTACAGCAATGCCGCACGGCGAAGGTGATGCCGCGTGCCTTGAGCGCATCCACCGTTTGGGTGAATTGCCGAAATTGACGGCGGGTGACGTCGTCACCTTGTTTCTCGTCCGCTACGGCAAAATGGGTAAAGATGCCCTCTGCTTGCAGATGCGGCAGGGAACAGACGCGCGCGATGACGTCTAGGGGTGCCGTGCTGATGTCCTGACAGAAAAAGCCGACGCGCGACATCCCGGTATCCAGCTTAATGTGAACCCGAACCGTGACACCCGCTGCCGCCGCTGCCTGTTCGAGCTGCTCGGCATAACGGCTGTCCAAAACCGTCTGGGTGATGTCGTAGGCGGCCAAGGTCGCCGCCTGTTCGGGAGGGGTGTAGGCAAAGATCAAGATCGGGGCGGAAATGCCGCTTTTGCGCAGCTGAAGTGCTTCGTCCAGGTTGGAAACACCGAATTGATCGGCGCCGGCGGCAGCAAGCTCGGCGGCAACGCGGATGGCACCGTGGCCGTAAGCGTCCGCCTTGACGACCGCCATGCAGCGACAGTCGGGGGAAAGGCGGTCACACACGGTGTGATAATTCTGCCGCACGGCATCCAGGTCAATTTCCGCCCAGGTGCGGTGCAGGATATCGGTCATGGTGAACACCTCTTTCAATCAAACTTACTCCAGTTTCCAGTATAACGAATCCGGGAAAAATAATCAAGCAAAAAATCGCACGCCCGCACATAAAATGATAGCGAACGGAGGATGCATTTTTACAGCAAACGGGATATAGGTATAAAAAAGTGGGCGAAAAGGCGTTGCGCGTTGTCTTATTGTATGCTACAATGGCAATAACTGTGAAAGGTGGTGCGGGAATGAATCCGAAATTACGGGAAAAAACGCTGGAATCCCTTTCCGCGGTTCTTCCGATCACCGGTATCATGCTGCTTATCAGCATTGCGCTGGTCCCGTTGGAGCTGGGGACGATGGTGATGTTCCTCGTCGGTGCGGTGCTGCTTATTTTTGGAATGGGATTTTTCCAGTTGGGTGCCGAAATGGCCATGACACCGATCGGCGAGGGTATCGGTGTCCGGATGACCAAAACGAAACATTTCGCGATCGTATTGCTGATCGGCTTTATCATGGGAGTCATCATCACCATTTCCGAGCCGGATCTGCAGGTCCTTGCGGAGCAGGTGCCGTCGGTGCCTAACATGACACTGATTCTGACGGTGGCGATCGGTGTGGGCTTGTTCTTGGCCGTTGCGATCGCGCGTATCAAGTTTCAGATCGATCTGTCGCGGTTGCTGATCGTATTGTATACGCTGCTCATCGGCGTATCGTTTTTTGTGCCCAAGGAGTTTCTGGCGGTCGCCTTCGACTCGGGCGGTGTCACCACCGGTCCGATGACGGTGCCGTTTATCATGGCGATGGGTGTCGGCTTGGCTTCCTTGCGAGGCGATCGCAACTCCGCAAGCGACAGCTTCGGCCTGGTGGCACTGTCCAGTGTCGGGCCGATTCTGGCGGTGTTGGTGCTCGGATGCTTCTTTAAGCCGACCGAGGCCGTGTACTCACTTGGCGACGTGGCCGCTGTGGAAACCACGCGCGACGTGGTACAGGTATTTGTCACCGAGCTGCCGGCGTACATCGCCGAGGTGTCGGTGTCGCTTCTGCCTATCGTGCTGGTCTTTGTGCTGTTTCAGTTGTTGGCACGACGGTATCACAAACGGCAGATCAAGCGTATCCTTGTGGGTTTGGTCTATACCTACATCGGATTGGTGTTGTTCCTTTGCGGCGTCAACGTCGGTTTTGCGCCGGTGGGTGCGGCACTCGGCAAGTCGCTCGCGTCCCTTACGTACAACTGGGTATTGGTACCGATCGGTATGCTGATCGGGTATTACATTGTCAAAGCAGAGCCGGCCATTCAGGTGTTGAATCATCAGGTTGAGAACGTCACAGACGGAGCCGTTTCGGTGAAGGCGATGAATCGGTCGATGTCCATTGGTGTGGCCATCAGTATCGGGCTTGCCATGCTGAGGGTGTTGCTTGGTATTCCGATTCAGTGGATCATCGTACCCGGGTACGTGATCGCGCTGACGCTGTCCCTTTTTGTACCGAAAATTTTCGTGGGTATTGCGTTTGACTCGGGCGGCGTTGCCAGCGGCCCGATGACCTCGACTTTCCTGCTGCCGCTGAGCATCGGTGTTTGTCAGGCACTCGGCGGCGATCTGATGACCGATGCGTTCGGCGTGGTGGCGCTGGTGGCGCTCACCCCCTTGATCGCCATACAGGTGATGGGTCTAGTGTATCGGTTCAAGCTCGATAGGTTGCAGAAACGCGCGGCGATGCATCCCGGACTTACCGCTGACAGCGATACCATTATTGATTTCGAAGAGGGGGTCGTTTGATGGAGCGGCGTGATACCTATCAGTTATTGATGCTGATTGCCACACCCAAGCTGGTGGATAAGGCGGCGGAGATGTTCTTAAAAAGCGCTCTCCCCATCCAGTATCGGCTGGGTGCCGAGGGGACGGCATCCAGCGAGATCATGGATACGCTGGGACTGGGCAGTATTGACAAGGTCGTGCTGATCAGCACGGTGCCGGAATCCTTCGGACGTGTGATGCTGGGCATGCTGCATTCCGCACTGCGGCTGGATGCGGTCAACAGCGGTATTGCGTTTACGATCCCGCTGACAGCGGCGAACAACCTTTTATTGCGTATGATGCAACAAACGGCGAAGGACAGCGCACAACCGCAAAACGGAAAGGGTGAGAACACGATGACAGACAGGACGCATACGCTGATCGCGGCGATCGTGAACCGCGGTTTCAGCCGTGAGGTTATGGACGCTGCCCGAGCGGCAGGTGCCGGTGGCGGTACCGTTGTACACAGCCGCAGTATCGGGAGTGAGGAAGCCACCGCTTTTTGGGGCCTTAGCGTACAAGAGGAAAAGGAGATCGTGCTCATCCTCGCCGAGGTGGAAAACAAAGTGGCGATTATGAGCGCTGTCAGTGAGAAATGTGGTATGCATAGCGAGGCGAACGGCCTTATCCTGTCGTTGCCGATCGATTCGGTGATGGGATTATAAGATGAGCATCAAAAAAGCAAGGTGTTTGGCGTTGTACCCGTAAGGATACAACGCCAGTTTTATTCGCCTTTCGGAGAGTTATATTGCTTCGCAGTTATATTTGTCTTACGACAAGTGGTATTGCCTTCGGCAGTTTTAGGGCGAATAAAATACCACTGAAACCGTAAGGTTTCAATATCACTTTTGATTTATCAAAAATATCACTGTGAGACCTG
>JAFYPN010000026.1 GCA_017547465.1 Clostridia bacterium | reverse complement strand
ATTGCGGAATTGTGTAAAGGTAGCACGAGAGTCTCTGAATCTCTTTGTCTAGGTTCGATTCCTAGTTCCGCAGCCAAAAGCGCCGAAAGCAACTGCTTTCGGCGCTTTTTCTTACTCTTATCAACTTGCTTTAAAACTTTCGGAAAGCGAACCGACACCCACCGTGTAGCTCTCCCCCGTTTTTATGTCGGGACTGCTTAAAATGACAACGGCAAAATCAAGCTCCGGCTCGTGGGAAATAAGCACTGTACCGCTCTTATCTTTTAAAGTGATCCGCGTCCCCGCTGACTGATGACCGACACTGACAGCAATAACGCCTTGCTCGGAATCGCTGAACGTCTGCGCCATACCCGACGCACCGGTGCCGATGAAGGTACCGCCGGTAATCACACCGCTGACGTCGTAATCCAACGTCGCGGTATCACCCTGCGTAGGCCCGACAACGACCGTATAACCACCTGAAATTGTGAGGGTACCGTTGGCATCGAACCCGTCACCCGAGGAATGGATATAGAGATTTCCGCCGGAGATCGTAATACTACCGTTGGAGGAGGAACTACTCATACCGCCGAACCGATCGCCGCCCGGACGCGCACCGCCTGTGCCGCTGGAATCCGTACCGCCGGCGGCGTTGATGCCGTCGGCGCTGGCTTTCAGATCGATATCCCCTCCCGTTACCTTCACATGAAGTGCCTCCAAACCCTCATAGCATTCGTGGATCGTGATCGTACCGGCGTTAATGGTGAGTGTATCGTCCGCGTGAAAGCCGTCGTCGCCGGTGCTAAGATCAAAGGTTCCGCCGTTGACGGTAATACTGGCATTGGAATGAATAGCATCGTCGGCAGAGTCGATCGTGATCGTGCCGCCACTCACTACCAAATTTCCTGAAGATTTGATTCCTTTAATACTAGTGCTGTCCTCTGACGAAACGGTCGCAGTCGTTTCAGCACTTCTGCCGCCGGGACGCATACCGCCGCCAAAGCCTCCTCCAAAACCGCCCCAGTTATCCGATGTCTGCTTTTGGGCATTGGCGCTGCCGCCACCGGACAGAATATCCACTGCGCCGCCCTCGATCTGTACGAACGCACCGCCGCTGATGCCGTCGCCCTCGGCTTCAATGGTGTAGGTGCCACTCGACACATACACAAAGCCCAGCGTTTCATCGTCGGAGTTTTCGGCGTGAAAACCATCCTTGCCGGCGTCGATCGTCATGGCACTGTCCGCCAGACGGATGCTGTCGTTTACATCCATGCCGTGCGAAGCGGCGGTAACCGTGTACGTACCGCCGGTGAACACCAGATCATCCTTACAGACGATGCCGTGACCGGCAGGTGAAGTCACCGTCAGACTGCCGCTGCCGTTGAAGGTGAGGTCTTGCTTGGAGAAGATCGCACCGTCGATGTTGTTGTCGTCTACAGCGGTAAAGGCGCCGCCGTTTGCCAGTGTATTCGTGCTGTCCGCCGCGAGCGTGACAACGACCTTATCGGCTTCAAGGATATACAAGGCCGCGGAGGCCGAACTCGTAACGGACACACCGTTCAGAATCAGCTGGGGCTTATCGTTCTCGTCAGCGTTGACCACGATCATGCCGTCCTGTAAGGTGCCGGACAGTATATAGGTGCCTTCATCGGTGATCGTGACGGTGGTACCGGAGATATTGACAGCGTTGGAGGCACAGGACGCAGAGGTGCCGTTCAAGGTGATATGCGCAGCCCCGCTTTCCTCATAGGTATCCCGCTGATCGCGATCGGTAAACATATCGCTGCTACCGATCGTGGTCGCCGTACCGCCCGTTGTCATTGTGGTTGCACCGTTTGACGGTTCCTCGGATTCCGGTGCTTTGCCGCAGCCGGAAAGTAGAAATGTACCGACGAGAAACAAGGCTGTCAGCCGTTTGATAGTCATGGATACCACACCCCTTTACAATTCGGTAGTGGCCGTTGTCTGTTTGGAGACCGTAATCTCCAAATTGCCGTTACGGCAACGGAGCTTATCAATAAATTCCTTTTCCTTGTCAGCATCCCTCAACACAACGTCGTAGGTCAAGCGGAACATGCTGCCCATGTTGGTGGTCTTAACACTGGTAAGCTCGTAAGAAACCGTATAAGCATCCAACACCTCTTCAAACACGCCGGTGTAATCCAGATCTTCCGGAATGGTAATGCGCACGGTTTTGTACACTGCTGCATTTTTACGCGCTCCGAAATCCAGTCGATTATACAGTAAGAACACCACACACATCACGACGGCGAACAGCACGGCATAGCCGAGATATCCCATGCCGGCGATCAGGCCTGCTCCCATTGCCAAAAACAGGGTGCCGATCTCCTTGGCCGTGCCGGGAACCGAACGGAAACGCACCAGACTGAACGCACCGGCTACCGCAACGCCCGCACCAACATTGCCGTTGACCATCATAATGACAACGCACACCACAGCCGGCAACAGTGCCAATGTGATAACAAAGCTCTTGGTATAGCGCGTTTTGTACATATAGCCAAACGCCAAAAACAAGCCGATGACCAACGATACGGCAATGCACAGCAAAAAGTCCGTAACGCTGATGACCGAGGTCATATCGGTATCAAACAGTCCTCTGAAGATCGTTTCCAACATACATCATACTCCCTTTTATGATCGCCGCATAGGCGGTTCCGTACTTGGAAAAGGATGTTTTATACAGGCGCTCACTCGATAAGACCGCAGTCATCCACAGCGGAATACCGCCGGAGCACTTGAGTTCCATAAGCACCTTGCCCTCCTCTAAGATTGGGTTTTCCCCTACCGGTGCTTCCAGTGACAGATCGCTTTGACGAAATCGGATATGATTATCAAAGGTAATACGGAAATCGCCGCCATCCCTCTGGCAATATGCTTCACGCTCATAGGATAAAAACACCGTCGGGCGAAGGGGTGCGTAATATCGCAAGAAATAGTCGATCTCCTCGGAGACCTGCGAATCGTGGGCATGCTGCCAATCGTGCTCACAAAGCCATCCGACAGCATCCTCATTCGGTAGACAGACCCGCCGCTTATACACAACACCGTCATATTTTTTCTTAAGCTCCACAAACACCGGGCTATGCGCTCGGGCCTGCTCATAACTGCGGATGCGCAACTTTTCTTTATAGGCAGGTTTTTCAATGGAACGGCGAATCAAGCGATAGGTATCGGTATCAAAATACACGTTGCGTATGGTGGTGCGTCCGTACCGGTCCGGCTGCATATACGGGCCTATCGCGCGCAACACCCGCTCTTTTTGCTCGGTTGTGAGCATGAATTTCAGTTCATACCGTTTGAAAACCATTTGAAGCGCCACGCGTCTCACCTCTCTTATTTTAATCTACCAAGTGCCTATTACCGCATCGTGATGCGCATATGAATAAATTGTGAACAACAAGCACCGCTCTGTACAATACGTACAGGGCGGCGCGTTACTTTGTTATTGTGCGGTTGTCGTGGCCGTCGTGGCGGTCAACTGTGCTTGCTTGAACGCATCGACGTACGCGTTGATCGTTGTCTGGCAAGCGGCGTTAATCTCGGCGATACCCTCACCAAGCAGTTGCATTGTGCGGTCATAGGAATACCCCGCCTCGGTGGCTTCCACCTCGGTCAGGCCGTAGGCGGAAGCCCAGTTAACGCTTTTATCCAGCGGAATGAGAATATATTCCTTAAAGGAACTGTTCGTAGGATATCCGGCACGGACAAACTCTCTGCCCATACACCAAACAGGCAACACGTCCACCGACGAGATCATCACGGTTCCATCCTCGTATTTGGTAGCAGTTACATGAAAGACAACGCCGTCCTCAGTATGGCCATTGTCGTTGCAATTGGTGCCGTGCTCCAAACGGTGCGTATCCTTGGTTCTGTCGGCAACGTCGGGGTAATCACACCCCGCAAAATGCCACGAATCCTGGTAGCAGTACGGACTGTTGCTCTGCGTGCCGCCCGCCATGCATTCGATCTGCTGACCCGACAACAAATTACCGCTGGAATACAGGCAGATCGTCTGATGGTCACCGGTGGTGCTGTGAATTAGCTCTACCGGTTGGATTTTATGGGGATGCCCGCCGATAATCACATCCACACCGAGGTCGCACATTTTCTGCGCGATCTCCTGCTGTGATGCATTGGGTGCAAGCGAATATTCCTGTCCCCAGTGGATGTACAGATAGATCAATTCCGCGCCGGCGTTGCGCATCTCGGCAATCAACGCACCGGCATCCTCATAAAATGCCGGCAGATTCGAGGTGCTGAACCCATTGGTATGCCAATACGAACCGTAGGTGTAGTTGACAATGCCGATTTTAATGCCGTTCACATCTTTAATACTATACCGATCGTCCTCGGTATTTTGGCGGCTCCCAGTGTAATCCATGCCGTACTCGGCGAGCGTTTCCATGGTCTTTTTAATGCCGGCCGTACCGCCGTCCGCAATATGGTTGTTAGCCGTAAGGCCCATATCGTACCCGCAGTCGCGCAGCGCCTTTACGATAGCAGCCGGAACACGAAACGGTAAAGAGGAATAACTGCCGTTTGCACTCACCGAAAACTCAGCATTCACCACCGCATAATCCAGTTTGGAAACATAGGGCTGCAGGAAAGCAAACGAATCGCTATAATCAAAGGTTTTCGTCGCAGAATCATATCCCGAAACGCGTACCGGATTGTGAACCAGAATGTCACCTGAGCTGCCGAGCGTAGCGGTAGCAATAACGGCAGGATCACGCGGACCGGTCGTGGTGGTGGCACCGGATTCCCCAACACCGACATGACCGCTGATCATTTTGACAAGTAAGGCAATACCGCCGGCGACCAGCGCCAACACCAGCACGAGGGTCAGCACGATCAGTACGCGGCGCCCCGTCTGTTTGCATTTTTGCCGTCGGGCATGTTTTCTGGGTGGCATATGTCATCCATCCTTTTCGTTTTTCTACCTGTTTATTTTACAACAAACGGTTGGGATAGTCAACCGCGCGTCACCATCTTTTTCGCAGCGCATAGCATGACAATAGGAGGAGTGCGAAATATGGACACACGAATAGGATTACATGAACTCACGGTCGGACAGCGCGCGATTGTGGAGTCTTTACATATGACCGGCGGTATGCGTCGCCGTTTACTGGATATCGGATTGCTGAAAAATACACTTGTAGAATGTGTCGGGCAGGCGCCGGGCGGTGACCCGATCGCGTTTTGTATTCGAGGTGCGATAATCGCGCTGCGCTGCGAGGATTGCCGCCACATCGGCGTTAGGAGGGTATGAACATGGGTCTGACGAACGGATCGATGGGAACGCGCGCACTGGATCAGGGGTTGACCGTTCAGCGTACTGCCGAGTATGACAAGGTCATCGCACTCGCGGGAAACCCCAACGTGGGGAAAAGTACGGTGTTCAATGGGCTAACAGGTCTCCATCAGCATACCGGTAACTGGCCCGGGAAAACGGTGACAAACGCCCAGGGCCGTTGCCGCTCTGAGAAACAAGGGTATATTTTGGTAGACATTCCGGGGACCTATTCCCTGATGGCACATTCCGCTGAAGAAGAGGTCGCACGCAACTTTATCTGCTTCGGCGATCCGGATGCGGTCGTGGTAGTGTGCGATGCTACCTGCTTGGAACGCAATCTCAATCTGGTGTTGCAAACCATCGAAACCGGTAGGAGGGTGATCGTCTGCGTCAATTTGCTGGATGAAGCAAAACGCAAGGGTATTGAGTTGGATCTGCCACTATTGTCCGAACAACTGGGGGTGCCGGTGATCGGGATAGTGGCGAGACAAAAGAAAGATCTCAAAGGTCTGCTCGACACGCTGGATCATACCCTGCATACACAGCAACAGGTGTGTTGTGTGCCCACCTATCCCGTCGCGGTGGAAAGTGCCGTGTCGCGCTTGGTACCTCTATTGGACAATGCCACAAACGTGCCGCTGAATAGCCGATTCATCGCCCTGAAGCTCTTGGAACAGGATGACGAGCTGACAGCCGAAATCTCACGGTATATCGGCAATGATCTGCTGCGCAACGAGCCTATACAAAAAGCTTTACAAGAGGCGCTGTGCGACCTTCAGTCGGCGGGACTGTCACCCGATATGCTCAAGGATCAAATCGTCGCTGTCATCGTAAAGACGGCAGAGCAGATCTGCCGCGGTGTGGTCAAACGTCGACGTTCGGAATGCGATGCTGTCGACCGACGCGTTGACCGCATACTAACCGGGAGGCGTTTTGGATATCCTCTGATGCTGGCTCTGCTCGCCGCCGTTTTCTGGCTCACCATCACCGGCGCGAACATTCCGTCGAGATGGCTGTCAGATGCCTTATTTTGGGTGGAGGATCGATTGTCAGCGCTGTTCTGCCTCTTAGGCGCGCCCCAATGGCTGCACGGCGCGGTGGTACTCGGTGCCTATCGCGTGCTGGCGTGGGTCGTCTCGGTCATGCTGCCGCCCATGGCCATCTTTTTTCCCCTATTCACCCTGTTGGAGGATGTAGGATACCTGCCACGTGTCGCGTATAACCTAGACCACGTATTCTCACGCTGCCGTGCGTGCGGCAAGCAGGCGTTGACGATGTCCATGGGGTTCGGGTGCAACGCCGCAGGTGTGGTTGGTGCACGCATCATTGACTCGCCCCGCGAGCGACTGCTGGCGATCCTCACAAACAATTTTGTTCCCTGCAACGGGCGGTTCCCGACCCTCATCGCGGTGCTGACGATGTTTTTTATCGGCACAGCGGGAAATGCCCTCCAATCGGTATTCGCCGCTGTGCTGCTCACCACGGTGATCGTATTGGGGATCCTCATCACTTTCGGAGTCACCAAGCTCCTATCCTGTACCGTATTGAAAGGTATACCCTCATCCTTTACACTGGAAATGCCACCGTATCGCAAGCCACAGATCGGGCGTGTCATCGCACGATCGTTACTGGACCGCACGCTGTTTGTCTTAGGGCGCGCTGCCGCGGTCGCCGCACCTGCCGGCTTACTCATTTGGGTACTGGCGAACGTAACGGTGGGTGAAGTCAGCATCCTACAGCATTGTGCCACATTTCTTGACCCTTTCGCACAGCTGATGGGCCTGGACGGCGTGATCCTTATTGCTTTCATTTTGGGATTCCCCGCAAACGAGATCGTCGTACCGATCATGATCATGACGTACATGGCCGGAGGAAGTCTGATTGAGCTTGAGAGCTACACCGCCATGCGAGAGCTGTTTGTGAGTAACGGTTGGACGTGGCAAACGGCGATCAGTATGCTGTTGTTTACCCTCTGGCACTGGCCGTGTTCCACCACGCTGATGACGGTAAAAAAGGAAACCGGTAGCTTCAAATGGACGATACTGGCCTTTGTATTGCCAACGGCGATGGGAATTCTAAGCTGTATGCTGTTTACCGCGATCGCATCCTAACCAAAAAGACCGCCTGCGGGCGGTCTTTTTGGTTAGCATAATGGGATTAACAGCATGGTACGATCGGTCAAAATTTCCTCGCTGAGATCGTTTTCCTTCATCAAAGCGGTCGGCGAGGCGTGCTCGGCCTTAGCAATCTCCCACAGCGAATCACCGGCATCGGCAAAGCAAACCTTAACCTGACAATTTTCCATACCCTCGGTACACGGATACGGCGCACTTTCGTCCGCTTGCAATCCGGTAATGGCAAGATGGCTCTCGGCAGTACTGGTACGACGGTAGACAAGCAGTTTGATGCGCAGTTCAAGGCGGTCGCCGGCGAGGGTATAGTCCGTATCCAAGACAACGGCGCTGACAGCAGTTTGGTCGCACGCTCCGGTCAGCGGAACGGTGATATCCAGTGGGCGTTCATAATAGGATACTACGCCGTTTGCATCGCAGGCGAGAAGCTGTACAAGCAACTGCCCCTCCCATGTGCCATCGTTGCACACGACTGTGGTTACTTCACTCCACACATCCAGGATTTCGGCAATACCGCCGTCGGGCAATACAACCGACTGCTGTACGGTTTCGATGTCTCGGGACAGATCGATGATACAGCTCGGCGTGATGCGCTGCGTAGTCAGCTTCAGCGGATACGTTGTGTGGAATGCATCGGTCAACAGCTCACAGTGCTCGTTGGCAAAGCATCGCATCGACAGAGCCGACTTGATGCTAACCGATAACAAACGGCTTTCGCCGCCCGGATTTTGTGCAAGACGAACATCACAGGATACGATCTCCGCACCTGCTTCACAGAGCATATCTTCGGTCAAACCGTCCACGTCCAGAATTTGGCTGAACGGAATGTTATGCTTGGCATGACACAACGTACCGGCTACGGTATCGGTGGTGTAAACCGTTTTCAGCAACAGATCACCTTTGACAACCGCCTTACCCGGAAGTTGCTTACAATCGCTGATACAAATGTGTGCTTCACTGCGAATGATCATTTCGGCAGGAGCGGCAGTATCCAACTCCAACACCTCATTGAGAGTAAAGGTCTTCTCTGCACGACCGCCCGGGACAGTGCACATGACCGAACAGCCTTTGGTATACAGATCATCCGCCGACGCGGCCTCCATCACCTCGGTATCCGTTTGGCTTTCGACGATCAGCTTAACACTGAAAGCGCCGTGAATATCCATACGGCGCGGGCTGGTAGCGCGACAGTTGACGTAGTTTGTTTTAGCACTGAGCACGACGGTGTCGCTGTTCGAAAGGTCTTTGACAGTAAACGCTGAGGTAAAGGGCTGTGAGGTCTCAAAGCTGCGAATACATTTGCGATCCTCGTCCAGGTACAGCACGTGAAGATAGACCGTTCCGTCTGCCATCACGCGGTCACCACTGATCTGGTGCGATTGTACCACCGGTCTCATCGTGCATTTTAACACGGCCGCGATATCCGGCAAAAAGTCCGGAAGCATGAAATCACAATCTACGGGACGCTCGTCAAAATCATCGAAAATCGTTTGGGTCAACCCGATTCGTCGCATGGTCGTTTGAAGTTCCATCCATCTCTCTCCTTTGTACGGCTTGTTCTATCTCACTATATTCATGCAGCGGTCATAATATGCCAAAAAGAAAAGAGGCGCTAGGCGCCTCTTTTCTTTTTACGATGCCGGATATTCCGTCTTTGGAATTTTGAAGACCTTCCTCAGGATGCTGCCAAAGAATTTGGGACTCTTCACGATCACGATTTGCATAAGCGTTCCTCCCCCATAGAATTTAACAGCGAACCAGTGAAAGGCCCGCCAAGACCAACGCTACCGCCGCTACGATCAAGATAAAACGCGCCGGAAGAATCAACGCGACCAGTATCCCCACACCCAATGCGGCAAAATATCCTCCGGTACAGGTGTTCCTTCTTCTCATAATGCACGCTCCCTTAACGACGGTTGTATTAACAGCGTATTCATCAAAACAAAAATGGTGACAAAAAAAGGCCGACAGGATATCCTGTCGGCTAAAGGTTTATATGCTTTCCCACGGCTTGCGTAGCTTGGCTTCCTCGTGCATGGCAACATAACTCTCGTAACGTGAACGGGAGATCTCCCCCGTTTCCACCGCTGTGCGAATCGCACAATCCGGCTCGTGTACGTGGGAGCAACCGGTGAAACGGCATTTCCCGAAATACGGCTGAAATTCTCTGAAACAATCAAACAAGGCATCCTTATCGATCGGTTGCGTCCGTTCCATATCCAACGCGGAAAAACCCGGCGTATCCGCGAGATATCCGCCGCCCGATAACGGTAACAGCACAACCGATCGCGTGGTATGACGTCCGCGACCCAATTTTTTGCTGATCTCGCCGGTCTCACGGCACAGCGAGGCATCGATCAGATTCAAAAGGCTGGATTTGCCGACACCGGAATTGCCGGTAAACGCGGTTACCTTCCCTTGTAAAAACGCTTTGAGCTCAGCCGCCGAAATCTCACTGGTATTCGTAACCACGAACAGCCGAAAACCGGCACCTCGATAGATCGACTCCAGTTGCGCCGTGTCGTCCAGATCGGATTTGGTGATAACCACGATCGGTTCAATGGCGGCATTCTCCGCGATTGCAATCAGCTTATCCACCAACTGTAAATTCGGTTTCGGCTCTGCGACCGAGGTCACGATCGCCAGGCAATCCACATTTGCGATCGGAGGACGCACTAAAGAATTGCGGCGCGGCAGGATATCTTCCAGGATACCGGTGCCGTCTGCCTGTACCGTGATGGTGACACGATCGCCGGAAAGCGGTATGATATGTTCTTTACGAAACACACCGCGTGCCTTACATTCATAAACCGCGTCGGCGGTTTCTACATAATAGAAACCGCCGATGCTTTGCAGGATCAACCCGCTTTGTTTCACTTGCTCCATCATTCTGCTGCCGCCGGGGTTGTTGTGGTAGCAGGAGTCAATGCATTCAGGTTCGGCTCTTCGGTGATGGACACCGTACCGGTCTTGCCGTTTACCGAGTATTTGGCATACGAGACATAATTGCCTTTGCCGTTATCCGCAATGCGAACAGTAACGGTATAGGTTTCCATTCGCTCACTTACGGTGACGTCTTTGACCTTGACTTCGTTCGGCAATAAACCGGTAAAGGTATTGCGTAATTCACCGTTGACATACACCTGCATATCAATGGGGGTACCCATCTGTGTAGGCAGCTGGATCTGTACCTTCGCCTGTGTATAGCCGGTGCTCACGCGCAGCTTAATGACCGTACCGGGGACCGTCGGGGTATCTGCCGCAACACTCTGCCAGATAACCGTATTCGCCGGAACGCTCGAATCGTCGACGTAGGTGATATCGGTTTCCGTCACCGTGAAACCGGCGGTTTCTAACAGTGCGATCGCTTGATCCTTGGGAACATTCGTAACATCCGGCATGGCCACCGGTTCCGCCGGTGTTTCACCGCTACTGACAACCATCGTGATATCCGATCCATACTGCATTTTGTCAGGATACTCTGCAGGAGAAAGCGAGATAACAAAATCAACGGCAACCTCGTCACTCACATCCAACGTGTACTTCACGACAAAGCCGGCGTTTTCAAGCGCTGCCTGTGCCGCGTCGCGGTGTTGTCCCACCACGTTGGGGATCTGCACCAGATTCGGGCCTTTACTGACGGTTAATTTAATGGATTTTACGCCTTTTTTGACCATAATACCGGCTTCCAACGATTGATCGATAACCGTGCCCGCCGCTTCATTGCTGTACTGCTCATTCGCGGTTTCAAAGGTGAACCACTGCATATAGTCGGGATTGCTCGATATTTGATCTAAGGTCATACCGACAAAGCTCGGAACCTCGACCTGCTCGGAATTGTTGTTGAAGAATTTATCGCCCATCACAACGAATACGAAAATGGCGGCAATCAGCACGAACGCACCGATCACGGCGCACAGCACCGGAATGATCGGGAAGCCTTTCTTTTCCTCCACCTCTTCGTCAACCTCCTCCGCCTTTACACGACCTGTCGGTTTTACCGGTTCCGTTCCACGTACCTTGCTGATGGTATCCATATAGCGCGTGGGACTATCGTCCACAAAATACTTATACTCAAAATGGATGCTGGGATTTTTCTTGAACTCATCAATATCATACAGCATTTCCGCCGCCGATTGATACCGTTTGGAGGTATCCTTCTGCATGGCTTTGATCGTGATATCCTCAAGACCCTCGGGGATCGCCGCGTTGATCTGGCGAGGCGGTTGCGCCTCGGACTGCATCTGCATGATGGCAACCGAAACCGCACTATCGGCTTCAAACGGGAGCTTGCCGGTCAACATCTCATACAGCATCACGCCAACGGAATAAATGTCCGCTTTCTCATCGGTGATCTCGCCGCGCGCTTGTTCAGGGCTGATGTAGTGAACCGATCCAATTGCTTTATCGCTGGAACGAGTCGTGCGTATATCCTGACGGGAGAATCGTGCGATACCGAAATCTGCGACCTTTATGGTACCGTCCGGAAGAAGCATTATGTTCTGCGGCTTGATATCACGGTGAACAATGCCCTTATCGTGAGCATGCTGCAACGCACGCAGGATCTGCACCGTAAAATGCACCGCTTCCTTCCACTTAAACTCCGCTTGACCCTCGATATACTCTTTCAAGGTGATACCGTCGATGTATTCCATGACAATGTACTGCATTCTGTCTCCAAAGCTGACATCGTACACCTTTACGATGTTCGGGTGAGACAGGATGGCGATCGCCTTGGATTCATTCTTAAAACGACGGGTGAACTCCTCATTCTGGAGATATTCCTCTTTGAGGATCTTGACGGCAACGATACGGTTGTCAATATTATCGTAGGCCTTATAGACGTGAGCCATACCGCCCACACCAATGATTTCCTTGATCTCATAACGCCCGTCCAGACGCTTTCCGACATACTTATCCATCATCTATCCTCCTGTACCTTTTCCTGTCTGGCGATCGCAACAACCGTGATATTATCACTACCGCCCGCCAAATTCGCCGTATTGATAAGCTTTTTAGGAATCTCCTCAAACGGGAAGGTGCGGATAAGCGATTGCAACGTATCCGGCTCGACCATATTGGAAAGACCGTCTGTACAAATCAGTACCGTGCCGTCCTCCGGAAACGGAACAACGGTAAAATCACACTGCACGTCATCCTCCACACCAAGGGCACGGGTGAGAAAATGCTTTTGCGGATGAAAGCGTGCTTGATCCGCGGTGATCTGTCCCTTTTCCACCATATCCTGAACGACCGAATGGTCACGGGTGATCTGCTCAATATCCGCGTGCGTCACCAGATAGGCACGGCTGTCACCGACGTGAGCAATGCACACATCACGGTCGTTGGCGATGACTGCCACAACCGTGGTACCCATGCCCCGCAGCGCCTCGTCCTCCATCGCGGCCTCAAAGACCTCTTTGTTGGCATGCGAGATGGCTGACTCCAACAAACGGCGCACCGCTGAGGGTATGGCATGTTCGCGGTATTCATCCACAATATGATCCGCAATGCAGCGCATAGCAATGGAACTGGCAATGTTACCGCCATTGGCACCACCCATACCGTCACACACGACGGCAAACGCTGTACCGGCGGCAAGCATACCGCAAACATACGCATCCTGATTACTGGGACGGACACGTCCCGAATGCGATGCTCCTAAAGTCCGCATGGCGATTCCTCCTCTCTCTTCTGACGGCGAAGCTGACCACAGGATGCGTTAATATCCGCACCCAGCGTGCGCCTCACCGTAACGTTCAGACCACGCTGCTCCAAAATGTAAGAAAACCTTTTAAGCCGCTGTTGCGTGCTGCGGCGGTGCTGTTTGCCCTTGACCTCGTTTGCCGGTATCAGATTGACGTGGCAAAGCATTCCGCGCAGGCGTGCGGCGAGTTCCTCGGCGCACGCATCACTGTCGTTGACGCCGTGGATCATAGCGTATTCAAACGAGATCCGACGCCCGGTCGTATCCGCGTATTGGCGGCACGCTTTCAGCAGTTCCTCCACCGGATACCGACGATTGATCGGCATCAGCTGTGAGCGGATCTCGTTATTCGGTGCATGCAGGGATACCGACAGCGTCAGCTGCAGATTCTCCTCCATCAACCGATACATGTTATCCACCAAACCGCAGGTGGACAGGGATACGTGACGCATCCCAATGTGCACACCGCCCGGCTCGGACAGCATTTTCAAAAAACGCAGGACATTGTCGTAGTTGTCCAGCGGTTCGCCCATTCCCATCAGCACGACGGACGATACGCGGATACCGCGGTCACGCTGTGCTGTTTCAATCTGGGAAAGCATCTCCGCCGCCGTCAGGTTGCGGGATAACCCACCCATACCGGTGGCGCAGAACGAACACCCCATACGGCAGCCGGCCTGTGTAGACAGGCACTGCGACCAACCGTGATGATAGCTCATCAGCACCGATTCCACCGTTTCACCGTCGGATAATCGAAACAAGTACTTGGTGGTTTCGTCAAGCTGTGATTGCCATTTTTGCACAATCGTAACACCGGGGATGATGAATCGCGTTTTCAGCTCTTCACGCAGCGCAAGCGGCAGATTGGTCATATCATCAAACGATGCACAGCCATTTGCCAGCCACCCGGCGATCTGTTTGCCGCGGAACGCGGGGTACCCCATCGTAACAATACGCTCTGTGATCTGTTCGGTTGTAAGGGATTTCAGATCCTCCGGCATCGGACAGACACCTCATTTTTTCTGAAAACCGGCGATAAAGAAACCGTCGGTCTTATGGATATGCGGGAAGAATGTGATCGTATGCGAGGATATCCGCCCCGCCGCTTCAAAGCAAGTGGTCAGCGGCAACACCCGCGGAGAAAACTCCGGATGCTCGCCCAAAAACCGCTCCGCGATCTGCTCGTTCTCCGCCGGATTCAGCGTACAGGTAGAATATTGCAGCACACCGCCCGCTTTGACAAGTTGGGTACTGTGTTCCAGAATCGCAT
>JAFYPN010000025.1 GCA_017547465.1 Clostridia bacterium | reverse complement strand
GGAGGCTTTTCTCATGCGAAAGCTTTTTATCTTCCCCCAGTAGAACTGGGGGTTTATTTCCACGCCTAAGGCACCAAATAAAAGAAATTCGCTATAAAAATTTTTATAGCGAATTTCTTATTCGTTAGTCAGTAACGTGCTTCACCATTTTTTCAACGGTTTCCTTCATGTTTACCGGTAGCAGCGTGATGTCCGGATGCTTCTTGGCAAACACCACAAACAGCTCGTGCGCAAACCCCTGCCCGATCCACTCGATATCCTTAAAATCAATTTCGATTTCCTGAAACTGATCCAATCGATTACAAACACGCCGCGCTTGCGAACGGGAGACCGGTGCGGTTTCAAACATATGTTTAAGCGGGATCAAGGTTTTGGTAAAACGGCAGTCGGGATCGGAATACGCATCAAAAATCTCCGTTACCGTTTTTTTAGTGTGGTTTGACAGCGCCAGCAGCACGGTCGTTCCCTTTCCGTCCGGGCTGCCGGATTCCGCCAAACGACTGCTGTCGAATTTATTAACGGCGAAAATTTTGCCGCTGGACAGAATCACAAACTCATCCATCAGTTTTGAAGTGAAAAAGATCCCCTCGCCTGAATGATTTTCAGAATCTGTAGTCAGCTTGCCCTTAAACAGCTCTTGTATCGCCTCGTCCAGTGTGGAAAGGCCAAAATGGTGTTTGATCTTTTCAAAAATGCCAACACCGTCATCCTGCAGAATGATCGCCGTTTTTAAACAGTTTTGACGTATAATCACGGTCAGCCGCTCCGCACGGGAATGATCCATAACGTTGTTTGTCATTTCCGTGAGTGCATACGCCCAAATATCCTGCACATTCTTTTCGAACGTTTTCAGATGAGGCTGTAAATACGCTTCGTATGCGAACAGATCCGAATCCAGGTGACCGCTCTCGCGGCTTAATTGATATATTGTATCGGTAGACACCAGCTCATATTGCCCGCGTTGAATACGACGAATTTTATTTTCTGCAACCAGTTGGTTTACGTACGTGTGGATCGTATTTTGATTTACATTAAACGTATCCGCCACACTTTTGGACAGCTGTTCACTGCCCTGCTCTATCTTTTCCAACATGTAAGTCAAGATCGCCTGCTTTTTGTCCTGCGTAAATTTCATAGCAATCCCTCCCCTGTACCCTTAATATAAAGTATCTTATGTAAAAAGTCAATCGTTATTCGTTATAAAACAAAAGAAATTCGCTATAAAAATTTTTATAGCGAATTTCTTTTTTATTCCGCAATGTCCGCATAGGTGAAGTTTACTGCTTTTTGCAGGTCGGCGGGTGCGATCTCGACCTGATACCCGATCTTGCCGGCGCTCACACAAATGGTCAGCTGATTCTTTGCCGTTTCGTGCATGACGGTACGAAACGGCTTTTTCATGCCCACCGGCGAACACCCGCCGTGTATGTAACCGGTAAGCGGTAACAGGTCTTTGGCTTTGAGCATTTCGATGGCCTTTTCCCCCACCGCCGCGGCGGCTTTTTTGAGTTGCAATTCCATCGCACACGGAATGACAAATACATAATGCGCACCGGATTTCGCCACCGTCACCAGTGTCTTAAACACACGCTCGGGCGGTTGATCCAGCACCGCGGCCACTTCCACACCACTGATCGCATCGGTATCCGCGTAGCAATGCTGTACATACGGTATCTTTGCTTGATCCAACAACCGCATTACGTTTGTTTTCTGTTCGTTCTTTTTCATGTTAACCACTCCACAATCGTTTCAAACCACTCCACGACCTTAAAACGCACTACGTACCGCGGCGCGTCGCACACGATCTTGCACGCATCCTCGCTCATCACATCGGAGAGTGCCGCCTTATCGGTCGACGCCGATACGCACAGCGGCGGGTACATCACGCACCACCAATTTTTCCCCCGTGCTTCCCCGATGGAAAACCGCACCGCATGGTATCGACCGGCAGGGAACGTCCCGCTGTCATACGCGCGCGTTCCAAAATACATCGTGGTAAGCTCCGCCGTTACCGGATACGAGAATCCCGCCTCGTACACACATTGCTGTGCCGTTTCAATCAGTTGCGGGAGTGCCGTCTGCAAACGCGTTTCTGCCTCCTCGCGGGTAGTAACCCCGTCAAGCAACCCCGCTCCCGCGGCGGTCACCGCGTCCCGCACCCGCAGTTTCAACGCCTGATCCTCATCGCTGTCGGAATTGGCCAAAATGTGCAAGCGTACCACGCTATCGCGCACAACGGCACAATCCCCCGCAAACCCGCAGAGGGAGAGTACCATACAGATCATCACGGCACCACAGACCGCCTTTAGCCATCGTTTCATAAAAACCCGTCCTTTTCCTTATGTTACCATAAGGATAGACGGGTTTTTTACAGTTTAATCCACAACCATGCCGCCGCATGGCTGACACACACGCACCTGCGCATACTGTTGTGCCATTGCCGCGGCGCAAGCCTGCGCCGACTCGCACGACCAAAACAAGCCAAACACCGCCGACCCGCTCCCGCTCATGCACGCTGCCGCCGCACCATTTTTTAGCAACCGATCACGCGCCGCCAAACAATCCGGCAAGCTGAGCGCCGCTTCAAACGAATTGCCGATAAGGGTTGCCATCGCCTCTCGGTTGCCATCACGCAACGCCGCGCAGAACGCGGAGGCAGACGGATGAAGCAGATCGGTCTTCGCGTCCACCAAACGATACGCCTCAGGTGTGGACACACCGCCCGTTGGTTTGACGATCACAAAATACCCGTCATCAAACGCCGGTAACGGTTCCAGATCGGTTCCGGTCCCGGTTCCCAGCGCCGTACCGCCGCGAATACAAAACGGCACATCTGCACCGATCTTTGCGCCTAACGCGCATAGCTCATCAAGCGACAAGCCGGCACCGGTCAAGTGGTTGAGCGCGACCAGCACGCCTGCCGCGTCCGCACTGCCGCCGGCAAGCCCCGCCTGCATTGGAATGTGCTTTTCCACCGTAATACGGTATTCGTCGCGCCGTCCAGTATACTCCCGAAACCGCATTGCCGCACGGTAGGCGGTGTTCGAATCATCCTGCGGTGCGCCGCCGTCGCAAAGCATCTGCATCGTATCGGCAGGCGCCACCGTAATGCGATCGTACCAGTTAACGGTCTGAAACACCGTTTCTAGCAGGTGATAGCCATCCTCCAGCCGACCCGTTACGTCCAACACCAAATTGATCTTGGCGGGTGCCTTCACCGACACGCTCATAACAGGTCCCGACTTTCCAGAAATTCACGGATGCGCTTCATCGCCTCGGTGATGTGGCCGATGGAATAACAATACGAAATGCGCACAAACCCCTCGCCGCACTCGCCGAACGCCGTGCCCGGCACGACCGCAACGTGTTGCTCTATGAGTAGCTGTGTGCAGAATTCCTCGGAGCTTAAGCCCGTCTTTTCAATAGACGGGAACACGTAAAACGCGCCCTCCGGATCAAAGCAACGCAGTCCCATTTTATTGAGCTCACCCACGATAAACCGCCGCCGTGAATCGTAATCCACGCGCATTTCCGCCACATCGTCATCACCGTTTTCCATTGCTTCAATGGCGGCGTACTGCGACACCGTCGGCGCACACATCAGCGCATATTGATGAACCTTGGTCATCTGTTGCATAATCGGTGCCGGCGCACAGGCATAGCCGAGTCGCCAACCGGTCATGGCAAACGACTTGGAGAAACCGCTGATATACACCGTGCGCTCCCTCATCCCGTCCAGTGACACGATGCTGACGTGCCGCTCCTCACCATAGGTAAGATCGCCGTAGATCTCATCGGATAACACGAAAATGTCCGTCCCGCGCAGCACCTCGGCGATCGCCTTTAAGTGCTCGCGGCGCATCACCGCACCGGTGGGATTACTCGGAAACGGCAGCACCAACAGCTTGGTTTTCGGCGTGATGGCGGCTTTCAGCGCATCCGCTGTCAAACGGAAGCCGTCCGCGGCGCGAGTAACGATCGGCACCGCGACGCCGCCCGCCATGCGGGCAAGCGGCTCGTAACACACGAAACTCGGTTGCGGGATGAGCACCTCATCCCCCTCTGATACCAGCGTGCGCATGCACAGATCAATGCCCTCACTGCCGCCGACCGTTACTAAGATCTCGGTATCGGGATCGTACGTCACACCGACGTGGCGGTCGATATATCCGCTGATCGCTTTGCGAAGACGCGGCATGCCCGCATTGGACGTATACCAGGTCTTACCCTTTTCCAGAGACGCGATACCCTTATCGCGAATATGAAACGGCGTGGAAAAGTCGGGTTCCCCGATCGACAGGGAAATGACGTCCTCCATATCGTTGGCAATATCAAAGAACCGACGGATACCGGACGGCTTCAGTCCGGTGACTGTTTGATTCATCAGCTGTTCGTAATTCATAGGATCAAATATATCCTCTCTCGTCTTGATTGTCACCTAAAAACATCACGTTGCTTTCCTTATAACGGCGCAACACGAAATGGGTGGCAGTGGAAATAACCGACTCCAGCGGAGCAAGGCGTTTTGCCACAAACGCGGCGATCTCCTGAAAGCTTCGACCGGTCACACGCACCGACAGATCGTATCCACCGGACATCAAATACACGCTTTCCACTTCCTCAAACGCCATGATCTGCTCCGCGATTCCTTCAAACCCAACGTCACGGCGCGGCGTGACCTTCAGTTCGATGATCGCCGTGACGCATTCGCGATCGGTCTTATCCCAGTCCACAACCGCCTTGTACGCACGGATCGCGCCCTCTTTTTCGAGCTTTGCGATCTGTGTGCGCACCTCCGCCTGTGATATATCCAACATGGTTGCCAGTTGTTCGTCCGTCAGGCGGGCATTGGAATCCAACAATTTCAGCAATTTATCCATGATCTCATTCCTCCGATACGATGTGTTTCCCTTATTGTATCACAATTTTTCGTATATGCAAATAAAATGTTTGCTTTTGCCCTTAAAAGGGTGTATGATGTTGTCACAATACTACATCAGCTACGGGTGAAACGGTATGAAACGAAAACTCATCACGCGTTGGATCATCGACTGTCTTTACATTACACTCGGCGCCGCCATTTACGCATTGGGTTACACGATTTTCATTCGTTATAACTCGCTGACTCCCGGTGGCATCAACGGTATCGCCACCCAAATCAGCGCCTTAACAAGCCTCCCGCCCGGCATGCTGTCGTTGGCGATGAGTATCCCGCTGCTCATTCTCGGCTTTTGGCAGCTCGGCGCTCATTTTTTCATTACCACCACCATTTCCACCGTCTTATCCTCGGTGTTTATGGATACCTTTGATATACTCATCGGCAGTCACGCGTATGAGGGGGAAATGCTGGTGGTCGCCCTGTTCGGCGGTGCGCTGTCCGGTATCGGCATCGCGCTTCCCATTCTGCGCGGCGCATCGGCGGGCGGTAACGACATTATCGCACAAGTCGTCAACCGGCATTGGCCCAACATCCCCGTTGGCAAATTCCTGTTTGGGTTTAATATGGTAGTATTCGTGTCTGCCGCTTTCGTGTACGGCAACATTGAAAGTGCACTGTGCTCGGCTGTTGTCTCGTTCGTTTCCTCGTATGTCATCGACGCGGTGCTTCTCGGTGTGGACAGCGGCAAATCGCTGATGATCGTCACCGAAAACCCGTACGAGCTGGCAAAAGCCATCCACAATGCTACCGGCCGCGGCGCTACGGTGATCCCCGCCTACGGCACCTATCAGCACGAACAACGCTCAATCCTGATGTGCGTTGCCCGCCGCCGGGATATTGTTAAAATTCGCCGTGTTCTGAAAACCATAGACCCATCCGCGTTTGTGATAATTCAGGATACGAGCGAAATCTTTGGTAAAAACTTTAAGTCAATATAAAAGGAGAAACAAGTATGCGCGCTGTTATTACGGTTATCGGAAAGGATATGGTGGGTATTCTCGCCAAGGTATCGGCGGTCTGCGCCGACCATCAGGTCAATGTTTTGGAAGTCACGCAGTCCATCTTGCAGGATCTGTTTGCAATGATCATGATGGTAGATATCGACAAAAGTGACATTCCGTTTGAACAATTTGCCGATGAGTTGACGGCGATCGGTGACTCAATGGGTCTGTCCATCCACACGATGCACGAGGATATTTTCAATTCGATGCATCAGATCTAAGGAGAACTACCGCTATGTTAAACGCACGTGATATTTTAGAAACCATCACGATGATTCAGGAGGAAAACCTGGACATCCGCACCATTACGATGGGGATCTCACTCATCGATTGCTGTGACAGCGACATTGACGTTGTCTGCCGCCGCGTGTACGATAAGATCACCACCAAGGCCAAACACTTGGTGGAGGTCGGTCAACAGATCGAAAAAGAATACGGCATCCCGATCATCAACAAGCGCATATCGGTCACACCGATCGCGATCGTGCTGGCGGGTTGCCTCAAGAAAGAACCGCTGAAATTAGCACAAACGCTGGAGCGCGCGGCACTCGCCGTCGGCGTCAACTTCATCGGCGGCTATTCCGCCTTGGTGCAAAAGGGGTTTGCCGCCGGCGATCGGGAACTCATTGCAAGCATCCCCGAAGCACTCGCCACTACCGACCATATTTGTTCGTCGGTCAACATCGGCTCCACCAAAGCCGGTATCAATATGGATGCCGTCGCCGAAATGGGGCGCGTTGTCCGCCGCAGCGCAGAATTAACGGCGGACCGCGATTGCATCGGCCCCGCCAAGCTGGTGGTGTTCTGCAACGCACCGGAAGACAATCCGTTTATGGCGGGAGCGTTTCACGGCGTCGGGGAACCCGATTGCGTCATCAACGTCGGCGTATCCGGTCCCGGTGTGGTGCGCGCCGCACTCGCCAAAGCCGGCGACTGCGACCTCACCGCCGTTGCCGATCTCATCAAGCGCACCGCGTTTAAGATTACCCGTATGGGTCAGCTGGTCGCCAAAGAAGCCTCCCGCCGCCTAGGCGTGCCGTTCGGCATTGTCGACCTGTCCCTCGCGCCCACCCCCGCCGTCGGTGACTCGGTGGCGTACATTTTAGAGGAAATGGGACTCGAGTGCTGCGGCGCTCACGGCACCACCGCCGCACTGGCTTTACTCAACGATGCCGTAAAAAAAGGCGGCGTGATGGCGTCCTCGCACGTTGGCGGTCTGTCCGGCGCCTTTATTCCGGTCACCGAGGATGCCGGCATGATCCACGCCGCCCGCACCGGTTGCTTGCGCATAGAAAAGCTGGAAGCCATGACCGCCGTTTGCTCGGTCGGTCTCGATATGATCAACATTCCCGGCGACACGTCAGCAGAGGTTATTGCCGCCATCATCGCGGACGAAGCGGCGATCGGCATGATCAACAACAAAGCCACCGCCGTACGCGTCATTCCCGCCATCGGCAAACAGGTTGGAGACGAGCTGTCCTTCGGCGGCCTGCTGGGCAGCGGTCCGGTCATGCCGGTCAATCCCGCGTCCCCCGCCCGTTTGATCCACCGCGGCGGCCGTATCCCCGCCCCCCTGCAAGCACTCCGCAATTAACACACAAACGCGCCATTCGAATGAACGGCGCGTTTTTTCTATTGTGTATTCGTTTCTTTTCCTGTATACTGATAACAAAGGATGTTGAAATGAGGCGGAGCGGATGTTTTCACAAGTGCACAGCTTAGGGTTGCTCGGCATCGACGGCTATCCCGTTGAGGTCGAAGCGGATATTTCGCAAGGACTTCCAGGCTTTGATGTTGTCGGTATGCCGGGGCCTGCGGTTAAGGAATCGCGCGACCGCGTGCGCGCCGCTATGAAAAACTGCGGGTTCTCGTTCCCGGTCAGCCGCATCACCGTGAATCTGGCCCCCGCGGACATTCGAAAAGAGGGCTCGGTTTACGACCTTCCTCTGTTGCTCGCCTTGCTTCGCGCCGCGGGTCAGTTGTCGTTCGATATATCGGAGATGGCGTTCATCGGTGAATTATCCCTCACAGGTGAGGTTCGCCCTGTCCACGGCGTGCTGCCCATGGTGCTCGCCGCCCGCCGAGCCGGTATTCAAACGATCGTCATTCCCCAAGACAACGCTGCCGAGGGCGCCGTGGTAGACGGAATCACCGTCTACGCCGTGGATCATGTGAAGACGCTGCTCGCCCATCTATCGGGTGAGAAGCCGCTCGTCGCGCTGCCTAAAACGGAATTTCGGCCGCATACCGACACTTCAGTCCCCGATTTTTCGGAGGTCATGGGTCAGGCCGTCCCGCGCCGTGCGGTGGAGATCGCAGCTGCCGGGAACCATAACATTCTGTTGGTGGGCCCGCCGGGATCGGGCAAAAGCATGCTCGCTAAACGTTTGCCGTCCATTCTGCCGGATATGACACGCGAGGAAGCGTTGGAAGCCACCTCTGTTCATTCCATCGTCGGCAACCTGCCCGCCGATGTCGGGCTATTGTCGTCACGTCCCTTCCGCTCGCCGCACCACACGGTGTCCGCCGTGGGTCTGACCGGCGGCGGTGCGGTTCCCAGACCGGGAGAGGTCTCGCTTTCGCACAACGGTGTTCTGTTTTTGGACGAACTGCCCGAGTTTTCGAGGCAGGCCACCGAAGGACTTCGTCAACCGCTGGAGGATCAGCGCGTCACCATTTCCCGTGCCAGCGGCTCCTTGACCTACCCCTGTTCGTTTATGCTGGTCGCCGCCATGAACCCCTGCGCCTGCGGCTACTATGGTCACCCTACCCGCGAATGTACCTGCTCGGCGCACAGTGTCACACGGTATTTGTCCCGCATTTCCGGCCCGCTTCTGGATCGGTTCGATCTTCATGTTGAAGTGCCGCCGGTCAGCTATCCCGACCTGAATACCGTTGAGCCTGCTGAAAGCTCCGCCTCCATCCGCGAGCGTGTCAATGCGGCACGTCGGGTGCAGCTCGAGCGCTATGCCGGCACCTCCATCCGCACCAATTCGCAGTTGACCCCCTCGCTGTTGCGCCGTCATTGTGCGTTGTCCGCCGACGCCAAAGCACTCATGGAAAGCGCCTTTGACCGCTTGGGGCTATCGGCCCGTGCGTATGACCGCTTGCTCAAGGTCGCGCGCACCATCGCCGATTTAGACGGCAGCGAGACCCTGCACATCGAGCATCTGTCCGAAGCGATCCAATACCGTAGCTTAGACCGCAAATACTGGGCCCGCTAACGCGGGGCGTTTCGCTCTATGTTGTTCACGCAACACGAAAGCGGGGGTGCAATACGCACCCCCGCTTCTTTTCGTATGTATCACGCCTCGACAGCATCACAAAAGCGATGAAAACGATCGTTTCCATCGCTTTGTTTTGTTTATTTTCCGATCAGTCCGGTGGCTACCAGTACAATCAGCAACAGACCCAATGCTATACGATACCAACCGAAAGCCTTGAAATCGTGCTTTTTGATGAAATCCATCAAGAAGCGGATGACCAACACGGATACCACAAAGGATACCACAAAGCCAACTGCCAGACACGCCCAATCCAACCATTCAAAGGAGGACAGTACACCATCCATCGCCGCTTTGAGCAGCTTGAGCCCCGAAGCACCGAACATCACCGGAATCGCCATGAAGAACGAAAATTCCGCCGCCACGGTACGGGACGCACCCAACGCGGTCGCACCTAAAATCGTCGATCCGGAACGCGAGGTGCCGGGGATGAGCGCCAACATCTGAAAGGCGCCGATGCCAAGCGCTAAGCCGGGACGGATCTCCGAGAGGTCGTTCACCTTGGTTTTGCGCACCATACACTCCATCACGAGAAACGCCACGCCGTATACGATGAGTGCCGCGGCAATAATGTACAAAAACACACCCTTATGTTCCGCTTCCATCGCATCCAGCCAATCGTCGATCAGCAAGCCGGCAATCGCGGCGGGAATACTGGCAATCAGCACCTTGCCCCACAACGACCACGTGCCGCGTTTTTGCTCACGCGACTTTTTCGGTGAGAAGGGGTTGAGCTTGTAAAAATACAACACCACCACCGCTAAGATCGAACCGAGCTGGATCAGTACCGAAAACAGATCAAAAAATTCCTTTGAACGGGTAAACGGAACAAATTCCTCGACAACGATCAGGTGACCCGTGCTGCTGATCGGCAACCATTCGGTAATGCCTTGGACAATGCCCTGTAAAACCGCCTTGAGCAATTCCCAAGTTCCCATATTACTCCACCTTAAATATCAATTTCGCCCAACAGGTCGCGCAGTAAAATGACCTCGTCGGGAGTCAGCGTAACACCCTTTCCCATTTTGGTGCGCTCCGGGGCCCAGTCGCGAATATCATACTTCGGGTCTCGGTCGTTCCAACTGATGAGATTTACCTCCTTGCGCCAGCCGGTCGGAGACTCGGACAACACACCAAGCTCCTTTACAATATCATACTTCAGTTCTGCCATGTCGGTTTACTCCTTATCTCTTAAATACTACCCCGTACAGCGTTTAAAACAACCACCGCTCCATGGGTCTGGCGGACTGGACGCTCGGCGTATCCAACACCAACGGTTCGGTCACGACTGCTGTTTCCGACGGGGCGGGTTGCTCAGGCAACAGCTCTGCCACCTGACGGTAAAACTCCTCGCCAAGGGACCGCACGTGGGCGATCTTCTCCTCGGCAGACGCCACCTGCTTTTCCAACTCCGCTTTTTCTTCCCACAACGCGGCTATCGCTTGGTGAGATTGCTCAAGCTGTTCGGACAGCTCGGCGTCACGCACGGTTGCCGCCGTAGAGGCGCCCCGCTCCTGTTCAAGCTGTGCCGTCACCTCGGCGACCTGTGCGGTCAAGATGTCCACCTGTCCTTTCAGCTCCTCGACCTGTGTCGTCAGTCTTTCGTTTTCCTCAACGGCCTCCTGCTGCACCTGCGCCTCGGCAAGCTGTTTTTGCAACGCTTCGATCTGCCCGTGCAGTTCAAGCTCCTGACGGGAACGCTCGGCCAGCATTTCGTCAATGTAAGCCAAAACATCCTCCTTGCGAAATCCGCGCATCGCTGTTTTGAACATTCCATATTCAGCCATCGGTCCACTCCCTTTCAGCGGCATCGCCGCGTGTGTCCTATTGTATCATGCCGCCACTAAAAACGCAAGCACTATTGTCAAAAGCACCGCCGGCGTGTGCCGGCGGCGCCCCTGAAGACGGTCGTTAATAGTTGTTGTGTTTGTTCTGCTGCTCTTGCTTATTCTGCTGATTCTGCTTGTTCTGCTGGTTCTGTTTGTTCTGTTCGCTTTGCTGATTCTGCTTGTTCTGCTGATTCTGCTTGTTCTGTTCGTTCTGCATAAAACTCGTTCCTCCCTATCGTTTTAAGCGGTGTTCAACCACCACCAATAGTATGACACGGAACAAGCACCTTTATTCAAGAATGTGCCGCAACAAATGCTTTGAGCAACTGAGCATAGTCCTCGCGTTCTCGCTGCTCCTTTTCATTTCCCCCGATATGGCGCACACCGAAATACAGCTCGGTTGGTACTGCCTGCCAAATATCGATCGCCTGCATATCCGCCTCGTTCAGCAGCGGACTCTCTTTCCAGTTCCAGTACGTGCCGTCCTCGCTGACACCCACAGCGTCTACTCCGATGGGCGCAAAGAACAACGTGCCGTCGTCCATAAGAGGCTCCAGCGTCTCGTGGTAATACGAGGGATCCAACGCAAACAACAGCACGTCGCGCGCCGCAATGTGTGCCATGAGCGTTTGCCGATTTGCCAAGCTGTACGTCGTTCCCGTCTCGGAGGAGATGTTGAGCGACTGCACGGTGACTACCACCTTGCCGTCTCCGTTTCGATCGTTGCCTACCGCCTCAAACGCGGCTTGCAGCCGAGTCGTCGCCTGTAAGGACAACTCCTGCTGTGTGGCAACGCACACGGTATAATCCGGACGAACCTTGGTCACCTCATGGGCAATGACCACAACCGCAGCGACAAGCACAAACAACACGCCGATCGTCACCCATTTATAATGATACCAAAAGTTTTCCCATTTTCCTTGCGGTGTTGACGGCGGCGGTGGCGGCGGTGTATATGCCAGTTCCTCTTGACTCACCCCAACTAAGTACCTTTCTCGAGCCATAGCCATCCCTCCTTAGTGGATATTATAACGATACCACAAAATTGGCACAATGTAAAGAAGAACCGCGCTGTCCGTTTGGGGACAGCGCGGTTTGTGTTTTCGGATCTCGCGGACCAACGCTTATCGGTTATCCACCTTGATTTCACCGCGCACGATCACCAGCACGATGTCGAAATTCTCATCCACTACCAACAGATCGGCAAGCTTGCCTTCTTTGATCGAGCCGGTTTCATGATCGACGCGGATCGCTCGAGCGGGATTGATCGTGGCAGACTTGATCGCCTGTTTAACCGGAATACCGAAGCGTATCACGTTGCGAAGCTCCTCATACACGTTAGAGGTCGAGGCAGCAATGGTCCCGTCAGCAAGCAGCGCCTTGCCGTCCTTGACATATACGGTTTGACCGCCTAAATCGTATTCGCCGTCAACGTGTCCCGCCGCACACATGGAATCGCTGATAATGATGGAATGATCCTCTCCGAGCTGTGCAAACGCGATACGCAACGCTGCCGGATGGATATGGAATCCATCACAGATCATTTCCGCACGCACGCCGTATTGACGGGTCTTGTCAAACACCGCACCCACGACACCGGGGTTGCGGTGACTAAGCCCGCTCTGCGCATTGTACAGGTGCGTCACATGGCGCGCGCCCCATTCGATCGCTGTGCAGGTTTCATCGTAATCGGCAGCCGTGTGGGCAATCGACACCGGACAGATCGGTTGAATTTCCTTGATAAATTCTTCCGCGCCGTTACATTCCGGTGCAATGTCGACCACCTTGATGATGCCGCCGCAATCCTCGTACAACCGTTTAAACTCCGCAGCATCGGGATTACGGACATACGCACCGTTTTGCGCGCCTTTTTTGGACATGGCGATATACGGCCCTTCCATATTGATGCCCTGAATGTACGCACCGGTCACCGTCGGACGGCAAGCCGCCACATTGCGGAAGATCCGCTGCAGTTCTTCAAAAGACAACGTCATGGATGTCGGGCAAAAGGAGGTAACACCGCGCTTGACTAAGCAATTGGACATCGCTTGTAACGCTTCCTCTGTCGCCTCACCGGTATCATGCCCGGCACAGCCGTGAATATGTATATCGATGAGTCCCGGCAACACGGTATATCCTTCCAGATCCAGCACGGTATCGCCGGTCTCGCGATCGTCGAGCGCCGCAATGCGCTCTCCTTCCACCGTGATATTTTGCTTTATCGTTTCAAATTCGTCGTTATAGATCGTTGCATTTTTTAATACCATACTAATACACCCTTTATTCTGCTGTTGTTTCACTGACATCGCTGACATACAGTGTCACCGTGTCACCCAGTGTGATCTCCGCGCCCGCCTTCGGCGAAGAACGCTCGACCAACCCCTTATCCAGCGACGACACCTGCAACCGCAGGCTTTCCGCCACACGGTATCCCAACGCCTCCAAATACAGCTTGGCGTGTTCTTCCTTCCATCCGGTCAGATCCGGCATGACACCGGTTGAAGAACCGGCGCTGATAACCACCGAGATCACGGTGCCGCGATCCACCTTTTCGCCCGCCGCCGGCGTCTGCGAAAGGATCTGCCCTTTAGCAACCGTATCACTGTACTCGTAGCCCTTGAGTTCAATCTTCATATCGCCCGACAGCTTGGAATCCTTGACCAACGAATATACGCTTCCCGTTAAGTTTTGCACTGCAAACAGCGCTTCGCCGGTGGGCGTCGACACAAACGCGGTGGAGGTGGTGGGGCTCATTGTCAGCGGATCCTGTGTCGTGGTCGTGACGGTGGGTTCTCCGCCTCCCAACCGAATGACACCCAAGCTGTTGAGCACCAGCACCATAACCACAGCCAGCGCTGCAAACGCCGCAATAAAGATGATCCACAGATATCTGGCGCCGCCCTTCTTCGGCGGTGCCTCCTCCTCGTCATCCTCATGAATCAGCGCCGCGACGGCGGAAGTGGCCGTCATCTCATCCAACAACTGCTGAACGGTTTGCGTGCGACGTTGCGGGTGGACGCGCAAGGCGCGGATCAAGCTTTCCTTAACGTGTGCAGGGGTTTTATCCGCAACCTGAGCCGGCATCAACAGATCGTCCGCCTTCTTGCCGCGCTGTGCCGCGTCGGCGGGATGCCGACCCGTCATGGCAAAGAAGATGGAGGCCGCCACGCCGTACACATCCGAGGCAGGGGTGCAATCCGCGCCCACCTCATACTGCTCCGGTGCCGCGTATCCCGTGATGAGATTCGGCTTACAGTCCGTGTTTACCGTGCGCGTTTCCGGAATGGCAAAATTTTTCAGTCGCAGATTTCCCTCTGCATCCACCAGAATGTTTTTTGGACTGATGCCCAGATGCAACAGCCCCGCCGCGTGGATGGTGGACAGCGCGGACAAGAGTGGCAAAAACAGCCGCCTTGTCTCCTCAAAAGACAAGTGCCCATCCTTGGCCGCCACGTATTTTTCCAGACTTTTCCCTTCACAAAACTCTGCGACGGTATAGGCCGTACCGTTCTCCTCGAAAATGTCATACGGCGGAACGACCACCAGCACGTCCCGCAAACGGGCAACCGTACGCGCAACCGACAAAAACTTCGTGCGATACGTGGCAAAGGTGGCTTCACGACCTTCAGCAGGCTTGAGCGCGCCGCCTTGCTGCCGCACGCACAGCGTGGCAGGGAAAAACTCGCGCAGCGTAATGGCACATTCCTCCTGCTTATCGTATCCGATATACACCGCGCTGTCGCCGCCGATCTCCAGCACGCGACCGACCAAATACCGACCGCTGAGCAGGGTGCGGATGCGCAAATATTCAGGAGGATTCACCCCGCCCGCGGGATACCCGCAATGTGCGCACTTGGCTTCGCCCTCTCCGAGCGGGTGCATACAACCCATACACATCATGTTTGTTGCCACATTCATTCTCCTTTCAGCGACTGTTTGAGCTTCTGCTGACGAATATCCTTGCCGACACACACCAGCGGTTCAAACAGGCCCGTCACGCGGGACGCGATCTGTTCGCCGTAGCGATCGGTCAGCTCTTTCTGATTTAAATTGGTGCTGATAATGGTCGGCTTTTCCGCCATCAAGCGTCCGTTGATGATATTATATAGCGCGGATGTGTAAAAGTTGCTGGAAAATTCCGTTCCCACATCGTCCAAAATCAATAAATCACATTCCAGCAAGATATCCTCGGTGTTGCCGTCCGCTCTGCCGAAATGCTCTCGCTCCATGCGGTGCAGCAGCTGTTGTATCGGCCCGTATACGACCGAATACCCCTGCGACAGTACCTCTCCGGCGATTGCCAGCGACAGATGTGTCTTGCCGACTCCCGTCGGTCCGCGCAACAACAAGCTGTCGTCGCGTCCGTCAAAATTTCGGGCATACGCACGGCAATATTCGATCACCTGCCGCATCTGCACACGCGGTGCAATACCCGTTCTGCCGTCTGCGCGCGAGGAATAATATTCCAGCGACAGATCATCAAAGGATGTCGGCTTCATGGCCGACAGCTCGGACAGCTCCAGACAGGAATACTCCCGCATCAGCTGCTCAAGACACGCGCAAGGCTTGCCGTCAGCAAATCCTGTGTCTTGGCATGCCGGGCAGGTATACACCGGCTCAAAGTTACCGACCTTCGCGCCGTGCTTTTTCAGCAAGGCGGCGAGTTCCTCCTGCAACGCGAGGTTTTCGTTTTTGATCTGCTCGACCTGTTGATCCACGTTGCCCTTCCCCAGAATCGCGGCCACGACCTTGGCGGACGATTGCGCCATCTTCTGCTCGATTTCACGCACGCGCGGCTCCGCTTCCCGCATGGTTTCATGAAACGTTGCGGCACGTGTCAGCGCTGCGCTGCGCCGCTCCTTTAAGGTCGCCATCGCTTTTTCATAGATATCCCGCTTGTACATCCGGCGACTCACCTCTTTTTCTTCTTATACACGGGCACGTACTGCTCGATCATATCTTCGTATTCCGTGTTGTCCGCGGTAGGTGCCTTGGTCGGCTTTTTACCGGACAACGCGGCAACCTGTTCCGCCGTATCCGCACCCTGACTGTGCCAATTCTCCAGCACGCGCTCCATATACCGCGTTTCAAATTTACCCGTTTTTTCACAGCAGATCTCGTACGCCTGCAGCAGTACCTCGTCGGTGATCTTCCACTGACAGATCCATTTTTCCGCCGTACGCATCACCGCCGCACCGGTCAGCGGTTTTGCCAGCTGACACACGGTCTGTACATGACGCACCGCTTGCTCGCAACGCTCCAGATAACACAGGTGATCCTCGGCCGCTTCCATGGTCAGGATGCCGCGCTCTGCCCAATCCAGTGCGATCTTCTCTATGTATCGCATGTTGATGCGCTCTGCCTGCGCCGCATAACCAACCACCATCAACAACACCGCCGCGGGAAGACCGACCGTTTCGTACAGATAAAGCAGCGTTTCCGCATCGCCGTTTGACAGCGGCCGTCCCATACGCGCGCTGACCTCGGTCAGCAACCCGCCAAATTCCTCGTCCTTCGTTTGCCGCCGAATCACGTCGGTCATCTGCGGCTTTTTCACTTTCGGGCGCGCCGGCTTGGTTGTGGGTTGCGGCACGGGAGCCTCTGCGATCACCACCAACTCTTGCTCATCATCGGTTACCTGCAGCACGCTCGCCGCTACCCAATATTGCAGGGCGTCGCGGCAATCCGGTGCGGTTTCACCAATCGCCTTTGCACACGCCTCTGCGTCAAATTGCCCGTCGTTACGGGACAGCCACAGCAGCACCTTGAGCTGTACCGAGCCCGCGAGTCGCAAATGCCGATCAGCGATCTCCTCAGGCACCACGAACACGCGCCGCATAAGCGACGCATTCCACACATATTCCGCCATACGCTGTCCCTCCTTTCACGAGTTCATTACGAAGAATACCCACATTATTATATACACCTTTCGACCCGAAACGCAAGTCCTTTTTCATTTTTCGGGGCATTCGGAAAATTTTTGAGTTGATTTTTCTTCTAAAATATGCTATCGTACTAATCGTAAGAGTAAAGGAGGTGCTTGAACAATGGCTTATAAAATCACTGACGATTGCATCAACTGCGGCGCTTGCGCCGAAGGCTGCCCCACTGAGGCGATTTCCGAGGGTGATGGCAAGTATGTTATTAACCCCGAGACCTGCATCGATTGCGGTGCCTGTGCCGAGGCGTGCCCCGTGAGC
>JAFYPN010000024.1 GCA_017547465.1 Clostridia bacterium | reverse complement strand
TGGTAGTGTGACCGTTTGACGACAACGAAAAAAGCTTGTCGCCGAGAACCGTACCCTCCTCAACAGCTGCACCAAGCAGCCGTTTATACTGTTGCCGATATGTTGAGTTGTTCAGGCACATGCTTGTGCGATCCACTGAAGCCAACTGCTTTTGCAGTTTGCATTCACAAATTCGCTCGATACAGTCTTGTCGAGCAGGCGGCGTGGTGTATCCCAAATTCTCAATCGCAAACTCGTTCGGATCGTTGTCTATATATATCCAGCGTTGGTTGTGCGATTCGTTACGAGACAACAGTTTGGGCATCACGATATTCAAGACAAAGGACAACAGATCCTCAAGCGTATCACTTTCCGTTTCAAAACGACAATACACGCCGGATACCTGAATATAGGAATATAGTTCATAGCGCATCACCTTCACCTCGCCATACAATTAAAGCAATACAAATGCATTGCGAGGTGATTGTATGGCCAAATTTAAAATTCCCGCCACACCGCCAACGACAAACAAGACAATGCGGTTTCGCAATGATGTTATTGAGAAAGTCGAAGAAGCGATGAGAGGCAAGCAATGCAATTTCTCGGCATTTGTCATTGCGGCTGTCCGTGCTGCTTTGGAGGATCTGGAAGAATAATTTGTTTGCCCTGTCAAAAAGCGACCGTTCTTGGTCGCTTTTTCTGATCCCCCTGCCATTGATAAAACGGAAAATCACCAAAAAGTTACCCACAGGCATTGTAGGGTTCGGTTCTTTATGCTATACTATTCTTATCGCTGTTCTTGTGAAAGGATCTGATCGCGTGAAGATATATCGGGATATTACCGCTCTTGTCGGCAACACCCCGTTGGTAGAGGTACGCCGTCTGTCGGGAGAGTGTGCGACGATTTTGGCAAAACTGGAATATCTCAACCCCGCAGGCAGTGTGAAAGACCGCGTTGCGCTGGCAATGCTCGACGACGCGGAGAAGCGCGGGTTGCTTTCGTCGGATTCCGTGATTATCGAACCGACCAGCGGCAACACCGGCATCGGCTTGGCGGCCATGGCGTCTGCGCGCGGGTATCGCGTGATCTTGACGATGCCGGAAACCATGAGCGCGGAGCGCCGCGCGTTACTGAAAGCCTACGGTGCCGAGCTGGTGCTCACCGAGGGTGCCAAAGGTATGGCGGGCGCGGTGGAAAAGGCCAAGGAACTCGCCGCTGCGATGCCCAATAGCTATATTCCCGATCAATTCGGCAATCCTGCCAATCCTGCGGCGCATAAGACTGCCACCGGTCCCGAGATCTGGAACGATACCGACGGCACCGTGGATATTTTCGTAGCCGGTGTGGGTACCGGTGGCACGATCACCGGTGTTGGTGAGTATTTAAAATCCCAAAACTCCGCCGTCAAGGTAGTCGCGGTGGAACCGAAACGCTCACCGCTGTTATCGGAGGGAACGGCCGGTCCTCACGGTTTGCAGGGAATCGGTGCGAACTTTGTACCGGATACGCTCAACACCGCCGTGTATGACGAGGTCATCCCTGTCAGTGAAGCGGATGCCTACGCCGCGGCGCGCGATCTTGCCCGAACCGAGGGCTACTTGGTGGGGATCTCGTCGGGTGCGGCACTGCACGCGGCACGTATGCTCGCACAGCGCGCGGAAAACGCGGGAAAAACCATTGTGGTGTTGCTTCCTGATACGGGCGACCGTTATTTATCCACACCGCTGTTTGAGGAGTAATCGGTATGGTCATCGTTCCCACGTATTATCCTCACTTTCACTGTATCGCCGACCGCTGCCGTCACAACTGCTGTATCGGCTGGGAGATCGACATTGATGCCGATACCTATGCTTTATACAACACGGTTGACGGCGAGTTTGGTAACCGTTTACAGACCGGTATTGTACACGGCGAGCAGCCGTGCTTTCGCTTATGTGAGGAGCAACGCTGTGCGTTCTTGAATGAACAAGGGTTATGTGACATTATCCTGACGCTCGGCGAAGACGCCCTGTGTGACATCTGTACCGACCACCCACGCTTTCGCACCTATCTCGGTGACGATCTGCGGTTAGGACTCGGTCTTTGCTGTGAGGCGGCGTGCCGCTTGATATTGGAAAGTCCCGTTCGATTTATGGACGCCGATACCGGTAAAGAGGTGGCGGTGGACACGGCCGCGTCGCCTCTCTCGGATGCCCGTGCCCCCGCCGAATGGGCGGCGATCTACCGCTCGCTCGAACGCTTAGATCCCGCGTGGGATGCGTATCTTGATAAGCTCGCTGACTGTGAGAAATTGGTCCAACCGCACAACAAGGTGTGGGAGAGGCTGACGGCGTATTTCATGTTCCGTCACGATCATGGGGGCTTTGCCGCACACGCGGCGGCGGTGATTCTCACGCTCGCAGCCGACACAGATGAGCTGTACGAGATCTGCCGTCTGTATTCCGCCGAGATCGAATATTCCGAAGAAAATTTACAGGCGATCATAAACCAAACGGCAGAGGCTTGAGCCTCTGCCGTTTCTCATCTTACAGGTTATAATACTTATCAAATTCAGCGGGGTGGGGGATGGCCGCTAATTCACGGCATTCCTCACGTTTGGCCTTAATAAAGTTGCCCAGCAACTCCTCGGGGAATACACCGCCGGCGGTGAGATACTCGTGATCCGCCTCCAACGCGTCCAATGCCTCGGGCAACGAGGTCGGCAGACCCTGCAATTTCGCTTTTTCTTCTTCGGGCAGGTGGTATAGATTCATATCGTACGGGCCCCAGCCGTTCTCGTGCGGATCGATCTTGTTCTTGATACCGTCAAGACCCGCCATCAGGATCGCGGCGTAGCAGAAATACGGATTGCAGGTCGCATCGGGGTTACGCAGCTCAAAGCGGCGTTTGTCGGGGCTCTTGGCGTACGCGGGAATACGGATAACTGCACTGCGGTTGGAGGTAGCGTAGCCGACCGTGACAGGCGCTTCGAAGCCGGGCACGAGCCGCTTGAACGAGTTGGTGCTGGGGTTGGTCAGCGCACACAGAGAGGCGATATGCTTGAGCAGACCGCCCATAAAGTAATGTGCCGTTTCGCTCAAATGGGCATAGCCGTTGTCGTCCGAGAAGACCGGCTCACCATCCTTGAACAGCTGCATATGCACGTGCATACCGCTGCCTGCCTCGCCGTAGATGGGTTTCGGCATAAAGGTGGCGGTCTTGCCGTATTTCAGCGCGGTGTTGTGGATGATATACTTGATCATCATGGTGGCATCCGCCATCTTGGTCATTTCACCGAGCTGCGGCTCGATCTCAAACTGACCGGACGCGGCAACTTCGGGATGATGATAGTTGATCTCAATGCCCATATCGCGCATCAGCATGCACATTTCACTGCGGCACTCGTAGGCGCGGTCAAAGGGTTTGGCGATATGATAGGCTTTCTGCTTCGGCACGACGTTACCCTTACCCTCAACGCCGCTGTTCCAGTAAGATTGCTCGGCATCCAACGACACGCCGATACTGTTGCCTTGCACTTCCCAGCCCACTTCGTCGAACAGATAGAACTCGAATTCGGGCAGGATGAGCATGGTATCCGCGATACCGCTGTCTTTCATATATTGCTGGGCAGCCAGCACAATGTTACGGGGATACTGTGCGAGAGGACGGTTTTCGGGGGAGTCGATGATCATCGCGTTACCCGTCATGGACAGGGTGGGAATGGTGCAGAACGGATCTACGACCGCCGTGCTCGGATCGGGAATAAACACCATATCGCTCTTTTCCACCACGGCATAGCCGTAGTTGGAGGCATCAAACCCGATACCGCTTTTCATGGTATCCTCGGAGAAGTTCTCCGCGGGAATGGTGACGTGACGGAATTGACCGTTGATGTCCACCATCTTAAAGTCGACCATTTTGATGTCGTGCTGTTTGATCAGCGCCAAGACATCTTTTACGCTTTTCGCCATACAGAAAGCACCTCTTTTTTACTAGATAGGACAAGTATACCAATTTCCCTCCTGGTCGTCAATCAAAAATACACATTTTTGCTGATTTATCTTGTGTTGGGTGGCAAAATGTGGTATACTAAACCATCCCTCATCAAAGGTGTGTTGTGAAATGAAAGCGCTGGATCCTACCGTCAAACGCGAAACGGTATACATTTTAATATGTACAACGCTGTGCAGTGTATTGATGCAGGCGGCGTTCCTCGTTCTTGGTAAATGGGATTATACCGTTTTACTCGGCAATGTGGTGGGCTTGATAACTGCTGTGGCAAATTTTCTGTTGATGGGTATCACGGTGCAGCGTGCGGTGAATGAAGAGCCAAAGCAGGCAGCTCGCCGTATTCGCGCCAGCCAAAGTTACCGGTTGATTTTTCAAGGTGTTGTTTTGGTGTTGGCAGCGGTGCTGGATGTTATAAATTTATGGGTGGCGGCGCTACCGCTTTTGTTTCCGCGTGGCAGCTGCGACCGTTGTTTGATAAAATGATGAGCGGGGGTGATATGCCTTGAAAATAAAAAGCCGCCGTTTTTTAGTGGGTGGTCTTAGGGATTAACTTCCCTGGAAAATTTCGGCATAGTCGTTTTCATAGCGGCTATGCCGTTTTTTCGTCTTCTGCTGCGTCCGGCAAGGTGAACTCACCGATGCAGTTGTATATAATTTTGATGCGTTGCACTCGATGCCCATCGACCTTTTCTGCTTTGTACACGTAAACCTTCTCCACGAATTCTCGGATGATTTCCGCTGTGAGTTCAGGAATTTCGGTGTACTTTCGTACCAAGGTGAGGAAGTGATCGGCGTTGAGTGCTGTTTCTTTTTCAGAAGAAATGGCTGTCCGCAGTTCGGCTACCCTCTGCTCAAGGGTGTGTTGCTCCGCTTCATAGTTAGCGGTCATTTTTGCAAAACGCTCGTTTGTGATTTTGCCCTCAAGGTTATCCTCGTAGAGCCTTTGGATGATTTCATCTAATTTGCGGATACGCTGTGTGGCTTGTTCCAACTCACGCTTGTTATCACGCAGGCTTCTGTCGAGTGCGATTTTGGTCTTACTCGTAACCATTTGCAGAAATTCAGCTTCGTGGTCTTTTGCAAAAGCGGTGATTCTGCGGATATCATCAAGCAAGGCTTCTTCGATGACCACGTTGCGGATTTGGTGGGAACTGCACCCACCCTTAATTTTGCGGTAGATGGCACAAACGAAATACTCTTTGCTGTGCTCCCAACCTTTACCACGCACTTGGTACAGTTTTGCACCGCAATCGGCACAGAATAACATACTGGAGAGGATCGGCATTTCACCGAGCGGAGTGACCTTGCGCCGTCCATCACGAATCTTCTGCACGATTTCAAATACCGCTTCGTCCACAATGGCTTCGTGGGTGTTCTTGAAAATCTGCCACTTGGAGGGGTCGTTGTGCATCTGCTTTTTGTTTTTATAGGACTTTCGATAGGTCTTGAAATTGACCGTGTGACCGATATACTCCATCCTGGAAAGGATGTGGGTGATGGTGCTGTCTCGCCAAAGGTAAGGGTCATCGTAGAATTGCCGAGCCGGAGGGTTGAGTCCTATCCGCTTTGCGTGAGCGGTGGGGTTTTCAATTTTGCGTTCCGTGAGGATATTCGCAATCTGCGTGGGGCCGTAGCCGTCCATACACAGCTTGAAAATCTCCCGTACCACTTTGGCAGCGTCCTGCTCCACAATCCAGTGATGCTTGTCATCGGGGTCTTTGAGGTATCCGTATGGGTATGGATGAGCTGTCGGATGACGATAAACTGCTGGTGCAACGCGCACGTAAGATTCAACGCTTTTTATCCCAGCCGTTTGACGTGTCGGAGAAGTTCACCGGCATTGTCGGTAAATACGTTCCCATCGCGGAAACCATCCGTGGCTTTAAGGAGATTATCGAGGGTAAACATGACGATCTGCCCGAATCCGCCTTCCTCTTTGTCGGTACGATTGACGAAGCGGTGGAGAAAGCGGGCACGCGATGAACACCTTTCGGTTGACCGTTTCCTCTCCCGACGGAAATGTTTTCAGTGGAGAGATCGTCAAACTCGACGTGCGTGGTACGGAGGGTGAACTTGCGGTGATGGCAGGACACGTTCCGTTTGTCACCTCGGTGGTTGGTGGACCGTGTGTCGTGTGGGTGGATGCGGATACGAAAAAGACCGCCACGGTAAACGGCGGTCTGCTCTCGGTCGATGCGAACGAGGTTACTTTTCTTGCCGGCCCGTTCCGCTTTGATGAAGACGAATAAAGAAGGCTCTCCCGCGGGAGAGCCTTCTTCTATCGTATTTTCTTGAACACGATCGCCGAGCGGTTGGGCAGATAACAACGAAACCCCTGCTCATCCGCTTGGTATCGCACCGACGTATCCACGCGGTCAAACCCGCCGAACACGCCGTCGTCGGATGAGAGCAGTACCTTGTACTGACCCGCCTTGCTTACCGGGATCGGATAACTGTCGAACGATTTCTCCGGATGGAAATTGAATGCAAACACCAAATTCCCCTTTTCGTAGATCAGCACCTTGTCGTCCTCGTGGATCGACAGACACGTCGGCGCTTTGGTGAGTGTTTTTTCGCGTTGCAAAAGGGCGAGCATCGCCTTGTCAAAGTCACCGAGTTCGCGATACCGCAGATCGGGGTTGTCCAAAAGGCTCCACTGGCGGCGACAGTAATGATAGCTCCAGCCGTTGCCCTCGCGCGGAAAATCGATCCATTCGGGGTGCCCGAATTCGTTACCCATAAAATTCAGATATCCCTCGCCGGCAAGCGACGCCGTGAGCAGGCGGATCATCTTGTGCAAGGCGATGCCGCGGTCAATGATCAGACTGCCGCCGAATTTCTGCATACGGGTATACATCTCGGCATCGCACAGACGGAACATGATGGTCTTGTCGCCGACCAGCGCCTGATCATGCGACTCACAGTATCCGATGTTTTTCTCTTTCGGGCGACGGTTGGTCAGCTCATACCACAGCTTCCCCATGCTCCAATGCTCGTCCGACACCTCTTTGAGTAGCCGGATCCATAAATCCGGCACGCCCATCGACAAGCGATAATCAAACCCGATCCCGCCGTCCTTGATCGGCAAACACATCCCCGGCATACCGGACATATCCTCCGCCACCGTAATGGCTTTGGGATTCAGCGTGTGGATGAGCTCGTTGGCAAGCTGTAGGTAAGTGACCGCCTCGACGTCGGTGTTCAGCGAGAAATACATACTGTAATCGGTGAATGCGCTGCCGAGTCCGTGATCGTGGTACAGCATGGAGGTCACGCCGTCAAAACGGAATCCGTCAAAATGGAAGGTCTCCATCCAGTACCGCAGATTGGACAGCAGGAAATGCAGCACCTCGTTTTTGCCGTAGTTGAACAGCTTGGTGCCCCATGCATCGTGATCGCCGCGGCCACCCTCGTGGAAAAACTGATACACCGTACCGTCAAACTCGTTCGGCCCCTCACTGGTGTTTTTGATCGCGTGGGAGTGTACCACGTCCAGCAGCACCGCGATCCCCATTTCGTGGGCAGTGTTGATGAGCTCTTTTAAGTCATTGGAGGTTCCGTAACGCGAGGAGGCGGCGAAGAAATTCGATACCTGGTACCCGAACGAGCCGTAATACGGATGCTCCATGATCGCCATGATCTGGATCGTATTGTACCCCGCCGCCCGGATGCGCGGCAAAATATTCGCGGTAAATTCGCGGTAACTGCCGACCGCACCCGTTTCCTGCGCCATACCAATGTGACATTCGTAGATAAACGGGGTTTTGGCGGGGGAGAATCCCTCGTCGGTCCACGGATAGGGAGCAAGGGTATCCTCCAACTCTGCACACCACAGATAGGTGACGGGGTCCTGTACCACGCGTGTGGCGTACAGCGGGATACGGCGAAGCATCTGCCCCTGATGCCACACGATGGTCTGTACCTTTTGACCGGGGCAGAGGTTGTCCACTTGCACCTCGAAAATGCCGTTTGTGAGCCGCGTCATTTGGCAGGCGCCGGTATCCCAGTTGTTAAAATCTCCCGTCAAAAACAGCGCATCCGCGGCGGGTGCCCATTCGCGGTACACCCATCCCGACTCGGTGCGGTGAAACCCGAAATAGCGGTGACCGTTTGCAAACGCGGTCAGCTCGCCGATTTCTGCTTTCTTATGAGAGAACAGCTCTGCACGCAGGCAAAGATCGTCGGCATACGGCTCTAAATACGGATCGATTGTGAGAATTTTCTGTTTGCGCTTTGCCATATACGCACCGCCTTTCCATGATTGTATTATACCAAATTTCCCTGCCAAATAGCAAGACCCTCTGTGGAAAAATGCTCGACGGCTCTCGACAAGCGCACCGTCCTGTGCTACAATGACAGTATCACGAATTGAGGGAATCATTATGCCGTTTTTACCGATCAACCGAACCGAAATGCACGCTGCGGGCATTTCGCAGCCGGATATTGTGCTGGTGACAGGTGATGCGTACGTGGATCATCCCAGCTTCGGCACCGCCATCATCTCACGCGTGCTGGAGGCGGCGGGGTATTCCGTTTGCATCCTGTCCCAGCCCAAAACCGATGCCGATTTTCGACAGTTCGGCAGACCTCGGCTGGCGTTTTTTGTAAACTCCGGTAATATCGATTCCATGGTGGCACATTACACGGCCGCCAAACGAAAACGCAGTGACGACGCCTATACCGCCGGCGGCAAAGCCGGTGCGCGCCCCGACCGTGCGGTGATTGTGTATTCCAAGAAAATACGCGAGCTGTACGGCGATATTCCCATCGCCATCGGCGGACTGGAAGCCTCGCTCCGCCGTTTTGCGCATTACGATTATTGGGACGATCGCGTGCGCCCCTCTATCCTGATAGATTCGCATGCCGATCTCTTAATGTTCGGTATGGGCGAAAAACACGCGGTGGAGATCGCAAGACGGCTCGACAGCGGCGAATCCGTACGCACCATGACCGATATTCTGGGGACCTGCTACAAGGTAGCAACCACCGATTACATATGGCGATCTGCCGTAGAATGTCCGTCGTACGAGCTTGTAAAAGATCCCACGGAAAACGGCAAAAAGCAATATGCTATCGCCACCAAAATCCAGCAAGAGGAACAAGACGCGGTGAGAGGGAACCCCATCATCCAAAAGCACGGCAAGACCATCGTGGTGCAAAACCCGCCGATGCCGCCGCTTGCCACCGCGGAGTTGGACCGTATCTACGCGCTTCCCTTCATGCGTGACTATCATCCCTCGTACGAACCGCTCGGCGGCGTGCCGGGCATTGAGGAAGTCAAGTTTTCAATCGCGCACAACCGCGGTTGTTTCGGCGCCTGCAATTTTTGTTCCATTGCCTATCACCAAGGCAGACGCGTCACGGTTCGCAGTCACGAATCGGTTATTCGCGAGGCAAAATTGTTAACCGAGCTTCCCGGCTTCAAGGGTTACGTTCACGACGTGGGCGGTCCTACGGCGAATTTTCGTTCGCCCTCATGTAAAAAGCAGGAAACAGACGGGATGTGTCCAAACCGCAAATGCTTGGCACCGAAAATCTGCCCGCAGGTCGAGGTGGACCATTCCGATTATCTGGGGCTGCTGCGAGAGATCCGCAAACTCCCGAAAATTAAGAAAGTGTTTATTCGTTCGGGTATCCGCTTTGACTATTTGATCGCGGACAAAAACGAATCGTTTTTCAAAGAACTGGTACGCCATCACGTGAGCGGTCAGCTGAAGGTCGCTCCCGAGCATTGCTCGGTGGCGGTGCTTACGGCCATGGGAAAACCTACCATTGAAACGTATCTCAAATTCAAAAAGCGGTTTTACGAGCTCACCAAAAGCGAAGCGAAAGAACAGTTTTTGGTGCCGTATTTGATGTCCTCCCATCCGGGAAGCACTTTAAAGGACGCCATTGAACTGTCGGTGTTTCTCAAACGTGAGGGGATGCGTCCCGAACAGGTACAGGATTTTTATCCCACCCCTGGTACGGTGTCCACCTGCATGTATTATACAGGGTTAGACCCCCTGACGATGAAGCCCATCTATGTGGCGAGAACCCCTGCGGAAAAAGCCGAGCAACGCGCCTTGCTGCAGTACTTCAAGCCGGAAAACCGTGAGCTTGTGATACGCACGCTCAAACGATACGGACGATATGATCTCATCGGCAACGGCAAAGAGTGCTTGGTACAGGATACCCGCCCGTCCGGCGGGCAGTTTAAGAAACCTTTCCCCAAAAAGAAAACCATCCGTAATACGCGTCCCAAAAAGAAATAAGGAGATTCGTATGAATAAGAAAGCACTTCACGGCCGCCGAAGCAACACCGTCAAGCTCTACAACGCATACTTTCCCTTTTGGATACTGCTGTTGTTCCCGCAAGTGTGGCTGATCGTTCTGCCGGGCAACTTTATCATTGACAGCCTGGTCCTCATCGTGAGTCTGCTGATTCTGAAAGTCGCGGACAAAAAGCAGTGGTACAAGCAATACATACTCAAAATTTATGCTTTCGGTATGCTGTCCGACATTGCGGGCGGGGCGTTCCTGCTATTGATAATATGCGGTTTTAGACTGGGTACAATGGGCGATGAGCTGTATCTCACCGTCCCGGCGCTGATGGTATCTGCCGTTTTGATTTTTGTGCTCAACTATTTCAACACCTTCAAGGCAATTGACAAACCGCTTCGTCGAAAATTCTCGCTCATCTTCGCAATCGTCACAGCACCATACACGTTCTTGATCCCGTCAAGCTGGTTGTATTAGACAGGAGAAGCACCGCAGCATAGGCTGTGGTGCTTTTTGATGCGAGTGACAGGTCATTTGTACAGTGCGGTAATAAGATCTCGTCTATGAGTTTCGGTTGTAGGGACAGGCCTCGGGACTGTCCGTCT
>JAFYPN010000023.1 GCA_017547465.1 Clostridia bacterium | reverse complement strand
GCTGTACGCGCCGTGACCGGTCACCATAAAACTGATTTCCTTGTACCCGCCGAGTTCGGTTTCATTGGCACCCACCGTCTCGGTTTGGTAGCCATTCGCAGTGGCATACAGCGTATACATTCGATATAGAGTGTTCGCAAACAGCGCTGATTCCTCACCGCCTGCGCCTGCACGGATCTCAACGATGACATTGCGGTCATCGTTCGGATCACGCGGCAACAATAAGAGTTTCAGTTCCTCTGCCAGGCGCTCCGCCGTGCGGCGGCTTTCCTGTAACTCGTCTTCCGCAAGCTCCCGTAATTCGCGGTCAACACCTGCGGTTTCAAGCAACAGTTTCGCCTCCGACTCGGTTTCGCGGGCCTTGGCATACACGCGATACGCTTCCACAATCGGCTCGAGCTGTTTACTCTCGCGCATCAGATCACGATACAACTCCGCCTGCGATATCACAGACGGGTCACACAACCGCGCCATCAACTCTTCGTAATGCTTTTCAACATCCCTTAATCGGTCTAACACAGCAATCTCCCTTTCTCTTAATAGACATGCTGTGCGCCGCTACCCCTCCCGCTGGACGTTACGGATATTCTTCTCCGCTTTCAAACGAGGAATCATCATTTCGTGACCGCAGTTCTCACAGCGCAGGCGGAAATCCATTCCGATCCGCAACACCAAAAACCGCGCACCGCCACAGGGGTGCTGCTTTTTCATTGTCAGCACATCGCCCACACGAATATCCATCCGGCTGTCACTTCCTTTCATACAGATTTCAGTATATCATATACCCCAAGCATTACGCAAGCGGTACTTGTAAAAATTACAGTTGACAAGCTTGCCCGTTTGTTGCTATACTTTTTTATTGGGAAACCCCCTCATGTCTGGAGGTTTAAAACATGAAACGAGATGTCGTGATCGTCGGTGCCGGCCCCGCCGGTATCTTTACCGCATTGGAGATGCTCCGCCGTGGCAGCAAGCAAAGCATTATGATTGTCGAAAAAGGACAAGCGGTGGAAAACCGTCGGTGTCCCAAAGCGAAGGTTGGGCATTGCGTTAACTGCAAACCGTACTGCCATATCACCACCGGTTTTTCCGGTGCCGGTGCGTTTTCGGACGGTAAATTATCCTTAAGCTATGAGGTCGGCGGAGATCTGCCCTCCCTCATCGGTGAGGATGTGGCGCAGGATTTGATTGATTACGCGGATAAGATCTATCTGGAGTTTGGTGCTGATACTCACGTTGAGGGGCTCGGCAACACGGAAAAGGTCAAAGAGATCCGCAAACGCGCAATACAAGCGGGACTGAAATTAGTGGATTGTCCCATACGTCATTTGGGAACCGAAAAGGCACAGGGGATCTATCTTGCTGTTGAACAATATCTGCAAAACAATGGTGTAGAGATTTCGTTCGGCTACGAATGTACCGACCTGTTGCTCGACGGCAGTGTGTGCCGCGGTGTGCGTATCACCGACGGCAAAGCGGATCTGACCATCGAAGCAGCACATACCGTGATTGCTACCGGTCGCCGCGGTGCGGATTGGCTGGAAAAGATCTGTGCAGAACATAACATCGCGCATCAACCCGGTACTGTCGATATCGGCGTGCGTGTAGAGGTGCGCAACGAGGTCATGGAAACGGTCAACGAGACCCTGTATGAATCCAAACTCATCGGCTATCCGCGTCCGTTCAAGAATAAGGTGCGTACCTTCTGCCAGAACCCCGGCGGGTTTGTCAGCCAAGAAAACTACGACGATGACCTGGCAGTTGTCAACGGCCATTCGTACAAGGAACTCAAATCCAATAACACTAACCTTGCGATTTTGTGTTCACATAATTTCAGTCAACCGTTTAATCAGCCCATTGCGTACGCGCAAAAGGTAGGCGAGTTGACCAATATGTTAGGCGCGGGACACATTCTGGTACAACGCTTCGGCGACATTCTGGACGGGAAACGCACCTGGCAAAAGGAACTGGCGCAATCTAACCTGCGCCCCACCCTACCGGATGCAGTCGCAGGTGATATCACCGCCGCTATGCCGTATCGCGCAATGATCAACATCATCAACTTCATCCAAGCGGTCGATCACGTGGTGCCCGGCTTTGCATCCTGCGAAACATTGCTGTACTCCCCCGAATTGAAATTTTACAGCAATCGCGTGCGCATGGACACCGATCTCAATACCAATGTGGAAGGGCTACACTGTTTGGGCGATTCGAGCGGCTGGACACGCGGACTCATGATGGCCTCCGTCATGGGTGTACTGATGGGCCGCAAGATTGTAGAGAAAGAATAATAACGGAAGTAAAAAGGGATGATCCGTTGGATCATCCCTTTTTTAGATCTCCGGTCGCGGGGCCGTTGCGCAGTTTGCCGTTCTCCGAAAATCGCGAGCCGTGGCAAGGACAATCCCAGCTGCGTTCCGCGGCATTCCATTTGAGCGCACAGCCCAGGTGCGGACAACGTGGCACGGTCGGTGTCACCATTGTTTTGAGTGTTTCACCCACGTTGGTCGCGAGCTGTCGATGCCATATCGTTCGGTCAGGAGCAAACACGGATGTCCACGGCTTCGGCTTCCCGATCAGCTCACCCGTGAGCAACAAGGCAGCGGTCATCGAGGAGGTCATCCCCCACCCGTTGAAGCCGGTAGCCACATACAACTGCGGCGAATGCTTTGCATAGCGACCGATATACGGAATACCATCGAGTGACATACAATCCTGTGTCGCAAAGCGAGCGGTAATACGCGCGTCGGGATAATAGTGGCGAACCACCTGCTCTGCCGCCTTCCACCCCAACCCGGGTTTCCCAGTGCGGTGTCCCCCGCCGACCACAAGCAGGTGATCACCGCATTGCCGGAAGGTCAGCCCGTTGTCCTTCTCCTCCCAGTACATCCTCTCAAGCGGCGGTGTATTCGCCACCGCCAACGCATACGCGCGGTGCTGATACAGCTTTAAAAAATACGCGCCGTGCCGATTCAGGAACGGGAAGTGTGTTGCGACGATGATCGACTCGGCGGTGACGGTTGTGCCGTTGTCGGTTGTCACAATGTTGCCGCGGATCTCACGCACGCGGGTGTGCTCATAGATCTTTAATGTTGGTATCACCGCGTTCAACAATTTCAGCGGATGAACCTGTACCTGGTGCGGAATACGCAGTGCGCCCGCCACCGAAAACGGCAGTTCCGCCGCGTCTGTCCATTCCACCTTGGCTCCGATGGCGCACAGTACGTTTCGTTCGATTTCCAACACCTCCCGATGAGTGCGGGAAAACAAGACGCCGTCACAGGTCTTCAAATCAAGGTCACCCTCGATGGCATTATACGCCTCCAGTGCCTCCCGATTCGCTTCATAATACTGCCGCGCCACGTGCATTCCATACCGCTTCGCAACGATGTGATAGCACGCACCGTGCTGTGTTGTGATCTTAGCGGTAGTCCTGCCGGTAACACCACTGCCGATCGTGTTCGCCTCGACCACGACCACATCCAACCCCGCGCGTTGCAACTGATACGCACACAACAGGCCTGTCAGCCCGCCGCCGATGATCAGCACATCGGCGCGAATGTCATGCTTCATCGCGGGAAATGACGGCAGTGTTACCGACTTTGTCCAAAACGAGTCCATCCGATCGCCTCCACGAACAGTATGGGCAATTTTAGTAAAAAATAACCGCACAGCCAACGGCTGTGCGGTTATTTCTCTGTTTGTCAGGCAAGCAGTAATTCTTCGAAAGCCACTTGGAATACTTTTGCAAATGCAACAATTTCGATATCGGTAACAAACCGCTTGCCGCTCTCAATACGCTGAATCGCATTTTTATTAATATCAATGCCGGCTAACTGCACCCTATCAGCAAGCTCTCGTTGCGAAATCCCGAGTTGCATACAAAAACGAGCAATCTGCTTGCCGCAAAGATTATTTAACCCATCATTCGTTCTGTTTATAAACATATTGTCCCCTCATTTTTTGACATTTTG
>JAFYPN010000022.1 GCA_017547465.1 Clostridia bacterium | reverse complement strand
TGCCCAGATGCCCCTGTTGACCGCTTTTCGGGGGAACGACATAGTGTGAAGCGTCCACACCGGCCAACTCGTTGATGACTTTCAGCAGATCGTTGGTCTTGTACATGTCGTCGATCTCGATGTACAGCACTTCGGTGGAATTCTTTCTCTTTTCAAAGCGCTGCAGGAACACGGTGGCAACGAGGAACAGCACCGTTGCCGCCACGGCCCCGATATAAAACCCGTAGCCGACCGCAATACCGATGATGCTGGTGGTCCACACGCCCGCCGCCGTGGTCAGACCGACGATGGTGGTGTTGTTTTTCAGAATGATCATGCCCGCACCGAGAAAACCGATGCCGGAGATGACCTGCGCGGGAATACGAAGCACGTCACCGCCTGCCCCCAGCGCGTGGCTGACGTACAGACTCATCAGCGAAGTAAGCGCCGCGCCGAGACAAACGAGAATGTGCGTGCGCATGCCGGCGGCGCGCCCGTGTCTGGCGCGTTCGCTACCGATCAGCGTGCCGATGGTGACCGATAACAGCAGGCGGAAAACGGCGGTCAGCGCGAAGGACCAATCGACGTTTGCTAAAAAGTTGCCCATGTGTGATACCCTCCCGAAAAAAGTGTAGGGCAGACGGTTGCCACCGTCTGCCGCTTTTTTATCATCATATCATATATGTCGCTGAAATGCAAGGAAAATATCCGTTATTTTCCCAATATAAAAGGGGTTGCCGCATTTTTTGCCGTCTTTGCCGAGGAAACATCATTCCTCAAAGCAATCGTAGGCGGTCAGGATATGCTTGCCGGTGGCGTAGAGCAATTGTTCCGCCATCATTTTCAGCTCCATCGGCACGGCGGCGAGCCGCGTGTCGTCGGGGAAGGGACGGCGACTCCCCAGTATCATTGCATCGGCCTCGAAGGTAAAATACCCGTCATAGCCGATATTTTTTAATCCAAACATCAGCGAATCGAGATTGAGCGTTCCTTGGAACGGCATCAGGTGGCTGTCGCGGTCGCCGCGGTTGTCCTGTACGTGCAGGGCGTAGACGTGACGACCGAGGATGGCAAGCTCTTCGTGTTGCGGCATCTCCTGCAGATTGCCGTGTCCCGCGTCCCACACCGCATGGAACAGCGGATGATCCACGTAATCGATGAGGGCGCGCAGATCGGTCGCGTTGTCGATCCAAAACACGTCGTCAAACACCATTTTGTTGAAGTTTTCGGTGAGGATATTCACGTTGTACTGCTCGGCGACCTCCAACAACGGCGCGTAAAATGCCTTGTTGCGTTCCATCGTTTCCTCAACGCTGACGTTTGGCGCGTATCCCGAATGAACCACGATGTTGGGGATGCCCAGCAGCCCGCACGCTTCGATGCAACGGGCGGTGTCCGCAATAAACGCCGCGTTATCCTCGTCAAACGGCTTGCCCATCGGGGAATGGGCCTGCACGAATTTCACGCCCATCCGTTTGGCGTGTTCAACCATGTCGGAGCAATACGCCTGCCATTCGGGTTGATAAACCCCCGTGCGGGTGCGGTAGTCTTTACCGAAGTTGTAATCGATATACCGAAACCCGCATTCGTGCAGTCGGCTGACCGCTTCTTCCTGTGAGGATACGTACGCGCCGAAATCCCCCGTTGTGGTTGCCAGTTTCATCATACCACTTCCTTTTCTTCAGTATAGCAGTAACTGTTGGAAAATTCAAGCCGAAGGCAACTTTTTTAAAACAGTTGCATTTTACGTCGACAACCGTTATAATGGAATGGAGGATGTTTATGGAGGGATTGTTTTATGGCTTACGATTGCCGAAAGTGCAAGTATTTTGAACGTGATGTTGATCTTCCGTATCCGGTTTGTACGTATCATAAGTTTCATTTCGAAGGGGATTATACCCCGTGCAGTGATTATGACGGACCGACGGGGAGCAGTTCGTCATCCTCGTCTTCCTCTTCGAGTTCTTCGGAACCGATGAGTAAAGGCTGTGTGATCGCCATTGTAATCGCCATTGTCATTGCGGTAGGCGGCTTTCTGGCGACGCGCGGTGTGTTCGATCAGTTGCTGACGCTGGTCGGGATCGGCGCCTCGTCCGAGGCAAACGAGCCGACGGGTGAGCGTGCGGTAATTAACACGAACAACATTAACATGCGTAAAGATCCTTCGATGGACGCCAAGGTGATCGCCAAGCTCAAAAAAGGCGAAGTGGTTTACATTCAGGGAAAACAGGATGGTTGGACGCAGATCATCGTCGAAAAGACCGGTGAGATCGGTTGGTGCAGCTCCAACTTCCTTACTGTCGAGAAATAATGGAGGAATTATCGAATGTCTCGTAAAAAGATCCCGCTGTTGGCGAAGCTGTTGTCCAACCGCGCATTTTTCGTTTCGGTGGTTGCTGTTGCGTTGATTGCAGTGTTGTTTATTGGATTAGAGCTTGGAGGATGCTTTCCTAAAGAACGATCGTACTCTGGTCCCGAACGGGCGATCGTCGACGGATTGGGGCAGGGAACGGAACTACTGGAAGAACCTGCCATCGATGCCGAGGTCGTTTGCAAGCTTAAGACCGGTGCCGTGGTTCTGATCGAAGAGGAGCGCGGCGAGTGGCTGTACGTCACGGTGCGGAAAAGCGGCGAAAGCGGCTGGTGCCGAACGGCCGATGTCAAGCGCGAGGATAAATAAACAGAACCGCCGATCCGCTGATCGGCGGTTCTTTTATGCTCATTTTTCGGGCGAAAACAACTCAAAAATATAGGTGCGAAAACGCTTGGATTTGACGAGCGCTTCCGACGAGCGGAAGGTCCAGCCAACGGGAAACGCGCCCAACAAACGCACCAAACGGAACGGAATATTTTTCTCGTACAGATGGTAGAAAGAAATGAAATCGGGGCGGGAGATGACGTGGATCATCAACGAGCCGAGCAATTTCAGTTGCAGATCCCCCTTGCGAAATACCGAGGACAACTGCCCGCGGCAGATATCCTTGCGATGACGGCGATACCACCCCATCGCGAACGGAAAGAACGATTGCACGAAATAGATGCCGTGATAGTCTCTCAGAATTGCATCGGCAGCCTCGCACAGCGCTTTGTAGTTGCCGAAGTTGCACTTAAATTCGATCAGCAACGGTACCTGCCCGTTTACCAGATCGAGACATTCCCGCAATG
>JAFYPN010000021.1 GCA_017547465.1 Clostridia bacterium | reverse complement strand
TAGGAACGGAAGAACTTGCTCATATGGAAATGGTTAGCGCGATTGTGCATCAGCTGACACGCAATCTCTCGAAGGACGAGATCGTGAAATCCGGCTTTGATAAATACTTCGTTGATCATACCAGTGCGGTATATCCGATCGCCGCCTCCGGCTTGCCGTGGCGCGCCGAATATATCGGCGTCAAGGGCGACGTACTCACCGACCTGCACGAGGATTTGGCCGCAGAGCAAAAGGCGCGTACGACCTACGACAATTTGTTGCGCCTCATCGATGACCCCGATGTCCGCGATCCGCTGAAATTCCTGCGCCAGCGTGAGATCGTACACTACCAACGCTTCGGTGAGGGACTCCGCCTTGCGACGGATCGTTTGAACTCGAAAAACTTCTATGCGTGTAATCCGTCGTTTGATAAAAACTGCGGGAAATAAACCACTTGTCGGAACCGTATCAATGTGATACAATGGTGTCATATTGCTGACAGGGGGGGTAAACCGATGCGTGCGGTGATTTGCGGGCTTAATTCCCAATACGTTCATTCGACACTTGCACCGTGGTGCCTGCTTGCCGCAGTGCGCGCGTACGCGCCGTCGGTGAGTGCCGAGGTGGTTGAGGGAACGATCAATGAATCGCCCGACGGGGTGTTTACCCGTATTGTTGAGAAGGCTCCGCAGGTCGTGAGCTTTTCTTGCTATATTTGGAATATCGAAGCGGTGCTCCGGTTGACCGCCCGTTTGAAACGGGCGGTCCCGGGGCTCGTTGTTGTTTTGGGCGGTCCGGAGGTCAGTTATCGTGCGGGCAATCTGCTACGTGAGGAGCCGTCGGTTGACTATGTGTTGTCGGGTGAGGGGGAACGTCCCTTTGCCTTGCTGCTGACGGCACTGGACAGCAGCTCGTCACTTACCGATATATCGGGGTTGTCCTATCGGGACGGGGACGCGATCGTGGAGGGTGAGCCGTATGTCACAGACGAGCTGCCGCCAAGTCCCTATTGTGAGGAATATTTTGTCACCTTAAATGGCCGCATTGCGTATTTGGAAACTTCACGCGGATGCCCGTTTTCCTGCGCCTTTTGCCTGTCGGGCCGATGCGGCGGTGTGCGGTACTACCCGATCGAGCGGGCAAAAAAGGAAATACTATTACTCGCAAACAGCGGCAGCAAGACGGTGAAATTCGTGGATCGCACCTTCAATGCCGACCGCAAGCGAGCGCTTTCGATCATTCGATTTATTCGTGAGCATTACGGTGTGGGTATCCCGTGCGATGTGTGTTTCCATTTTGAGATAGCAGGCGATCTGTTGGATGAAGATACTTTAACGGTGCTGTCCGAAGCACCTGCGGGGTTGTTCCAGATGGAGATCGGCATCCAATCGTTTTATGAGCCGACGTTAGCGGCCATCTCGCGCAAAACGGATAGGGAGCGTCTCATATGCAATATTCGCCGATTGCTTGCCTGCAACACGGTGCACGTACATATCGATCTGATCGCGGGATTGCCCAAGGAGGATCTGAGCATATTCGCTGAGAGTTTTAACATTGCGTTTTTGCTGTCACCGCATATGCTGCAGTTGGGATTTTTGAAGCTGTTGTACGGTGCGCCGATGCGCGAACAGCAGGATGTGTTTCCGTGCGAGTTTTCCGCACAGCCACCGTACCAGGTGTGCAGTACACCGTGGATGAGCCGTGAGGATCTGGAACGATTGCATCGTGTTGAAGATGTGCTGGATCGTTTGTATAACAGCGGGCGGTTTCGCCGCACATTGCGATATCTACTGGATGCCAGCGGTTATACACCGTTTGAATTGTTTTGTAAGCTGAGTGACTGTTTGCCGACAGAGCGGGTATCTCTAGACGCCTATACCGAGCTGGTGTATGCGGCGTGCTGTATTTGGGATGGCGTGGATGCTGAACTTTTACGCGGGTGCATGGCGTGCGACCGTATTGCGACGAATCCATCGGGTATTTTACCCATCTGTTTGCGCGCTGATGAGGCGGAGCGAAAACGGCTCAAACGGTTGGCGGATACGGACGAGCGGTTTCACCGTCCGCCGTCGGTCAAGCGCGGTACGGCGTACGTGGACGGACAGCTTGTATATGCCGACTACACCGCGCCGCATCCGGTGAACGGTGAGTATCCGCTTTGGTATTTCAACGAGCGGTGTTTGACACGGAACGTGCACTTTCTGCTGTTCGATTTAGACGGAACGCTGACGGATCCCGCACAGGGCATCACGCGCGCCGTACAGTATGCCTTGCGGCATTTTGGGATTGAGGAGAATGACCGGCAAAAGCTGTTATCATACATCGGCCCGCCGCTACTGGACACCTTTAAAAGATACGGCTTAAACGAAGAACAAGCCCGTGAAGCGCTACGCGTATATCGGGTGTATTTTGCGGATATCGGACTGTATGAAAATGAGGTGTATGAGGGGATTCCGACCTTTTTAAAAGCGGCACAGCGGGCGGGGTATCGACTGATCATGGCGACCTCCAAGCCGGAAATGTATGCCTGCCGTCTGATGCAGCATTTTGGACTAGCTGAGTATTTTACCTGCATTGCGGGCAGTGATATGGCGGAAACGCGCGCCGATAAAGCGGCGGTGATCCGCTATGCACTGGAGCGCGTCGGCGTGACTGATGTGTCACAGACCGTGATGATCGGTGATCGCAAGTACGATATCGAGGGTGCGCGTGCGTTCGGTATGCCGTCGGTGGCGGTGCTGTATGGGTACGGTAGCCGCGAGGAGCTCGAAGCGGCGGGAGCTGAGCGTATTGTTGCATCCGTACAGGAGTTGCACAATATATTTTTATAAGAAAAGCCGATGAGTGATCACTCATCGGCTTTTGGCATGTCCTGGTTGGATGCCTTTTTTCGGTTGCGGAAGGAAACGATGCGGTTATACGCCAGCATACCCGCGAGGCTGATCGCGCCGGTAATGACAAACATGCACACGGCACCCCCGTAGGATTTTTGCTGGATGAGGTTTCCACCGATGGTGGAAGATACCAGCGAGGGGATGCGGGCAATCAATGAAATAATCAAGAATTCATGCAGTTTGATGCGGGTAAGCCCCACAAAATACGTTAACAGATCCTTGGGTGTGCCGGGAATGAAAAACAGGATGAAGATGAATCGCTTGAGTTTTTTCTCGCTGTTGATAAAGCGAAGCTCGTTGATCTTTTCGCGGCTGATAAACAGCTCGACCAATCGAATGCCAAGGCGCTTGACCAGGAGAAATACCAAGGATGAAGCGATGGCAACCCCCGCCATACACAGCAGAGTACCCTCAATGGCACCGAAGGTGTAGCCGATGCCGACCTCCACCAACTCACCGGGAATCAGCGAAACGATGACCTGCAAGACCTGGATACCCAGTGCGACAAAGCGGCCTGTCCATCCATACCCCTCGACAAAGTTTTTGAATTCTTCCGGCGATTGATCAAATACCAGAAATTGTTTGGTTAGGAAATAGGTCAGCCAGGAAAACAGAGCCACGACGATGACAAGCGATCCGATCGCGATTGCGCGCCGTCGTTTTTGATATTGTACGGTCTCATCCGGTCGTTGCATAAGGTCACCTCCTCTTTCTAACAACAGTATCAGTATACGAATTCGCGAACGGTAATTCAATAGATAATTGTTAAAATTTCGTGAAAAAGGGGAAGGGGTGAATGATAAAAGTCTTGAAGATGAATTTACGTTATGCTATACTGTATCTGTATTGCTATTTTGCGAAGAGGAGTGTCTGCTATGCATGTTACCTTGATCGCTCATACACCGTTCCCGGAACACACCGTTGCTTCTGCGGCACGGCTGTGCTATTCGCCTTCCACTATTGACGGTATCCGTGAAGGCTTAACCGAAGAAAAGACGGCGGCTTTTGTGGACATGCTGGCGGAGATCGGTCACGAAAGCCCGATCGAGCACGCTACCTTTACTTTCGGTATTGAGGGCGTATCCCGCTCACTGCTTGCCCAGATCACGCGTCATCGCATTGCATCGTACAGCGTGCAGAGTCAGCGGTATGTAGCGGAAAAGCAGTTTGAGTATGTGCTGCCGCCGGAAATCGCGGCCATCCCTGAAGCAGAGGCGATCTATCGTCAGGCAATGGACGAGGATCAGCGGCACTATGAGGAGCTCACGGCAATACTCAAAGCAAAGCACCTGAAAGCGTTCCTGAATACGGGTATGGAGCAAAAGACGGCGGAGCGGGCAGCAGAGAAGAAAGCCATCGAGGATGCCCGGTTCGTTTTACCGAATGCCTGCACGACCAAAATGATCGTCACCATGAACGCGCGCAGTCTAATCAATTTTTTTCATCATCGTTGCTGCAACCGTGCACAGTGGGAAATCCGTGAGCTTGCCGACCGTATGCTGGCGCTGTGTCTTGAGGCGGCACCGCACTTGTTCAAAAAAGCGGGTCCGCCGTGTGTCAGCGGTGCTTGCCCTGAGGGTAAGATGAGCTGCGGTGAACTGAAGGCAATGCGTGAAAAATACCAAAAGCTCAGAGAGGAGAATTCCTGATGGGTCGGTTGGTGGTTCTTGATGGTTTGGACGGCAGTGGAAAATCCACACAGCTTGCGCGTTTGCAAGAGTATTTTACCCAAAATAACATAGACTATCGTCAAATCAGCTTTCCGGATTATGAGCAACCGTCCTCCGCGTTGGTGAACATGTATCTGCGCGGTGAGTTCGGTGATGCGGCGGATGCGGTGAATGCCTATGCGGCATCCTCGTTTTACGCAGTGGACCGCTACGCCAGCTATAAGAAGTTTTGGGAAGAGGACTATCAGGCAGGTCGGTTGATCCTGGCCGCTCGATACACCACCTCCAATGCAATCCATCAAATGGGGAAACTGCCGCCCGAGGAATGGGATGCCTACCTTGCCTGGCTGCAGGATTATGAATACGGTTTGCTTGGCTTGCCGCGTCCGAACCGTGTGATCTTTCTGGATATGCCGCTTGATATTTCGCAACGGTTACTTTCTAACCGTTATGCGGGCGATGAGGCAAAAAAAGATATTCACGAGCGGGATATTTGTTACCTGCAAACCTGCCGCGAAAGCGCGTTGTATGCGGCCGATAAGATGGGATGGAGTCTTGTTTCCTGTGGCGAAAACGGGCAGCCCTTGCCAATTGACACGATCAGCGAGCGCTTGATCACACTGGTGACCGAAGGGATGTAATCGTTTATGCAACTCGAATTTCGAGAACTGTTGCCGGAGGATGCCGTCTGGGCCGCACCCTTAATGACAGCATCCGGTCGCATGGGCTGTGAGTATTCCTATACCACGGCGTATATGTGGAGCCGGCATTATAACGTTCGTATTGCACACGTGAACAACGCCGTACTGCTTCGCAGTGACAGCGGTCACGTGCCGTCGTTTCTTGTGCCGATCGGCGTACCGCTGGAAGAGGGCGTCGCTCTGCTGCGTGCGTATGCCGATGCCGAGGGCGTTCCGTTGCGACTTCACGGTATTGACGAGGAGATCCGCGAGCGTTTGTGCGCCCTGTATCCCGATGGGTTGCGGTTTGAATCGCATGACGGAGATTACGACTATATTTACCGCACCAAGGATTTGGCAACCCTGCCGGGCAACACCTATCACAGCAAAAAGATCCATATTTCCGCCTTTTCCCGTCGGTACGATTGGCGATATGAGCCGCTCGACCACACCAATATCGAGGACGTCGAGGCGTTGTCTTACGAATGGTGCCGAGAAAAGGGCGAGTGCCGAGATGCGGGGCTTGCGTCCGAGCGGTGCGCCATCCGCCGCTTGTTACAATATCGTGAGCAGTTATCGGTTACCGGTGGTCTGATCCGTGTGGAGGGAAAGGCGGTCGCATTCACGCTCGGCTCGCCGATCAACCACAGGGTATTTGATGTTCATGTGGAGAAAGCGCTTTCCGCGTATGCCGGTGCGTACGCAGTTATCAACCGTGAATTTGCCAAAACGCTCACGGCATATCCATATTTGAATCGGGAGAACGATATGGGGATTCCGGGGCTGCGTCGCGCGAAGGAATCCTACCGCCCGGCGATCCTGCTAAAAAAATACACCTGTGAGTTGTTGTAAATGAGCCACATTCGTTTTGCCGTCCCCGAGGATATCGAGGCGATCCGCGAGATCTGGAGCGCCGTATTTGCAGAGGATACCGCCGATGAGCGGGACCGCTTCTTGGAAACGGCACACCTGCGCGAGGAATGTGTGCTTGCCTGCGTTGACGGCAAGCCGGTTTCCATGGCCTTTTTTCTGCCTGCCGTCCTTCATGGGGACGGCGGTAAGTACGCCGTACGATATTTATATGCAGCGTCCACCTTACTTGCTTATCGAGGACAGGGGATATTCAGCGACCTATTGAAAACTACCTTGCAGATTCTCAAAGAACGCGGTGTAGCCGCTTGTTTTTTGAATCCCGCCGAACCGTCTTTGGTAACATTTTATCGGCGATTTGGTTTTGAACCCGCGTTTTTCTGCCGCACGATATGCGGCGGTGCCGATACGGAACAGCTGCCGATTCAACCGTTATCGGTCGAAGAATACAGTTCGCTACGGCAGACGTTGTTGCCGCGCGAATATGTGGAGTGGGATTACCGCTTGCTGCGGTATGCGGCATCGTATGCCGTGCCTGTTCGCATCGGTGACGGTGCCTGCGCCTTGTATACAAAAAAAGGGAACACTCTGCGTGTGATCGAGCTGTTAGGTGTACCGCCGGAAAGCCAAGTGGACGTATGCGGTGCGGTGGCACGAGCTTTGGGCTGTGATGCTTTTAAGGCGCGCGTGTTTGCCGAAACCGGCGATTGCTTTGGCATGCTTCTTTCGCTGGCAACGGAGATATCCTTGCGCACGACACCCTATATAGGATTGGTATTTGATTGAGGAGGTACTGCTATGATCGTTGTATTTTTAGCGAATGGATTTGAAGAGATCGAAGCACTGACCACCGTGGATATTTTGCGCCGTGCGGGATTGACGGTACGCACCGTAGGCATCGGCGGTCATACCATTGTGGGTGCTCATGGGATCGCGGTGCAGGCGGACAGCACTGTATTGCCGCCGTATGGCGAGCTGGAAGCGGTCATTTTGCCCGGCGGACTTCCGGGAACAACAAATCTGGCGGCGTCTGCGGTGGTGACAAAGTGCGTTACCGAGGCGGCAGAACGAGGCATTTTGGTGTGCGCGATCTGTGCGGCGCCGTCTGTGTTGGGGAATCTGGGCTTGTTGCGCGGTAAGCGTGCGACCTGCTACCCGGGATGGGAGAGCCAACTGCTCGGCGCCACTGTCAGCAGTGAGTCGGTTGCGGTAGATGACGGGGTCGTGACGGCGAAGGGCGCCGGTGTGACCGTAGAATTTGCCTTGGCCATCGTTTCTTACTTGATTTCGCCCGACAAAGCACGGGAGATAGGGGACGCGATGCAATGCCGATAGAGGATATCCGTAAACTGAAAATGCGTCTGCGTGCGCAGTTTCGTGCGATCCGTGAGACGATGGAACCGTCCGTCCGCGAGGAGGCTGATCGGCGCATTGCCGAAATCGTGCGTAAACTGTGGCAATATCGCATCAGTCGGCAGATCCTCGTATATGTTTCGACGCCGATCGAGGTGGATACCCATCGCATTATCACACAGGCATTGGCAGACGGAAAACGTGTGGCGGTGCCGCGTTGTGTGCCGGATACGCGCAATATGGAATTTTATTACATCGAGTCGATGGATGACCTGTCGCCCGGCAGTTTCGGTGTGTTGGAGCCACAGGCGGATCCCGAACGGTTGGTCAGTGATTTCTCCCATACTATGTGTTTGATACCGGCGTTTTCGTATGATTACTCCGGATATCGGTTGGGATATGGAAAAGGGTACTATGACCGCTTCCTGTCGGGCTTTGAAGGACACATGGTTGGTCTTTGCTACAGCTCCTGTGTGCGTCGTTGTCTGCCGCACGGGCGCTTCGATCGATCGGTGCAGCTGTTGGTAACAGAACACTATATTCGGCGAACCAAAAGGAGGCAATAACATGGCGGATGATAACAAGAACTACGATATTGATGCCATTTTGGATGAATTGCAGCAGAAGGCGAAAGAACCGGTGACGGAAGATATTCCGATCAAGAAAAAACCGGTGTTTGAGTTAAATCTGGATCTCGATTCCGAATATGGTGAGGCGGTGGTCACCGAACCGATCGTGCGCAGTGAACCGGTGCTTCCCGAAGAACCGATTGTTGCGGAAACGGCTCACGCCGTACATACCAATAAGCCGCGTGCCCGTAAGAAAACGCGAAGTGAGCAGAGCGTCGGTTGTTTGAAAGCCTTACTGTATGCGGTTGGCGTGCTGCTTGTGTCAGGTGTCCTGTCGTATTTTATTGTGGTAGGCGGTTTGGATTTCACCGGTCTTAATCGTTCGGAACGCATGGTAGACATTACTGTTCCTGAAGGGGCTTCCACCAAAACGATCGCGGCGATGCTTCGCGAGGAAGGCCTCATCGAGCAATCCTTTGTTTTTCGTATGTATGCAAAATTCACCGGTGCTGACGGTAAATGGCAGCCGGGTGATTTCAGTGTTTCGCCAAACATGGGATATAAGCTGCTTGTGCAGAGCCTGCAGGCTGCTAAGGCTAGGGAAACGGTGTCCATTCTGATCCCGGAAGGGTTTACGATTGATAAGATTGCCAAACGACTGGAGGATAAAGGCGTGTGCTCGGCGACCGAGTTTTACCGCGCGGTCACCGAAGTAGATTACAGCGATGAGTACGATTTCATTGCGGATTCGATGGAAACTGCAGGGTACGAGTCACGCATTTATAAACTGGAGGGATTCTTGTTCCCGGACACCTATGAATTCTACGAGAATTGCTCCGGCGAGACCGTTGTACGCAAGTTACTCGATAACTTTGAAAACCGTTTGGATACGACGATCCGCTCGGCCATGAGCGCGCGTGATATCACGATGGATGAGATGATTATTTTGGCATCCATCGTGCAGGGCGAGGCGGCTACAAAGGACGACATGGAAAAGGTGTCCCGTGTGTTGTATAACCGCTTAAACGATCCTGTGAATTTTCCGAAACTGCAGTGTGATTCGACGCGTGACTATATTACCAAGCTGGTGGGCAGCACCGGTATCAGTGTCTCGAATGTTTCGTACGACACCTACGAAAAAGATGGTCTGCCGGTCGGTGCGATCAATAATCCTGGCCTTGACGCGATCAAGGCGGTGCTGTTGCCGTCCGAAGACAAAGCGACGATGGATTGTTACTTCTTTGCAACCGACTACGACACCGGAACAACGTATTTTTCGAAGACCTATGACCAGCACGTGAGCATCTGTAAGCGCTATGGGATCGGTCTGTATGGATAAGTTTAAGCTGCCTGAGCTGCTCTGCCCGGCGGGCGATACCGAACGATTGGAGGCTGCTTTGTTGTTCGGAGCCGATGCGGTGTATCTGGCAGGTGCGCATTTCGGTATGCGCAGTGCGCCTGCCAATTTTACGGATGAAGAACTGTCCTGTGCCGTGGACGCTTGTCATCGGCAGGGAAAGTCCGTGTATGTGACATGTAACATCCTGCCGCGCAATGGTGAGATTGAGCAGATGCCGTCGTATTTACGGTTTTTGGACGATCTGCGCGTGGATGCCTTGATTGTGGCAGATCTTGGTACGATGAAACTTGCACAGCGGTATGCGCCGCATTGTGCGCTGCATGTGTCTACACAACTGGGTGTGGTCAACTATGCGACTGCCGCCATGCTGCATGAGATGGGGGCGTCCCGCGTTGTGCTGGCGCGTGAGTTGTCGCTGGATGAAATTGCGCATATCCGTGCCAAAACGCCGCGTTCGTTGGAACTTGAGGCATTCGTTCACGGTGCGATGTGTATGTCGTATTCGGGACGCTGTCTGCTTTCGTCTTATCTAACCGGTCGTGACAGCAATCACGGCGACTGCGCACAGCCCTGCCGATGGAAATACGAATTGATTGAACCGAGTCGGCCCGAGCGTCCGCTGACGGTCGACCAGGAGGATAACGGTACCTATTTGTTCAATGCCAACGATCTGTGCATGATTGAGTATTTGCCGCAGCTTCACCGTGCGGGCATCGGCTCGCTGAAGATCGAAGGTCGTGCCAAGGCGGCCTATTATGTCGCGGGCGTTACCAATGCGTATCGTCAGGCATTGGACGGTTATCGGGACAGTGGCTTTTCGCCGGACTATCGGCTACCCGAGTGGCTTTCACACGAGCCGTACACCGTCAGTCATCGCCCTTACGGTACCGGCTTTTATTTTGGAGATCCGTCTCAAAACACCCAAAGCGGCGGTTATGTTCGCGAGTATCAAGCGGTGGCGGTGGTGACAGGCTATGAGGATGGGCACTTGTTGCTCAGTCAGCGCAACCGCTTTTTCAAGGGTGATCGGCTGGAAGCACTGATTCCAAACGAGCAGCCGCTCTCCCTGTCGGCGCACATTCTGTTGAATGGCGACGGTCAACCGATCGACTCTACTCCGCATCCCACGATGGCCTTGCGGATTCCATATGACCGTCCCTTGCCGGCGGGCAGTTATTTGCGCAAGCGGCTGTAATATTTGATTGTGTAAACCTCTTTCTGTTTGGGAATACTCCCGATAACAGAGGGAGGTTTTCGCATGCAAAAACGAAGTGTTGCTCTTTTGGCGGCTGTTCTTTTCGCGCTCAGCGGGATCATGGTAAAATTGATGCAGCTGACACGAGATCCTCTTTCCGAAGCCTCCGGTACACGCTCCACTGTCACGGTCACGGTGGCGCAAAAACGCGGTACGATCTATGACCGCCATCTGGAACCACTTACAAATACCGGGACGGAATACGCCGCGTCAGTCATCGCCACGCCGGAGGCGATGGCGGCACTCCGTGATGCCCTGTCGCCGTCCGAATGGGAGAGGGTCTGCGAGAGTCTGCAAAGCGGGAAGCCCGTTACCCTCACATCGGACACCCCTCTTCCGCTCGTGAACGGAATACGCCAGTTTACGGTAGCACAGCGTTACACAAACGACGCATTAGCGGCCCATGTGATCGGTTATATAGGAGACGACGGCATCACCGGTGTGTGCGGTATGGAGCAGGCTTTTGACGAGGAATTACAGGCGGCTTCGGGCAGTATCACGGTCAACTATCAGACAGACGGTCGGGGCAGTGCACTTATCGGTGGTGATGTACAGGTGTCTAACACGTTGTTCAAAGCGGATGCCGGTATTGCTCTGACACTGGACAGCCGTGTTCAGCGCATGGTGGAAACCGTTGCCGGCGGCTCGCTGAGCAAGGGTGCCGTTGTGATACTGGATCCCGATACCGGTGATATTCTGGCGCTTGCCAGCTTTCCGGGTTTTCGACAAAACGATTTGGCGTCTTACTTGGATCGAGAGGACTCGCCGTTTTTTAACCGTGCATTGGCGTCGTACAACTGTGGTTCGGTTTTTAAAACCGTTTCGACTCTTGCCGCCTTGGAATCCGGTATCCCGCTGACACAAAGCTTTACCTGTGCAGGTGCGCTCTCGGTGGGGGAAAACCGTATCAAATGCCACCACATACTCGGCCACGGACTGCTCGATATGTGCGGTGGGTTTGCTAAGTCCTGTAACCCGTATTACATTCAACTGATGCGGTTGACAGGCGGTGCACCACTTTACCGCATGGCGTGTCTGCTCGGCTTTGATAGTCCCATTGTACTTGCAAAGGGCTACACCACGGTACGTGCTACCATTCCGGATGAACAGACGCTCTCACAGGAAAGCGTATTGGCAAACGTATCGTTCGGTCAGGGGGATCTGTTAGCCTCGCCGGTGTATATCGCACAGATGACAGCCTGTGTGGTCAACGGCGGTATTTTCTACCGCCCGAATCTGTATCGGGGAGCGGTCGATATTGTCGGCAATCTCACGCCCGCGGACAGCGACCCACCGGTACAGGTCTGTTCACCCACCTCGGCGAATATCGTAAAAGATATGATGATCGCGGTGGTGGAAAACGGTACCGGAACCGCCGCACAGCCGACGATCGGGGGTGCGGGCGGAAAGACCGGAACGGCGCAGACGGGTTGGGTCGGCCAAGATGGAAAAACGATGGTTCAGAACTGGTTTACAGGCTTTTATCCGGCAGAGGATCCGCAGGTTGTCATTACGGTGTTGGTAGAGGACAGTGGACGGACAGGGGAAGGCACTGCCTCAGTGTTTGCTGAGCTTTGCGATCAGCTGTATCGTATGGGGTATGTGCGTAAGTAATTCAATACTTGACAAAGTGGGACGAGTATCGTATACTTTACCTGTAATCGGCTGTGAAGAGGAAAACCGTTGTATCCGACATTCAGAGAGGTTCGCTCCGTTTTCAAAAACGGGCTGGGAGGCGGGCTTGCGGGAAGACGGAAGCCACCTCGGAGCTCCGTCGGAGACGGCGGCGTATTCCTGCGTTAAAGGGTTCGAGTGGCACGGCTTTCCGCCGTGCAATTTGGGTGGTACCACGGAATTCTCCGTCCCAAGTATGGGGCGGAGATTATTTTTTTGAGAGGATGTTGTAATGATGAAATGGACAGGACTTAATGAACTGCGGGAGCTGTACCTCAGCTTTTTTGAAAGCAAGGGGCATTTGCGTCTGCCCAGCTTTTCGCTGGTTCCCAAAAACGATGCTTCACTGCTTTTAATTAACTCCGGCATGGCACCGATGAAAAAATATTTTACCGGTGAGGTAACTCCGCCGCGCAAGCGCGTGACCACCTGTCAAAAATGTATCCGCACGCCGGATATTGAGTCGGTCGGTAAAACGGCCCGCCACGGCACCTATTTTGAGATGCTGGGCAACTTCAGCTTCGGCGATTACTTCAAGCACGAGGCGACCGCGTGGGCGTGGGAATTCTGCACCAAGGTGCTGGAACTGCCGGTGGATCGCATCTGGGTGTCTATCTACGAAAACGATGATCAAGCGTTTGAGATCTGGACCAAGGAGGTCGGTGTTTCTCCCGATCGTATCGTGCGTCTTGGTAAGGCGGACAACTTCTGGGAACACGGATCCGGCCCTTGCGGCCCTTGCTCGGAACTGTATTATGATCGCGGTGAGGAATATGGCTGTGGCTCACCCAACTGTGGTGTCGGCTGCGATTGTGACCGCTATATGGAATTCTGGAATAATGTGTTCACCCAGTTTGATAACGACGGTAACGGCAACTACACACCTTTGGATCATCCCAACATCGATACCGGCATGGGACTGGAACGCTTGGCGTGCATCATGCAGGGTGTCAACAATCTGTTTGAGGTGGACACGGTTCAGAATATCATGAAACATATCAGCCGTATTGTCGGCGTGGAATACGGTGCGAGTGAAAAGACCGACATTTCCTTGCGCGTTATCACCGACCATATTCGTTCCACCACCTTTATGGTGGGCGACAGTGTGATGCCCTCCAACGAAGGTCGCGGCTACGTGTTGCGCCGTTTGCTGCGCCGCGCTGCCCGTCACGGACGTTTGCTCGGCATCCACCGCCCGTTTTTGTACGAGGTGTGTGAAACGGTCATCCAGGAAAACCTCTCCGCTTATCCCGAATTGAAAGAAAAGCAGGACTTCATCGTCAAAGTCATCCGCAACGAGGAAGAAGCGTTCGAAAAGACTATCGACAGCGGTCTGTCCCAGCTTGAGCTTATGCTTGCCTCCACAAAGGATGGCGTTCTGTCGGGCGATGATGCTTTCAAGCTGTATGACACCTATGGCTTCCCGGTTGATCTGACACGCGATATTCTCGAGGAAAAGGGAATGGCCGTGGATGAGGAAGGGTTCCGCGAGCGTATGGCGGAGCAGCGTGCCCGTGCTCGTGCCGCACGTAAAGATGCCGGCGCGGATGCTTGGAAGGGCGATGCCAGTGTGGCAGAGCAGTTGACTGCCGGTACCTTCGTCGGCTACGATAGCCTGACCGCCCTGGCGGCGATCACCGCCATCATCAGCAACAACGAATTGGTCGAAACGCTTAGCGAGGGCGAGAACGCGACGCTGGTATTGGATACCACACCGTTCTATGGTGAGAGCGGCGGTCAGGTCGGTGACGTCGGTGTGATTGAAGCGGACGGTGCCCGCTTTAAAGTCACCAATACCCAAAAGAACAATGCCGGTGTGATTTTGCACACGGGTAAGCTCATCAATGGCACGCTCAACGTCGGCAACGCCGTCACTGCGCAGGTGGATGCGGATACCCGCCGCGTCGTCATGCGCAACCATTCGGCAGCGCACTTGCTGCAGGCAGCATTGCGCAAAGTGCTCGGCACGCACGTGGAGCAGGCGGGTCAGCTCGTCAACGCAGAGCGTATGCGTTTTGACTTCACCCATTTCTCTGCCTTGACAGCCGAGGAATTGCGTGAGGTGGAAGCGCTGGTCAACCGCTGGGTGCTGGGTGGCCTTGCGATTGAGATCAACGAAATGCCCATTGACGAAGCGCGCAAGCTCGGTGCGATGGCGTTGTTCGGAGAAAAATATGGCGATGTGGTGCGCGTGGTTAAGATGGGCGACGTGTCCGTCGAGCTGTGCGGCGGTACGCATGCCGATAACACCTCCAAGCTGGGCTTGTTCCACATCATATCCGAATCGTCGGTGGCGGCGGGTGTCCGCCGTATCGAGGCGGTGACGGGTGCGGCAGTGCTGGATCTGCTTCACAACTATCACAACAATATGGTTGAAGCGGCAGGCGCGATGAAAGCAGCAGGTCCCGACGACCTTGTGCGCCGTGCGGAACACCTGCTCAACGAACTTAAGGAAGCTCAGCGCGAACTGCAGACGGTTCGTCAGCAGCAAGCCGCGCAGACCGTGGGCAACCTGTTTGAAAATGCGAAGGACGTCGGAGGTATTCAGCTGATCACAGCGGTATTCCCCGATATGGCAGGCGACGACCTACGTTCGTTGTGTGACCGTTGTAAGGATCGTGGCTTGGATAAAGCGGTAATGGTACTCGCGGGCATCTCTGCCGAGAAACAGAGCGTGACCTTTGCGTGCTACTGCACACCCGGTGCAGTGGCAGCGGGTACCAATGCCGGCGAAATCGTGCGTCAGGTCGCGGCGATCTGCGGCGGCAAGGGCGGCGGTAAGCCGGATATGGCGATGGCAGGTGGTAAAGATCTTGCCAAGGTCGAGGAAGCGATGAACAGCATCCCCCAGTTTTTGACCAAATAAAGGAGATTCTAACAATGGATTGTATCTTTTGTAAGATCGCGGCGGGTGAGATCCCGTCCAAAAAAGTGTATGAAGATGACCGCGTGTTGGCATTTTACGACATCCAACCGGTGGCACCGGTGCATATTTTGGTGATTCCGAAAGCCCATCTTTCCGGTTGCGGTGATATCACACCCGAAAACAGTGCGGTGATTGCGCATATTTTTGAGGTGATCGCGAAGATCACCACGGAGCAAGGTTTGACCGATTATCGCGTGGTTACCAATAACGGCGAGTCGGCGGGTCAGTCTGTGTTCCATCTGCATTTCCATATTCTCGGCGGAAAAACCTTGAAGGGAATGTGCTGATCCTTGACCTATGTAATTTTGGATCTGGAATGGAATGGTGCATACTGCGACAAGCTCGGCGGCTATTTTAACGAGATTATTGAGATTGGCGCGGTGCGGTTGTCGGAGGACAAGCGTATTGAAGAACGCTTTGACGCGTATATCCGTCCGGTCGTCAGCTGCAAGCTGACACGGCTTGTGACCAATCTGACCGGTATTACAGACGATCAGGTACGCCACGGCGTATCCTTCGGCCAGGCAATGGAGGATCTGCATCGGTTCATCGGTGAGGACGCGGTGGTCATGACCTGGAGCAATACCGATCTAACCGTGCTGATGGAAAACTGTCGGTATTTTTATCACAATGAGCGCATCCCATTTTTATCGTCTTATGTGGACCTGCAGAGCTATGCCCAAACGCGTTTGGGGTTGGGTACGGCTCAGCAGGTGGCATTGGGAAAATTGGCGGAGCTGTTACAGCTAAACAGTGAGGAGATGGAACTGCATCACGCGATTGATGATAGCGTATTGGCAGCGGCGATCTTCCAACGGGTGTTTGAGCCGTTGTCGTTTAGCAAAGCCGTATTATCGGTGGGTGACGAGTTTTACCGCCGTTTGACCTTTAAGCCTACCTTTATCCGCGAGATCGACGATCCGCTGATCCGTCGCTCGGATCTGCGATTTTCCTGCGAATGTTGTAAGCGCAATCTCAAGCGAATCGGCGAATGGCAGTTTCAGCATCGCTTTTTCACGGCGGCGTTCCGTTGTGCGGCGTGCGACGCCGAATATATCGGGCGCGTGCAGGCAAAGAAAAAATACGACGGTGTGGAGATCAAAAAGCGTTTGATCCGTAAAACGACGGAGAAAACGAAGGAAACAGGGGGAATGATATGAACATTCTGGTTGTTGGTTGCGGAAAGATCGGTGAGGCGATCGTCGCCAGTCTGGTGAACGAAGGACATAAGGTCGTAGCGATTGATGTGAACCCCGCCCCACTCAGTGAGATCAGCAATGTCTATGATGTGATGAGCGTTTGCGGAAACGGTGCAGACTCGGATGTTTTGGCAGAGGCGGAGGTTGGAAGAGCAGATTTGTTTGTTGCCGTTACCGACTCGGATAACACCAATATGCTCAGTTGCTTTTTAGCCAAGCGAATGGGTGCGGCACATACCATCGCGCGTATCCGCAATCCGGAATATAACGATAACAGTCTGAATTTTCTCAAGCAGGAATTGGGATTGTCAATGGCGATCAATCCGGAGTTGCTCGCGGCACAAGAAATGTACAAGATTTTAAAACTGCCGTCCGCGATCAAAGTGGAAACCTTTTCGCGTCGCAATTTTGAAATGATTCAGCTTCATCTGAAAAATGATACACCGCTTGATGGGATGCGCTTGTCCGATCTGCGTGAGAAATATAAAGCAAAATTCCTTATTTGCGTGGTTCAGCGGGGCGATGAGGTGTACATTCCGGATGGTAATTTTGTCCTGCGTGCAGGCGATAAGATCGGCCTTACTGCTCAACAGACCGAAATCCACAAGCTGCTGCGGGAAATGGGCGTCTTGCAAAAGCAGGCACGTAACGTGATGATTCTCGGCGGCAGTCGCGTAGCGTATTATCTGGCGAAGCTGTTGCTCGCAGGCGGCAGTGCGGTCACGCTCATTGAGCGAGACCAAGCGTTGTGCCAGGAATTGTGCACCACACTCCCCAAGGCGGTGGTGGTTCACGGTGACGGTGCCCAGCAGGAGATTTTGCTGGAAGAGGATCTTCGTTCGCGTGATGCGTTTGTGGCACTCACCGGCATGGATGAGGAAAACATTCTTATTTCGATTTTTGCCTCCTCGCAAAACGTGCCCAAGGTGATTGCAAAGGTCAATCGCGATGAGTTGTCGGTATTGGCGGAAAAGCTGGGGATGGATTGTATCGTTTCGCCTAAAAAAGTGATCACGGATGTGTTGGTACAGTATGCCAGAGCGTTGCAGAATTCGATGGGCAGTAACATCGAAACACTGTACCATTTGATGGACGGTAAGGCGGAGGCCTTGGAGTTTAACGTCCGTGGTGATTTTGCGATGCCGGGCGTTCCACTTAAAGAGATGAAGCTTAAGTCCAATATTCTGATTGCGGGTATTATTCGCAATCGTACACCCATCATTCCCGGCGGTAACGATGTGATCTTAGTCGGCGACCGCGTGATCGTGGTGGCGGCGAACCGCCGTTTACAGGATCTCTCGGATATTTTGAAATAAGGATCGGTTATTATGAACCGTAAAGTGGTTTTATACACAGTAGGACGAATTATCATATTGGAAGGACTGCTTCTGCTGATTCCTTTGGCAGTTTCGCTGTATTATCGGGAATCTGTGACCGCGACGGCGTTTGCGGTCACGGTCTTGGCGGCATTGGTGATCGGAGCTGTACTAATGGTGTTTACACGGCGTGGCGATCGCACGATGTTTGCCAAGGGCGGTTTTATCACCGTGGCGTTGTCGTGGGTAGCACTTAGCTTGATTGGCGCACTGCCGTTTTGGATCAGTAGGGAGATACCTTCGTATATTGACGCGGTTTTTGAAACAGTAAGTGGTCTTACCACAACGGGTGCCTCCATTTTATCAAACCCGGAGCTGCTTAGTCGCGGTTTGCTGTTCTGGCGTAGCTTTACACACTGGATCGGCGGTATGGGTGTTATCGTGCTGATGCTTGCGGTGATGCCGACAGAATCCGGTCGATCGATCCACATCCTGCGCGCCGAGGTGCCGGGTCCCGTTGTCGGCAAGTTGGTACCGCGCCTGCGTGATACGGCCAAAATTTTATATGTTATCTATCTGGTGCTCACGGTTGTAGAGGTCGTCTTTTTGCTGTGTGGCGGTATGCCGCTGTTTGACAGCATACTGCACGCATTCGGCACAGCGGGTACTGGTGGTTTCGGCATCAAAGCAGACAGCTTGGGTAGTTATTCTCCGTATTTGCAATGGGTCATTACGGCCTTTATGTTGCTGTTCGGTGTTAACTTTAACCTATACTATTTCCTGCTTTTGCGTCGTGTAAAGTCGGTTTTTAAAAGCAGCGAGCTATGGTGTTATCTGGCAATCGTGGCGGTGGCAACCGGTGTGATCGTAGGTAATGTATTGCCTTTGTACAAAACCTTCTCCGAAGCCTTTCGTCATTCCATGTTTCAGGTATCCTCGATTATCACCACCACCGGCTATTCCACCACCAACTTTACGGTGTGGCCGGAACTTTCCAAGAGCGTTCTGTTGATTCTTATGTTGATCGGCGGATGTGCGGGTTCGACGGCGGGCGGACTCAAGATCGCCCGTGTGATGTTGCTGTTTAAGACAGTCGGTCGTGATTTGAAAAAAATGTTACATCCGCGTTCGGTGGGAGTTGTGCAGGTGAGCGGCAAACCGGTGGATGAACAGACATTAGCAGGCGCTTCTTCATATTTCGTTCTCTATGTAGTGCTGATGATTGTCATCTTTTTTGTGCTGTCGTTTGAGCCGGCTATGTCGTTGGAGGCCAATTTATCGGCGGCGGTATCTTGCTTTAATAATATCGGACCGGGCTTTGCCGAAATTTCGTCAAACTTCGCCGGATATTCTGACGTGTCCACCGTTGTGCTGACGCTGGCAATGCTGTTCGGTCGACTGGAGATCTACCCGATCTTGTTTGCATTGACTCCCTCCGTATGGGGCAAAAAAGGTTGAGCCAAAACATACCGATTGCATCGATGCAATCGGTATGTTTTTTACAAAATCCGTTGACAAAACACCCGCCTCGTGATATAATTGCAAAAATCAGATCTTTAAGAGCGATCCGGTGAGATCGGCAAGACTGAAACCCGTCGGATGCGGTGTGGCCGTATCTGCTTTTTATGTTGCGTCTTGCCGCTTCCAGCGGGAAGACTCTTTTTATAGTGTGACAGGACTTAAGGCCCTGTCACAATAGGAAGGAGGAGCACCATGGCACAGCTAAAGTCAAACATCTTTGGACAACCGACCTTCACAGATGGTATTGGTGCCCGCTTTTTGAGCAACGATTTCCGTGCCTACAATTCTCCTAGGTATGCTGTTTTTCCCGGCTTTTGCGATGTGCATGTGCATTTTCGTGAGCCGGGTTTTTCGTATAAAGAGACCATTGCCTCAGGAAGTGCGGCGGCAGCAGCCGGCGGATATACGGCGGTATGCACCATGCCAAACCTAAACCCTGTACCCGATTCGGTGGAGAGCATTGCTCTGCAACAGCACATCATCGACCGTGATGCGTGTATTCACGTGTACCCGTACGGCTCCATTACCATGGAACAAAAAGGGGAGCGGTTATCGGATCTTGCGGAGATTGCGCCCTATGCCATCGCTTTTTCGGATGACGGCCGAGGTGTGCAGTCGGAGGAGTTGATGCGCGCCGCGATGAAACAGGCAAAAGCGCTCGGTAAGTTGATCGTTGCGCATTGTGAGGATAATTCACTGCTTCGCGGTGGCTATATTCACGATGGTACGTATGCCGCGGCACACGGTCACAAGGGTATTTGTTCCGAAAGTGAATACGGACCGATTATTCGCGACTTGAATTTGGCCGAGGAGATCGGGTGCGGTTACCACGTATGCCATGTCTCGGCGGCGGAAAGCGTGGAAGCGATCCGCGAGGCGAAAAAGCGTGGGGTGGACGTTACCTGTGAGACCGGCCCGCATTACCTCGTGCTGGACGATTCTTGCTTGCAGGAGGACGGTCGTTTCAAAATGAACCCGCCCTTGCGTGGGAAACGTGATCGCGAGGCCCTGATTGAAGGCATCCGTGACGGCACGATCGACATGATCGCCACCGACCACGCACCGCATTCCGCCGAGGAAAAGGCGAAAGGTCTTATGGGAAGTTCATTCGGTATCGTGGGACTCGAAACGGCCTTTCCGGTTCTGTATACACATTTGGTCAAGTCGGGCATCATAACGATGGAGCGTTTGCTGGAACTGCTTGTGTACAACCCGCGCAAACGATTTGGTATTCCGCTTGGTGAGGAGTTCTCTGTATGGGATCTGTCAAAGGAAATCACCGTCGATCCGGCACAGTTTGTCTCGCTCGGAAAAGCAACGCCGTTTGCGGGGGACAAGCTGTTCGGCGAATGTGTGCTGACCGTCTGTGACGGTAAAATCGTGTATCAAAAATCATTGTAAAGAAAGTTTGGGAGAGGATAGTATGGCGAAGAGAACGGACCTGAAGAAAATTTTGATTATCGGCTCCGGCCCCATTGTGATCGGACAGGCGGCGGAGTTTGACTATGCCGGCACGCAGGCGTGCCTAGCGCTGAAGGAGGAGGGGTACGAGGTTATCCTGTGTAACTCGAACCCTGCCACCATTATGACCGACACGACCATTGCGGACAAGGTGTATATGGAACCGCTAACGTTGGAATATATCGCGAAGATTCTGCGGTACGAGCGTCCGGACGCCATTGTCCCCGGCATCGGCGGTCAGACGGGTCTGAATCTCGCTATGCAGCTTGAGAAAAAAGGCGTTCTCAAGGAATGTGGTGTCGAGCTGCTCGGGACCAGTAGCGAGAGTATCGAGCGTGCAGAGGACCGCGAACTGTTCAAGGAGCTGTGTGAATCCATCGGAGAGCCAACGATCCCCTCAAAGATCACCTACTCGCTGGAAGAAGCCAAACAAGCGGCGGCAGAGATTGGCTATCCGGTCGTGTTGCGCCCTGCGTTCACCCTCGGCGGCACCGGCGGTGGTTTCGCTTATAACGAGGAAGAACTCATCGAAGTCGGCCTCAACGCTTTTAAACTTTCTCCCGTGCATCAAGTGTTGATTGAAAAGAGCGTTAAGGGCTACAAGGAGATCGAGTTTGAGGTGATGCGCGATTCACAGGATCACTCTATTACTATCTGCGGTATGGAAAATATCGACCCTGTCGGTGTCCACACCGGTGATTCGCTGGTCGTCGCTCCCATCATGACGCTGAGTAAGGAAGACGAAAAAATGCTTAACGACAGCGCCATCAAGCTGATTCGTGAGCTGAAGATCGAGGGCGGCTGCAACGTGCAGTTCGCGCTCAACCCCACCTCGAGCGAGTATTTCCTCATCGAGGTCAACCCCCGCGTCTCGCGTTCCTCCGCCCTGGCCTCGAAGGCCAGCGGCTACCCCATCGCCCGCGTGACGGCCAAAATCGCCATGGGCATGGCTCTGGAAGAGATTCCCGTCGCCGGCGGCACCGCCGCGCTCGAGCCGAGCCTTGACTACATTGTCGCCAAGTTCCCGCGCTTTCCCTTTGACAAATTCCCCG
>JAFYPN010000020.1 GCA_017547465.1 Clostridia bacterium | reverse complement strand
TCCATTTCCTTTTTGCAGTCGCCGTAGGTGAAATCCATCTCCTTGCCGCCGACAATCGCGGGCAGGTCTCTTAAGTCTGCCGGCACGGTCCAGTCCAGTGTGATGTTGGAGAACGGAGCCTGCGTACCCCAACGAGAGGGGGTGTTGACGCCGTACACAAAGGATTGGATGCACTGCTTGACTTCCTTCTGGGTCAGATTGTCCACCTTGACAAACGGAGCCAAATAGGTATCGAACGAGGAGAACGCCTGCGCGCCCGCCCATTCGTTCTGCATGATACCGAGGAAGTTGACCATCTGGTTGCACAGCGTGGACAGGTGGCTTGCCGGCGACGACGTGATCTTGCCGGGAACGCCGCCGAGGCCCTCTTGAATGAGCTGCTTTAAGCTCCAGCCCGCGCAATACCCGGTGAGCATGGATAAGTCATGCAGATGCAGAGCCGCGCTGCGGTGTGCTTCCGCGATCTCGTCATCGTAGATCTCGGACAACCAGTAGTTGGCGGTGATGGCACCCGAGTTGGACAGGATCAGACCGCCGACCGAATAGGTGACGGTGGAGTTTTCCTTCACGCGCCAGTCGTTGATCTGCAGATAGTTATCCACCAGATCCTTATAGTTGAGCAAGGCGGAGTTGACATTGCGGATCTTCTCGCGCTGTTTGCGGTACAGGATGTACGCTTTTGCCACATCCGAATATCCCGCCTCGGACAGCACCTGCTCCACACAGTCTTGAATCTCCTCAACCGAAATGACACCGTCTTTGATTTTTGGCTCAAAAGCCGAAGTCACCTGCAGTGCCAGCAGATTGATAACGGTGGGATGATAGTTTTTCTCCAATGCGTCGAACGCTTTGGTCATGGCGGCGCTGATCTTGGAAATATCAAATTCCACGGTGCCGCCGTCGCGCTTGAGTACCTGATACATGCTCAATTCCTCCTCTTTATGTCATAGTTTTTCTATACTGTTTTATAAAACTGCCCCCGGAGGGCGAGTGTTCACACTATACCACACTTTGTTTGAAATGTCAATATGTTGTGTAGAATATTTTTTAAAAACCACAAGATGTTGTGGTTATCCCTCTCCTCGGATCACGATCTCCGATACATAGGGGGCGAGGATTGCCTTGTAAGCAGCGAGCGTCTCGGCGCTTGGTGCGTGCAGACCGGCACACAGCACGCTGTCACGATCCACGTAGGCTTGCAGGAAGAAACGCTTTGCTTTTTGTTCGGGAGAGAGGCGGTGAAGCCACCGACCCAACTCCTCAACGGATTGTTCGCTGTGTAGCTCTGCTACCACGGTGGTACGCAGTTCGTAGTCCACGGCGTTGCTCAACAAAAAGGACAGGCTTTCCTCCATGGCATCCGGTGCGGGGGTGTCCATACCGATGGTATTGGCGTACTGCGCGGGGCTGTTTTTAACGTCCATTGCCACATAGTTCAAAAGACCCTGCGCGACCAGGTGCTTGAGAACGGCGGGGCGGCTGCCGTTGGTATCCAGCTTGACCGCATAGCCGAGCGCTTTGATCTCACGCACGAGTGGTTCGAGATCCGGCTGCAACGTCGGTTCTCCGCCGCTGATACATACCGCGTCCAGCAGGCCCTTGCGTTTGTTCAAAAACGCGAGAAGCTCCTCGCGGCCGATCGCTTCGGGGGCGGTGTCCAGCAAATCCCGATTGTGACAGAACGGGCAACGGAAATTACACCCCTGCAAAAACACGGTACAGGCGACCTTGCCGGGATAGTCCAGAAGCGTCATTTTTTGCAGTCCGGCAATCACCATATCGGTCCACCTCCCTTTTTTCGCGTGCTCACCCATCATACTATATATAGTGACGCTTGTCAACACAAAAAACACAAGATATTGTGTTTATTTTTTTGAAGTATCCCATATTTTGGGAAAGAAAAACGCATAAAACGGCGCGGTTAAGGGAAAAACCGACAAAACATACGGTATTCGGACAGCAGGATTCCCGCAAAATTTTGCGGACAAGCCTTTATACTGAATACCGATAAGGAGGACGAGCGAATGGTGGTACGGATAGAAACGACGCCGACGGACATCACGGCGTGGCTGTCGGGTGAACTGGATCATCACACGGCGCGTGTGATGCGCGAGGAAATCGACGCGGCGGTGGAGCGATCGTCGGCTCGGTTGCTGCGGTTGGATTTTTCCGGTGTCGGATTCATGGACAGCTCAGGGATCGGGCTGGTGATGGGTCGGTATCGGCTGATGCAATCACGCGGCGGGCGGGTACTGATCGTGGGGGTATCCGATCGGCTGCTGCGCGTGATGAAGCTCGCAGGGCTTGAGCGGTTACCGGTATGGGAGAACGAGACAACGAGTGTAAAAAGGAAAGAGGCGTATAAACCATGAAACAAGCAATGAACGAAATGAAGCTCACCTTTCCCAGTCGATCGGCGAACGAGGGGTTTGCGCGGTCGGCGGTGGCATCCTTTCTCTCACAGTTAGATCCGGCGGTGGACGAGCTTGCCGATCTGCGCACGGCGGTGTCGGAGGCGGTCACCAATTGTATCGTGCACGCGTATCGGGATACCATCGGCATGATCACGATTCAAATGCGGTTGTATGCCGACGGACGGACGGTTATCAAGATTCGTGATCGCGGTTGCGGCATTGCCGACGTGGAGCAGGCGATGGAGCCGTTGTTCACGACCGGCGGGGATGATCGGTCGGGCCTCGGTTTCTCGGTGATGGAGAGCTTCACCGATCGGTTGCGGGTATCTTCCAAGCCGGGACGCGGAACGGTGGTGACGATGGAGAAATATATCGCGGTAAAGGAACGGCAGGCGAAGCCGGCGTGAGCGAGCGCGACGAGAAGATCTGTAATAATATAGGATTAGTACATACCTGCGCCCGACGCTTTATCGGGCGCGGGATTGAGTACGACGATCTTTACCAAGCCGGCAGCATGGGGCTTGTCAAGGCGGTGGACGGCTTTGACGAGAGCAGGGGACTCAAATTCTCTACCTATGCCGTACCGGTGATCTTGGGGGAGATCCGAAGACTGTTTCGCGACGGCGGGACGGTCAAGGTCAGTCGGTCGCTAAAAGAGCTGGCGATGCGCGTGTCGCGCGAGCGGGATGCGTTTTGTCTGCGCGAGGGGCGAGAGCCGAGTGTGACCGAGCTTGCCGACGCGCTTGGCATCGAACGCGAGCAGGCGGCGGAGGCACTCGGTGCCTCCCTGCCCGCGTTGTCATTGACGCGAAGCGGGGAGGAGGACGATGGTGATGAGGTGGATATTCCCGTTGCCTCTCCCGAGGAAATCATCACCGACCGTCTCGCTTTGCGACAATTGCTCGCCGAATTATCGCCGCACGATCGCACCTTGATCGAATACCGATACTTTAAACGCCAGACGCAACAGGTGACCGCCGAAAAGCTCGGTATGACACAGGTGCAGGTATCGCGCAGGGAACGTGCGATCTTACGGCAATTGCGCGAGCAGCTCATCGGGTAGTAAAGCTTCAACAAAAATAAAACATTTGTTCGATTTTTCTCTTGATTTTTGCAACACGATGCGGTATAATGAAAACAACGATCGCGCGCAAAGCGGGAAAAGTGAGGAAACGAGCATGGCAGATGTGAAAAAGAAGGCGGCACCTGCTGCACCGGCTACGAATAAACAGAAGGCGTTGGAAGCAGCGCTGTCGCAGATTGAAAAGGCTTATGGTAAGGGCGCTGTCATGCGTCTGGGCGAAAATGCCAACATGAACGTGGAGGTCATTCCCACCGGTTCGCTGACGCTGGATTTAGCGCTTGGTGTGGGCGGCTTGCCGCGTGGCCGAATTGTGGAGATCTACGGACCGGAGGCATCCGGTAAGACGACACTGGCTTTGCACGCCGTTGCACAGGCACAAAAGCAGGGCGGCGAAGCGGCCTATATTGACGTGGAGCACGCGCTGGATCCGGTGTATGCCAAAGCGCTGGGCGTGGACGTGGATTCGTTGCTTGTGTCCCAACCGGATACCGGCGAGCAGGCGCTCGAGATCGCGGAAGCCTTGATCCGTTCGGGTGCGATCGACATGGTGGTTATTGACTCGGTCGCCGCACTCGTGCCGCGACAGGAGATCGAGGGCGAAATGGGCGATGCGCACGTCGGCTTGCAGGCGAGGCTCATGTCGCAGGCGATGCGTAAGCTTGCCGCGGCGGTGGGTAAGGCCGGCTGTGTGGCGATCTTTATCAACCAGTTGCGCATGAAGGTCGGTGTGATGTACGGAAATCCCGAGGTGACCGCGGGCGGTAACGCGCTGAAATATTACGCGTCGGTCCGTCTGGATGTGCGCCGCACTGAAACGCTTAAGGTGGGTGGTGAGCCGATCGGCTCGCATACCCGTGTGCGCGTTGTCAAAAACAAGGTTGCCCCGCCGTTCAAAGAGGCGGAGTTTGACGTGTTGTACGGCAAGGGCATTTCGCGTATGGGTGAGCTGTTGGATCTTGCCATTAAGCTGGACATCATTCAGAAATCCGGTTCTTGGTTCTCCTACAAGGAGGAGCGTTTGGGGCAGGGCCGTGATAACATCAAGGAGCTGTTGGTCGCGAACCCCGCTTTAAGCGCCGATATCGAGCAGAAGGTGATGGAGGCCATTGCCGGCGGCAAGGCGGGCGATGCTGCCGAGCCGATACCTGCCGCCCCTGTGGTGGAGATCCCGATCCAGGCCGCGGCGCAGTATACGGCGGGTACCGCGCGTTCCGCCATTGATATTTCGGTGGACGACGAATGATCGTTGTCGAGGTCCGTCCCGCGCGTCAGAGCCGTGTGAAGCTACTGATCGACACGGGCGAGGAGATTTTAATTGATAAAAAAACATGGGAGGAGTCTGCCTATTCGGTGCACGCCTCCCTGTCAGACGAACAACTCGTTGAGTTGATGCGAGTATCCGATCACCGCCGTGCGCAAAGCAGGGCGGTGTATTTGCTGTCTAAACGCGATTTTTCCCGCCGTGAGCTGGAGCAAAAGCTGTGCCGTGAAAAGGGTCGATATGTGGCGGAGAACAAAGAGCTGGCGCAGAAAACCGCGGCGCGGATGGAGGAACTTGGCTACGTCAACGATGCCGCGTATGCGGAGCGGTTGGCGGTGCGGTACTGTACAGAGCGGCAGTATCCGAGGCGGCGCATCGTGCAAAAGCTGATTGAAAAGGGCATCACCCGCGCGATGGCGGAGGAGGCTGTGGCGATGCTCGACGCCGAGGACGCGGATCTGGCACTTGAATTTTTGATAAGAAAGCGCTATACTATTCCGAAAGAGCAACACGAGGCAGAGCGGATCGCCGCGGCAATGGCGCGGTACGGCTTTGCCGGTGAGGATATCCGCCGCGCGATGCGTCGGTGGATGGAGGAGAATACATGAGCAAAGTGGGAATGGTATCGCTTGGCTGCCCCAAGAACCAGATGGATGCGGAGCTGATGCTGGCAAAGCTGCGGGAAGCGGGCTTCCGGCTGACGACGGAAAGCGGTCTGGCGGACGTGGTGATCGTCAACACCTGTGGGTTTATTGAGGATGCCAAACGGGAAGCAATCGAGAATATTTTGGAGTTTGCCCAGCTCAAACAAGAGGGGCAGATTAAGAAAATCGTGGTGACGGGTTGTTTGGCACAGCGGTATAAGGACGAGCTGTGCCGCGAACTGCCGGAATGTGACGCGGTGTTGGGTCTTGGTGCGAACGACGATATCGTGGAAGTCGTGCGCGAGGTGTTGAAGGACGAAACGGTGGCACGATTCCCCGACCTTTCGTGTTGGAACTTGGACGGCGAGCGGTTGCAGACCACCCCCGACTTCTTTGCCTATTTGCGTATCGGAGACGGTTGCAACAACTGCTGCACCTACTGTGCGATCCCGCATATCCGCGGGCGGTTGCGCAGCCGTGACATGGACACGATCGTCGAAGAAGCACACAAGCTTGTCGAAAACGGTGTGAAAGAACTGGTGCTTGTTGCGCAGGATACCACGCTGTACGGGGCGGAAACCGACGGCGTATCCAAGCTTCCGCAACTGCTGAATCGTTTGTGCGAGATCGAGGGACTGCACTGGATCCGTTTGTTGTACTGCTATCCCGAGCATATCACCGATGAGTTGTTGGACGTGATGGCAACCGAGGAGAAGGTCGCGAAGTATTTGGACATTCCGATCCAGCACGCGAGCGGGCGGGTACTGAAAGCGATGAATCGCCCCGGTGACCGCGCGAGCTTGACGGCGCTGATGGCGCACATTCGCGAGCGCGTGCCGGATGTGGTGCTTCGCACCACCGTGATGACCGGCTTCCCGAACGAAACCGAAGAGGATTTTGAAGACCTGTGTGAGTTTATCAAAGAGGTCCGTTTTGAACGGCTCGGTTGCTTTGCTTTCTCGGCCGAGGAGGGCACGGTTGCCGCCACGATGCAGCCGCAGGTGCCTGATAAGGTGCGTGAACAACGGCGTGATATCGTGATGGAGCTGCAGACGCGCATGTCCGAAGCGTATCAGGAGGCGCAGCTCGGCCGGACGGTAGAGGTACTGGTTGAGTCGTTTGATCGGTACGCGGAGTGTTGGTTCGGTCGCACCTATGGGGATGCGCCGGATATCGACGGAAAAGTCTTTTTCACGACGCGGGAGCGGGTAGCGCCCGGTGATATCGTACAGGTGAAGATCACCGACTATATGGAGTGGGATCTTGTGGGGGAACGGATATGAATTTACCGAACAAATTAACCGTAGCGCGCATTATTTTGGCGCCTCTGTTTTTGCTGTTTGCGGTGTGGGACTTTCCGTTCCACTACGCGGTGGCGCTGGTGGTGTTTATTGCCGCCGCACTGACCGATATGTTCGACGGCAAGATCGCGCGTGCACGAAACCTCATTACCAATCTCGGCAAGTTTTTGGATCCGCTGGCAGATAAGATGCTGACCACTGCCGCATTTTTGGTATTCATGGTGACCGGACAGATGAACGTATGGGCACTGATGATCGTGCTGACGCGCGAGTTCATGGTGACCTCGGTGCGGTTGCTTGCCGCCAAAGACGGTACGGTGATCGCCGCGAGCATGTGGGGAAAGGCCAAGACGGTGGCGCAATGTATTGCGATTATCTACACGCTGACCGCACTCGAATTCTCCACCTGGCAGGGTGGCATTTTGTCGGCTTTCGCGTTGCCGCAGGCGGTGTTTTCCGTCCCGCTGATTGTTGGCGAGGTGTTTATCGGGATCTCGGTCGTGCTGACGGCGGCATCCGGCGTGGAATACGTGTGGGCAAATCGGCGCTTTTTTAAAGAAGAAAAATAATAGTGGACATTTAAAAAAAATCTGCTATACTATAACTATCGAACTGCGTTGAGCGGGAAAAGTACCCGCGCGGCACTGTGTCAGAGAGAGGATGTCATCGGCTGAAAGCATCCTTAACAGGGCGGCGGCGAACATGCACCCGTGAGCAGGCAAGGGGAACGGGAGTCCTCAGTATCCTTGTCCGGTAAGCCGCCGTTATCGGCTTTCGAGTGAAACACGAAGTGGAACCGTGCCAGGCACCTTCGTCGCGAATTATCGCGGCGAAGGTTTTTTGTTTTTTAGGAGGATTGTTGGTATGTTTAAGCGGCTGAGAGAGGATATCGCCGTTGTGCGGGAAAAAGACCCTGCCGCGCGGTCGACGCTGGAAATTTTATTATTATATAACGGCCTCAAAGCGGTGCGTGCGCATCGGCGTGCCAATTGGTGCTATCGGCACGGTCTTAAATTTTGGGCGCGGGTGATCTCACAGCATACGGTGCGCCGTACCGGTATTGAGATCCACCCCGCGGCAACGCTCGGGCGGCGCTTATTCATTGACCACGGTACGGGGGTCGTCATCGGTGAGACGACCGTGATCGGTGACGATTGCACGTTGTATCAAGGCGTCACGCTGGGCGGTACCGGTAAGGACAAGGGCAAACGACATCCCACGCTCGGCAATCACGTGATGGTGGGGGCGGGTGCCAAGGTGCTGGGTCCCATCGAAATCGGTGATCACGTACGCATTGCGGCGGGTGCCGTGGTGCTGCAGGATATTCCGTCGGATTCCACGGCTGTCGGCGTGCCGGCGCGTGTGGTACGGCGGCATGGCGAAAAGGTGCAGGAGCTGGATCAGGTGCACATTCCCGATCCGGTGGCGCAGGAAATTCAGCGCTTGGAGCAGCGCATTGACGAGTTAATTCAAAACGGAGGGACACAACGATGAAAGTTTACAATACCATGGCGAGAGCAAAGGAAGAGCTCGTCACGATCGAACCCGGTGTGGTGCGCATCTACGCGTGCGGCCCGACCGTGTACAACTACATTCACATCGGCAACGCGCGTCCGCTTTGCGTATTCGACGTGCTGCGGCGGTATCTGGAATGGCGGGGATATACCGTCAAATTCGTGCAGAACTTTACCGACATTGACGATAAGATTATCCGCCGTGCCAACGAGGAGGGCGTGACCTACGACGTCATCGCGGAGCGGTATATCGAGGAGTTTTGGAAGGATGCGAAGGGACTCGGTGTGCGTGAGGCGACGGTGCATCCGCGTGCGACCGAAAACATGAACGAGATCCTGGACATCATCCGCACGCTGGAAGGAAAAGGCTATGCCTACAAGGCGGCAAACGGCGACGTGTATTTCCGCACCCGCAAGGATGAGGGCTACGGCAAGCTGTCGCATCAGCCCATTGACGATCTGGAATCCGGCGCGCGTATCGGTATCGGTGAGGAGAAGGAGGATGCTCTGGACTTTGCGCTGTGGAAAGCGGCGAAGCCGGGCGAGCCATCTTGGGAATCGCCGTGGAGCGAGGGTCGTCCCGGCTGGCACATTGAATGTTCCGCCATGGCGCGCCGCTATCTCGGCGAGTCTATTGATATCCATTGCGGCGGTCAGGATCTGATCTTCCCGCACCATGAAAACGAGGTCGCGCAGAGCGAGTGCTGCAACGGGGCACCGTTTGCGCGGTACTGGATGCATAACGGCTATATCAACGTGGATAACAAAAAGATGTCAAAATCGCTCGGCAACTTCTTCACGGTGCGCGACGTCGCGGAGAAGTTCGGCTATGAGCCGATCCGCTTTTTCCTGATCTCGTCGTCCTATCGCAGTCCCATCAACTACAACAACGAGAGTATTGAGCAGGCGAAGGCGGCGCTCGAGCGGTTGTATAACTGCTTAAACGGTCTGGAATTTGCGCTTAAACATGCACCTGCAGGCGAGGCGGATGAGGCGGTGCTTCGCTTCTGCGACAAACGGCGGGAGCAGTTCATAGAAGCGATGGACGACGATCTGAACACCGCGGACGGCATTTCCGCCGTGTTTGAGTTGGTCAGGGATTGCAATGTGATGATCGCCGGCGGTCAGCCCACCGAGGGGAGCTGCAGGGCGGCACTTTCGTTGTTCCGGGAGCTGACCGATGTGTTGGGATTGCTGTACAACCGCGGGGACGATACCGACGACACGGACATCGAAGCGTTGGTGGAGCAACGCCGTGCGGCGCGTGCCGAGAAAAATTGGGCAGAGTCGGATCGCATCCGCGATGAGCTGAAAGCGATGGGTGTTGTGGTGGAGGATACACCGCAGGGCATGAAATGGCATCGCGTATGAGCAAGCAGTTTGTCAAGGTGCTTGTGTATGCCGCCATGACGTTGGGATTTTTACTATTTATTTTGGTATATCATGGCGGGATGCATAAAACGGATCAGATCGATGTATCCTATTTTCAGGCACAGCGCGTGATCTTTTTGGCCGGCGTGATACTGCTCGGTGTCGGGATATCTCTGCGCAAGCATCTGACAGCCGATGCGCTGTTTTTGTCCCTACTCGGCGGGGCGCTGCTGATCGCGTTTTTGATCCTGTTTCTGCTGTTCGGCGGCATGACGGGCGCGTTCGACGCGACAGGGTATGCGGCGGCGAATGCGCAGTTAGTGATCCTGGACGTCGCCGCGATCGCGTGCTTTGTGCGGTGTGCGGTGCTTAGCGCCGGTCTGCGCGATGCCGTACCCGCACACAGGTGGACGGCACGGCTACTTTGTGCGGTGCTTGCCGTGACCATCGTGTGCCTGATCATCACGGGATACGGTACCCGCTTCGTGCAGTATGAGGACGCCGCTTTGGAAGGGTACGGCTATTCCGAGTATTAGGGGATAGGATATGAAAGCAGAATCCATTACGATGCAGTTGTCCGGTGTACACGATGCCGCCACGCAAAAGGCGGCGGTGCAGGTTCTGAAAAGCATCAACGGGGTACGGTCGGTGTCGGTGGATCGACGCCGTGCGGTGGCGGACGTGACGTTTTTACCGACAAAGACCACCGTGCCGACGCTGACACAGGCATTGGCAGAAGCCGGATTTTCGGTGATATAAACAATCCTCTCTCGGTCGAAAACCGAGAGAGGATTGTTTACTGCAGCTCGGTAT
>JAFYPN010000019.1 GCA_017547465.1 Clostridia bacterium | reverse complement strand
GCCCAACCGTTGAGGCGTTTCCATCCGAAAATAAAGCGACCTCTATGACCATGATTCACGCGTTTTATCCGTTGGGACAGGTGTTAACCGTTGTGCTAACAACGGCGGCGATTGCTGTATTTGGTGACGGTAGTTGGTGGTGGATCTTTGTGGCATGGGCGATTGTGCCTGTTGTCAATCTCCTTCGTAGTTTGCGTGCGCCGTTCCCGCCGATCTTGAAATCGGGCGAGCGCGCACCGGTTTTGACTCTGTTGAAAACGCCACAGTTTTGGCTGATGCTGGTGATGATGGTGTGTGCCGGTGCTTCTGAACAGACAATGGGGCAATGGGCATCCTTGTTTGCGGAAAAAGCTCTTGGTGTTGACAAATTGTTCGGTGATTTGTTAGGTCCCTGCCTATTTGCCGCTTGTATGCTGATCGGTCGTTTTTGGTATGGCAAATACGGTGACGGCATGTCGCTTCCCCCCTTGCTGATCGGATGCAGTCTGGCATCTGTGGTATGTTATACACTCGCGGTATTTGCTGCGTTCCCGCTGCTTGCGTTAATCGGTTGTGCTCTGTGCGGCTTGTCGGTCAGTCTGATGTGGCCCGGCACGCTTAGTGAGGCAGCGGCAAAATTTCCGACAGGCGGTACCGCCTTGTTTGGATTACTGGCACTCGGCGGTGATCTCGGCTGTTCGCTCGGTCCGTGGATCGCGGGAGCGGTTGCTGATCTGACACCGTACGGTATCAAAGCAGGTTTGATGGTAGCGATGGTGTTTCCGTTCATGATGTTTCTTTTCTTAATTTTACATCGTAATGCAAAAGCGGCAGAGGAATGATCCTCTGCCGCTTTTGCTGTTAGGTTATGCTTTTAGAAGTTTTTCCACCACTTTACGCAGTTTGTCTGCAACCACGTCCGCGTCCTCGGGTGTGATACCGGTTGCGGTGACGTAGCCTTTGATCTTCGGCTCAGTACCCGAGGGGCGCACGATCACGCTTGCGTGATTTTCAAGTTCAAACACCAAAACATTGGCGCGGGGGAGATGTAGAATGTCGACCGTGCCGTCCATCGTTTTACGCTCTGCACTTAGATAATCCGCCGTCGCGAGCACCTTCAATCCACCGAGCTCTTTGGGTGGGTTGGAACGCAACTTCTGCATAATACTGTCCATTGCCGCCATACCCTTGGCACCCTCAAACTGTACGTTTACCAACAAATGACGATACGCTCCGTGCTCGTGATACAGCAGTTGTAGAATATCGAGCAAGGTGAGGCCTTTTCCTTTGTAATAGGCGGCCATTTCGCAGATGAGCATGGATGCGACCACCGCATCCTTATCCCTGGCGTGGGTACCGGCAAGACATCCGTAGCTTTCCTCAAAACCGAACTGGAACCGGTCGGGCGTACCCGCCTGCTCCATTTCCACGATCTGTTCACCGATGTACTTGAAGCCGGTCAGTACGTTACGCATCTCACAACCGAATTTCTCGGCAATACGGGTTGCCAGATCGGATGTTACAATGGTTTTGATCACCACCGGATCTGTCGACAACGTACCTTGTTCGGCACGGCAGGAAAGAATATAATGTAAAAGCAGACAACCGGTTTCGTTGCCGGTGAGCAGTACATACTCACCGTTTTGACGTACCGCGATGCCCACGCGGTCACAGTCGGGGTCGGTAGCGAGCAACACATCCGGTTCGACCGTTTCGGCGAGCTTTAATGCTAACTCAAATGGTTGCCGCAACTCGGGGTTCGGGAATGGCGCAGTGGGGAAGTTGCCGTCCGGCAGCTCTTGTTCCGCAACGACCGTCACCTGCGATAAACCGATCCGTTCCAAAATTTTGCGCACCGGTTTGTTGCCTGCACCGTTAAGCGGTGTATAAATAACTTTGAGATCACTCTGCGCACAGATACCGGGATTGACCTGCTGTGCCGCGACGCAGGATAAGAAGGTGTCCACCACATCATCACCAACCATGGTGATTCGCCCGTCCTCTACAGCGGCATCAAAATCCGCAAGTCGGATATCCGTGAACAGATCCAGCTTTTTGATGCACTCGGTTACGGTATCAGCATCCTCGTCGGTCATCTGATAGCCTTCGGGGCCATAGCACTTATACCCATTATATTTGGCGGGGTTGTGACTTGCTGTGACCATAATCCCTGCCTGACAAGCGAGATGCTTGACCGCAAAGGACAGGACCGGTACCGGTGCCAATTCCGCAAACAGATGCACCGAAACGCCGTTTCCCGCAAGCACGCGCGCCGCTTCTTTGGCAAACAGATCGGACTTGATACGTGAATCGTAGCAGATCACCACACAGGGGGCGGGGTATCGGGAATTTAGGTAGTCTGCAAGTCCCTGTGTCGCTTTGCGTACCGTATAAATGTTCATACGATTGGTACCCGCTCCGATCACACCGCGAAGCCCCGCCGTTCCGAATTCCAGTTCGCGATAAAACCGCTCGTGAATTTCATCTTTGTCGTCAGCAATGCGGCGCAACTCGTTGCCAAGATCGGGATCCTCGGTAGCGTCGGTCAACCAACGTTCATAGTACTCAGAAACGCTCATAACAGCATCCTTTCTTCAATTGGTACTGTCATTATAACCAATTTTTGCTAAAAAATCAAGTCAAGCCCTTCGACAGGAAACGCCGCCCACCATTTTTACGGTGAGCGGCGTTTATAAAACATGTTAATATTGCGTTACAAATGCTTGTTCCTTGTACAATGTCAGTAACCACTCCGGCAGCTCATCGCCTGGATAATAGCAAACATATGACTCGTATTCGTGCCAGTAACCTTTACCACCATCTTCGTATACCTTGGTGCAATCATCAAACGATATGCAGTAAAACGGTTTGGTGACGTCGGGGACGGTGTTAGCGGTGAGTGAATTGGCCAAGCCTTGAATGTCGGACAGGTATTTGGGGACATCCTCATCCAGCTGTACGTTACTGTAGGGGGTATCACCGGGGAAGTTGTAGCAACCGATCCACAGGCTGTCCTGCTTATCGAGCTGTGTTCCCTCGCGAAGCAACTGTAACAATTTGGTGCTTTCGGATGCCGCTTCTGTATCGGATGAGAGAAAAGCTTGCGTTGTTTTCGGCAGTACCGCAATATCCATGGGGATAATCATATTATACCACTTTGTTCCCTCATACAGGTTACATTCCAAATATCCCAATACGCTGCCTGCCGAGGGATTGACTTTGTAGAAATCCTCCTCGGAGGTGTTGCTTAACAAAGCATACCATTTTTCAAAGCCAATCTCGGTGACTTCTGCTCGCAACGTCTGATATAAGACATCCTCTTTAACACTCTTGCTATATCCGTTATGGCTTGTGTATACACGTGCGACGCTTTCCGGCAGATCCATATACACCTTACGGAACGCTTCGGTATCGTATACCGCACTGTACATAGCCGCTTGATCTTCTTCACTCATCAGAATGTTGCGCAGATGGGTAGTGCTACTGCTTTTGATCGCGACCGAAACCTGCGTGAGGTTACTTCGATAAAACCGATCGCGTGAGGTTTCCAACAAGTCCAGAGAATACTTGAGCTGTTTCGCAACGATCGTCTTCGCGGTATCATCGGTTAGCTCGATCTCGGAAATTTTGCTTTCGAAGTAATCAGCGTTGCCGTAAAAACGAGTGCTTGCCAAGACGCTAACCGACTGTATCTCGTCCGCTCCGGGTGAGTAGGAAGCCGCGACGTGATATAACCCGTACATACCGCCGAGATACACGCCGCCGAATACAAGAAGTGCCACGATGCTGGTGGCGGCACATTTCATAATCCCCTTGAAGCGTCGGTTGGTGATAACCTCAAACGCCAACATCAGCACCAGTGAGATGACAAGCAAGATCACGACAGTGCCGAGGAATTCAGCGTCGAGGCTATCTTTAGATGCCAGTGTGTCGAATAATCCGTACATCGCAATGGAGGTGAGTACCGCACCGATCAGCAGGCGGTAGACCGCCTGTAAAGTGCGGTTGGGCGCGGATTGCCCAGCTGTTTCACTGCTGCGGCGCACAAATAAAAGCAATGCAATGCCGCTGTAAATTAAGCCGACGATCAGTGTGTAAATACCGCTGGACAGGGAGGTGAGCGCGATATCGTAATCGCTGAATATCAGACCGAACACAAAACCCACCGGCACGTTGTATTCGTAACTCAACACAGAGGCAAAGGGGAGACCGTTCACGAGTGGGAACGCATCGCTGACTCCCATAACGGCAAGCAGGATCAATAACCGCGGCAGGAAGATCAGCAAGAGCGATACCAGAACGTTGCTGAACACCGTACCGGTGACGGTCATCGCGATTATAACGCTTGCCGCGATGAGCAGTGAGCCGGCAAACGCATTAAAGCAGGTTAGGAACACGCTGCTGTAATTGACGGTATACAGTTGCGGCAAAATGGCGTAGGCAAAGGTGATAACGACCGTCGTGAAAACGATGATAAACAACAGCCAGGTTATAATCGCCGCAAACAAGCTTGTAAATAAGCATTGCCGCGTTTCGGGAATCGCGTGATAAAAATCACTGGATTCCCGCTTGTTCAAAAAGGAGAACAGGTACAATGCCATCAGCGGTGCCACCGCACAGAACATCAGCAAGATGAGCGGGTTCATTTCAAAGTAATTCACGGTGGCAACCGTATACTCCGTAAAGACGGAATCCAGCGTATTCAAATACCGCATAACCGGTGAAATAAGCCCAATCAGCGCGATGGCGATTGTGGAAAGTACACCGATGATTCGTAACTGCTTGATGCCGTCAAAATACAGTAGCGGGCTGAAGATTCTTTTTTTCATAGTTTACACCTCCAGCATATCGCCGGCTGTATAGCCGAGCGCTTCCATTTCGTAGGTAAAGACCTCTTCCAGCGACAGCGGGAGCACATCCAGCAGCACAGGGGAGAGATCGGATAACTGCGTCACGGTTTCCTCGCGGTCGCCGCGTACGATCAGATTGGCAACCGATCCGCGCTTGACAAAATTCAAAATGTTCAAACCGGCGAGATCTTCTTTGCCAAACTCGTGGTTGAACGCGATCTGTACCTTAAACAGCGAGGTCTTCAAATTCCCGATATCGCTTTCCAGCACCAGACCACCCTTGTGAAGCAGTGCCAGCTGATCGCAAGTATCCTCCAATTCGCGCAGGGAATGGGACGTGATGATGGCGGTTGCACCGCGTTCCAACACATCCTCGCAGATCAGATTTTTTACGACGTTGCGCATAATGGGGTCAAGACCGTCAAAGGTCTCGTCAAAGAAAATGTACTGCGGGCGGGTGGAGAGCGCCAAAATGGTCGCCGCCTGCCGCTTCATACCTTTCGAAAACGTATTGATGGCTTTCTTCGGATCCAAATTAAAGGTTTTCGTGAGTTTTTGGAACCGCGCTCTGTCAAAATCGGGATGGACTGCCGCGTACAAATCGGCCATACGGTTCATAGACGAGCCGGCAAGGAAAAACAAGCCGTCCGGCACGTATGCGATCTCACGCTTTTTGGCGGGGTTTTCATAGATCGGTTGACCGTCAATCCGTACCTTGCCGGCATCCGGACGGTACACACCGGTGATGGCGCGTAAAAAGGTGGATTTGCCGGCACCGTTGGAGCCGACCATACCGTACACACACCCCTCGGGAATGGTGCAAGTGATGCTATCCAGTGCGACGAAATCGCCAAATTTCTTCGTCAGGTTTTGCGCCTGGATCATAAATGTACACCTCTTTCTTGATAAACAGTATGAATAGAATCGATGAGTTCTTCCTCGGGGATACCGGCAAGCGCCAGATCATCTGCTAATTGCCGCAATTGATCCAACTTCCGCCGCATATGTGCTTGCAAGATCTCGGCTGCGTTTTTGGCCACAAAGCAGCCGATACCGGGAACGGAATAGATAATGCCGCGCACATCCAGATCGGAATAGGCCTTTTGGATCGTATTGGGGTTGATGGACAGCTCCAGTGACAAGCTGCGCACAGAAGGCAACTGAGAGTCCGCGGGTAACAGACCGGTCAGTACCAGCTTTTCCAGTTGCTCAATTAATTGCTCATACACAGGCTGCCGTGACAGGGGATCGATCCGGAACATACCTCTCCTCCTTTCGGGGAATGATTACCTGAGATAGGTGTACTATGTCAGATAGTACACCTTGAGTATAGCAAACCCCCTGACGCCTGTCAAGGGGGTTAAAAAATTTTTATTGAGCTAAATTCTCAATGTTGTAAAGACGTGTCGCGTTATCCTTACCCAAGGAGAGAACTTCGTCGGTTGTAACACCGCGGATTTCGGCGATAGTTGCCGCGGTATACGCAATCAAGGACGAATCACAACGATGTCCGCGATGGGGAACCGGCGCCAAGTACGGTGCATCGGTTTCGAGTAACAACCGATCCTCAGGTATCATAGCCGCAACTTCCACTAACTTACGGGCATTCTTAAATGTTACCACGCCGCCGATACCGATATACATGCCGAGTTTCAGAACCTCTTTTGCCATTTCAACGCTGCCGGAAAAACAATGAAGAACACCGGGTAAACGATATTCTTTCAGTATAGCGAGCGTATCTTCGTGTGCTTCGCGGTCGTGGATGACAACGGGCAGATTCAACGACTTGGCAAGTTCTAATTGCCGACGAAACCAGATCTTCTGTACGTCGCAGGGACAGTATTCCTCGTAATGGTAATCCAGCCCGATCTCGCCGATGGCTACCACCTTATCATTCATCGCTAACCGACGGAGAATATCCAAATCACTGTCGGAAGCGGTCGCGGCTTCTTCGGGATGAATACCGACCGTGGCGTATAAGTTGTCATAACGCTGGGCTAGAGCAACTGCTTTTTGAGAGGCCTCTGCTGTGGTTGCCGCCTCAATGATTCCGCAGACGTCGGTTGAAAAGAGGTGCTTAAGCAGGGCATCGCGGTCTTCGTCAAATGCGTTGTCCAAATAATGTGCGTGTGAATCAAAAATACGCATCGTGTACCTCATAAAAACAGGGCGAAAATGCGCCCTGTTCGTGATTAGTGAATTTGTACACCGGGTTTCAGACCGTCCACAAAAATAACCTTGGCGGCATCACCGTCGTCGGCGGCAAGAATCATACCGCAGCTTTCCACGCCGCAAAGCGTAGCGGGCTTGAGGTTTGCCACCAAAATGATGGAACGACCTTTCAATTCCTCGGGAGTGTACCACAGAGCAATACCGGATGCCACGGTGCGCGGTGTGCCGCTGCCGTCGTCCAGTGTCAATTTTAACAGTTTCTTTGATTTCTTGATCGGCTCACAGTCAACGATCTTTGCCACACGCAGGTCAACTTTCACAAATTCATCAATGGTGATCTGCGGCAGGAACGCCACGTTTTCTGTGACCTCTTCGGCAACCGCTTTGGCTTCCTGTTCGGCGGCAATCTCCGCCAATGCTTTTTCCACGTCAATGCGAGCAAACAACGGCTCGGGCGTGCCGACCGTATACGACGTTACCGCGCCGAAGGTCAGCGTGTCGAGCTCTAGGGCGGTTATGTTCATCTGTGCGGCGATCTTCTCCACTGTTTCCGGCAAGAACGGACGCAGGCAGGTAGCCAAAATGCGGATGCATTCGAGCAGATTATACAGCACGGTTTCCAAACGGTCGCGATCGTCTTCGTTTTTCGCCAATACCCACGGAGTGGTTTCGTCAATATACTTATTGCAACGTTTAGCGAGAGTTAATACGACCTGTGCCGCGTCCGCGTTGTGATAGGTGTCCATGAGTTCGGTATAGCGCTGTACTGTCTGTGTGGCAACCTCCAGTAGTTCACCGTCGGTCTCACCGCCGACAACGCCGTTTGCTTTCACGGTGCCGCCAAAATACTTGTTGGTCATCGCAATGCTGCGGTTGACAAGGTTGCCGAGCGTGTTGGCAAGGTCGGCGTTGTACAGGTTTAAGAAACTCTCATAGGTGATGGTGCCATCCTGTGCGAACGGAATTTCGGATAATAAATAATACCGCACCGCATCCGTGCCGAATTTGTCTGCGAGTTCATCAGCATACAACACGTTCCCTTTGGATTTGCTCATCTTATCCTCGCCGGATAGGAGCCACGGATGTCCAAGCACCTGCTTCGGTAACGGCAGACCGAGTGCCATCAGAATGATCGGCCAGTAAATGGTGTGGAAACGTACGATATCCTTACCGATGACGTGCAGATCCGCAGGCCAATATTTGTTGTATAGCTCGCCGCTGCCGTCGGGATGATACCCGACACCGGTGATGTAGTTGGACAACGCATCCAACCACACGTAGGTGACGTGTTTCGGGTCGAATGACACCGGAATACCCCACGTGAACGAGGTGCGCGATACGCACAGATCCGACAGACCGGGTTTTAAGAAGTTGTTGATCATCTCGTTGCGGCGGGAATCCGGTTTGATAAAATCGGGATTTTCCTCGTAGTATTTGAGCAACTGATCCTGATACTTGGATAGGCGCAAGAAATATGCTTCCTCGCTCGCATCCACGACTTCACGCCCACAATCGGGACATTTACCGTCTTTTAGTTGCGACGGAGTAAAGAACGATTCACAGGGAACGCAGTATTTACCTTCATACTTACCTTTATAGATATCGCCTTGTTCGTACAGTTTCTTAAAAATGGCTTGTACGGATGCTTCGTGATCGTCATCGGTGGTACGGATAAAACGATCGTAGGAGGTGTTCAGCTTATCCCAGACTTGTTTGATCTGTGCGGCGATACCGTCAACATACTCCTTCGGCGAGATGCCCTGTTCCTCAGCATATTGCTGAATTTTTTGTCCGTGTTCATCGGAGCCCGTCAAAAAATGCACATCGTAGCCCTGCATTCGCTTATACCGCGCGATCATATCCGCAAGTACGATATCGTACGCATTGCCGATATGCGGTTTGCGTGAGGTATAGGCGATTGCCGTGGTGATGTAGAATTTCTTGTTTTCCATTTAAAAAGGCCCCCTTTTTACATATACCTATAATCTTAACAGATTTTAGTAAAAAAACAACCCTTTCTTTGCCCGACTTGCATTTTTTCTTAAAAACCGCTATAATACAACCGCATCGGAGGTGCTTATGAGCGAACTGAGGTTTACCGTTCCGCCCGAATACGACGGCGAATCGGTACAGGCATTTTTGAGAAAAGAGCACGGCTTTTCTTCGCGTATGGTCGTGCGGCTTAAACATACGGAAAACGGGATCACGGTAGACGGAAAACTGCGTCGCAGTATCGATCGCATTCAAGCAGGCGAGGAATTAGTGTTGAAGCTGCCGGAGGATGCCATTCGCGTGGAAGAAGCGGATCTTCCGCTGAACGTCGTTTACGAGGACGATTCGCTGCTCGTGGTGGACAAGCCGCCGTATCTGGCGGTTCATCCCTCTGCGTTTAAACCGGAGCCTACCTTGGCAAACGCTGTGGTCGGGTATTACGCAAAGCGGGGGGAGTCTCACGCATTTCGTCCAACCAATCGGTTGGATCGCAACACCAGTGGCCTGCTGTTAACGGCAAAAAATTCCCACGTCGCGTATGCACTTGCGCACAAGGTTGACAAAGTCTATTTGGCGATTGTACTCGGCAAGTTGGAGGGTGAAGGAATCATTGACCAGCCAATTCGTGTCAAGGATGGCTGTTGTATCACCCGTGAGGTGGGCGAGGGCGGTAAGGAAAGCCGCACGCATTACAAGGCGCTTACTACTGACGGTGAGATAACGTTGGTGCGCTTATGGTTGGAGACCGGCAGAACGCATCAGATTCGTGTGCATATGTCGTGGCTGGGATTTCCACTTGCCGGGGACACCATGTATGGCATCGATGAAACCGTACTGCCACGTCACGCGCTGCACTGCGCCGAAATGGCATTTACCCATCCCTTGACCGGCGAGCGGGTACAGCTGCACAGTTCGCTGCCGAAGGATATGAAAGACTGTTTGGCAAAACACGGCTTGGAGGAGTTTGTATGAAACAGATTAAAAGCTTTCAAATCAATCACGATACTCTCACAGAGGGCTTGTATATCTCCCGAACCGACGGTAACGTGATTACCTACGACCTGCGTTTTGTGCGTCCCAACACGCCCCCGTTTTTAGAGGTAGCGGCAATGCATACGATTGAACACCTGTTTGCTACTTATGTGCGTAGTAGTGCTTACGAGGAAAAGATCATTTATTTTGGGCCGATGGGTTGTCGGACCGGCTTTTATTTTCTGACCTGCGGTATGACGCACGAGGAAGTGATTTTGCTCACACAGGAAACGCTGTCTTTTATCGCGGATTTTACGGGACACATCCCCGGTGCGACCAAGATTGAATGTGGAAACTATCTGGAACACGATCTTGAAAAAGCACGGGAATACGCAGCCGGGCAGTTAAAAATTTTACGAGATTGGACGGTGGATCAACTGATCTATCCTGTGTAATTTGCTTTTTTGGCCGAAATATGCTACAATAAATTGTCAAAACGTGAAAGGGGGTGCCGAAGAGTTGGATCAACAAACGACAAAACAGTGGTTGGAAACCGCTTATAAGGTGTGCTTTGTGGTAGGTGTCCGCTCAATTCGGTGCCTCAAAGCGTTGGTGCGTTTCACGCGCTTATTGTGGGTACCGATCGCCTATACCCTGCATCGCGCATTGGACTGGTTGTTGGTACGGCACTTTCGCTCATTACGGGATGAATGCCATCGTATTTTCAGGGATTATCATACAGCGAAATCGCATGTTTCTGAAACGGCACTTGCCGATCATGGTCGCGCTGTACGGCAGCTTTTAGCAATGCCGATTCTTGCGGTTCGTCGTCATCGTGGTGTGGTTCGCGTACTCGGCAATGTGGTGCTTCCTGTGTCGGCAACGGTTGTTCTGGTCTTCACTTTGCAATATTGGACCGGCGCCAGTTTTGCTTTGGCACTCGAATACCAAGGAACGCCGATCGGCTATATTGCCGACGAGGGTGTCTATGCCGGTGCGGCGACCATCGTGCGCGGCACGGTCATCAACGCCGATGACTCGTTTACTGTTGAACAGGCACCTGACATGCGTATCGAGGTGCTCAAGGATGCTTCAGTACTGGGGGAACAAGAGGTTAGTGACCGCATTTTGCAGGCGGTCGGCGGTGAATTGACACAGGCGGCAGGACTATATGTGGATAGCGTGTTTCGGGGTGCTTTGCCAACGCGTGATATTTTACAGGAGTTGATGGGTTCGGTATTGTCTGCACATAAAACAGATAAGGTGGACGGTGTGGATTTCTTTTCCCGGACAGAGATTGTGGAGGGCTTGTATCCTTCTTCATCGTTGACGACGGCTGAGCAGATGGTTACCTACCTGCACTCTTTGACTGTCAAAACAATGCGGAATATCCAATACACCGAAACGATCCCATACAAAACCGTATATCAGGAAACCACCATGTTGCCGCTTGGTTATGAGAGTGTGCAGCAAAAGGGGAAGAACGGCAAACAACGTGTTTACGCGCAGGAGATCTTGGTGAACGGTGTCAAAAAGTATGAGACTGTCCTTTCTACGGAGGTCATACAAGCAGCTGTTGATCGTGTGGTCTTGATTGGCGCGCAGAAGTATAGTGATTCGACCCAACTTGGCGACGGTAAAGCAACCGGTACTTTCATCTGGCCGTTGCCGTATACCAAACAGATCTCCTCCTATTTTGCTAATCGCTGGGGCTCGATGCACGGCGCTATTGATATTGCAAACGGCAGTACCAACGGTAAGCCGATCATTGCTTCAGACGGTGGAACGGTCATGGAGGCAGAATATCACAGCAGTTGGGGTAATTATGTCCTAATTGACCACGGGAACGGTTTTAAAACCCGCTATGCACATTGCAGTAAGTTAGAGGTTAAGGTAGGGGATAAAGTCGCCCAAGGTCAGTATATTGCCAAGGTTGGTAACACCGGCTACTCCACCGGCCCACACCTGCATTTTGAGGTGATCAAAAACGGCGTCTTGGTGGATCCGCTGAAATATGTACAACGATAAAAATACACCGCCGATTGACGGTGTATTTTTTTATGTCAGGGCAACACTGAAAACGAGGTGTTGCGTATGCGTAAGTTTATACGGTTGTTTTGTATCGGTGGTGCGGCGTACAATCTGATCGAGATCTTGTGGCGTGGACACAGCCATTGGTCCATGTTCTTGGTGGGTGGAACCTGCTTTCATTTGATCGGTAAAATCGGTACGCGTTTGCAGAATCACAGCGTTCTATTGATTGGTGCCGCCTGTTCTGCAACAGTGACAGCGGTGGAATATGTCAGCGGGTGCTTGTTCAATCTGCGACTTAAACTGAATGTGTGGGATTACAGCAATATGCCCGCTAATCTGAAAGGGCAAGTGTGTTTGCTTTACAGCACATTGTGGGGCGGGCTGAGCTTGTTGGTACTGCCGTTATATCGACGTTTGAACAAAAAAGGCAAGGTCACTTGACCCTGCCTTTACAATATTCTGAAAGTGGGCAACTGTCGCATTTCGGAGAACGTGCCTCACAGATTTCGCGTCCAAACAGAACCAACCGATGACAGAAATCGTTGCTTTCCTCCGGCGGCAGTAGTTTGCGCAGCTGATCCTCGACCTTTCGCGGATCCTTGGTATCACACAGTCCCAAACGGTTTGCAATACGGATGCAATGCGTATCGGTGACGACCGCGCCGGGCATACCGTAAATGTCACCGCAAATGAGGTTGGCAGTCTTACGCCCCACACCGGGCAGGGAGGTTAATTCTTCAATGGTACTCGGCACCTCGCCGTTAAAACGCTCATGTATCTGTTGAGCCATCGCCACAATATCGCGCGCCTTGGTCTTGTACAAGCCGCAGGAGCGGATATATGGTTCAACCTCCTC
>JAFYPN010000018.1 GCA_017547465.1 Clostridia bacterium | reverse complement strand
GTCAAACGTTTTCATGGAGGCGACATCGCCGGTCTGTGGGCCGACCTGGAAACCTTTATCCAACCCGTTGGAGAAGGTCAGTTCCAGAGGACGGCACATGTTGAAGAACGCGGCGTCGTGCCAACCGTCCGTCTTGCCGGATTTCTGTGGTTCGACACACCCGATGATGTTATAGTCGCACGCATCCTGCAGCGTCAGTCCGCGATTTTGCAGGGCCGGGACGATGACCTCGTCGTTGTAGTATGCGGGCAGACCGATGCCGGTGCGAGTGATCTCCGCAGCGCGGATCATAAATTCGTGTGGTGTGCCGTTCCACACGCGAACTGAGAACGACGGCTGCGGCAACAACACGTGTAAGGTTGCGTTGATGCACATATACGACATGTCGTTTGTCGCGTCCTTGCCGTCCTTGTCTTGGCCGCCGGCACAAAGATTCTGGAACATACTGTAGCCGGCGAAGCCCTCGGCAGACGCCAGGTCACGAACCTTGCCGAGATCGTTGAGCTTGACCCAGATGCAATCGACGTATTCCTGTGCTTGCTCGCGGGAGATAACGCCCTTGTCAAGATCGGCTTTTAAATACGGGTACATATATTGATCGAAACGGCCAGGAGAAATGGAATGGCCGCTGGATTCAATCTGAATGAGCATTTGCACGAACCAGAAAGACTGGCACGCCTCGTAGAACGAGGAGGCACCATGCGCCGGCACGCGCGAGCAGTTTTCTGCGATCTTCAGCAGTTCAGCCTTGCGCACATCGTCCGTGCAGGCGGCGACTTGCTTGCGCGCCAGCTCCGCGTAGCGGTTAGCGTACAGTTCTACCGCGTCACAGGTGATGAGCACGGCGTTGAGGAAGTGGTGGCGTTTGGCGTAATCGGCATCGGTGACGTGTAGCTCGGCGAGCGCTGCGCGCGCTTCTTCCGCAATGCCGCGGTAGCCGATTTTTAGCACCTTGCCGTAATTCACTGTCACGTGACCGACACCGTTGTAGAAGTAGTTGCCGGGGGTGAAAATGTTGTGCTCGATCGCTGTGATGGTTTCCGGCACCATGTAAGAGGTGGCCAGCTCGCTTGAGGTCCTCCCTTTCCAATAGGGGAACACCTTGCGCAATGCGTTTTTTGTTTCTTCGGAAATGTAGAAAGGGTCAGCGGAACGCGTGGCGAGCGTCTCAAACTCTGCTTCCAACCATTCGTACGAGTATTCCGGGAACAATTGCGCGCCGCGCGGATTCTTAGAGCTGGAGCCAACGATAAGCTCCAACGGTCGGATGGTGATCGGAATATGAGCCAGAATGTGTGCAAACGCCTTCGCACGCCGCAGAATGATCGGCTCTCCCTCCGTTTGCTGATACGATTCGGTCAGCAGCACCGCGCGGTACGGCTCGATCTCCGGCATTTTTTCAAACAAATGCTCCACAAGCTTCGGGATTCGCGGACTTTTTGCAATGTCTTGCGTATAAAAAGTGGACATAACGATAACCTCCCACATTTCATTCTGACACTATTGTACAGAAAAACCACATAAAAGTCAATAGGAAAACCAACAAAAGCCAAAAAAAATAACATAAAATTAAAGAAAATTTGAAAAATTCAACACATAAAAAAAGAAATGTGGAAAAATAAAACCAAAAAACAGAAAAAACAACATCTTATTTAACAAGTACGCGGTGGATTGTGGAAAAAGACCCTTACCCGAAAAAAATAAACATAAAAAACGCCCTGCGAACTGTATGGTTCGCAGGGCGTTTGATCCTTGTTGAACGATTAACCGTTAACTTTTTTGGCGAGGGCGGACTTTCTCCGTGCAGCCGTGTTCTTGTGCAGGAGTCCCTTCGCAGCGGCCTGGTCAATTTTCTTGACAGCGGTTTTGACAAGGAGTTCCTTATCGTCAGCGCCGGTCTCGATCGCGGCATTAGCCTTTTTTATTTCCGTTTTCAGTTCGGAACGGGCGGCCTTGTTCTGAGCGGTTTTGGCAGCAATTACCTTTACGCGCTTCTTAGCGGATTTAATGTTGGGCATTGTCACACCTCCTCAAAAAAGAATTACTCTAAATCACGCAGGGTTTATCATAACACGAAGTTTACGGAAAATCAATACTTTTTTTCAGAATATTCCGTTTTTTTCTTTTTATAATAAGGAGTAGGAGTTGAAAGCTATGCAATTTCGAACCGATCTGGCAATGGAAGCCACTACTGACGCGGCGGTAAAAAAACAGCATGTTGAAGGAATGGAGTTGTGCTTTCTTGATCTGACACCGGAGGCGGCGGTAAGCATTGGTAAAAGCGCAGGTCGCTATATCACGGCAACACTGCCGCCATTGACCGATGATGAAAACGAGCTGGAGAAAAAAGCTGTGGTACTCGGAGATCAATTACGCCGTCTTCTTCCCGAGAGCGGTAGCGTGTTGGTAGTCGGGCTCGGCAACGAGGCGATCACACCGGATGCGCTTGGGCCGCGATGCGCATCAATGGTGCTCGCGACACGTCACATTCGGGGGGAGTTCGCCCGCAGTGTAGGACTTGATGATCTGCGGTCGACGGTGGTGCTCAAACCGGATGTGTTGGGGAATACGGGCATGGAAAGCAGCGAAATTGTTATCGGTGTTTGCCGAGTCGTGAAGCCCGCCGCCGTGATTGCTGTGGACGCGTTGGCCGCGCGAAGCGTGGCAAGACTCGGCTGTACGGTACAGCTCTCGGATACCGGTATTTCACCGGGGTCAGGGGTGGGAAATAATCGGAAAGCGCTTAACCGCGAGATCCTGCAGCTCCCCGTCATCGGAGTGGGAGTGCCCACGGTGGTGGATGCGGGTACGCTCGTCCGAGATCTCACAGGTGGACAGTCCGTATCGACGGGGACCGAGATGATGGTGACACCCCGGGAGATCGATCTGATGATCGCGCGTGCGGCGCGTTTGCTTGCGATGACGATTCACGCCGCTCTGCAGCCGACCTACTCGCCTCTTGAACTTTTAAGCATAGCTTTGTAAATGGTCTCATACGGTAGTATAGGTGAGTAGAATGAAACAACGCATTGTAACCGTGATCGTACTGACTGCGGTATGTGGACTTTTGGGCTTGGCGGTGACGGCAATCCCCACGGACACCTTTACGCAGGTGATGGAACACGCCGCACTGCTGTCGGTGGGATTACAGCAACCGGGGGAAAGTGCCGAGATTATCAGTGGGTGGGTGACAAAGCCGACTGCGGCCGCGCCGGGCGGAGCGCTCAGCGAACAGCATGTGATATTGGGTGAGGTTATCATGCAGGCGGTCGCCGCCATGCCCTCTACCGCTGTGCCGGAGAAGCAGGCAGGTGCGGGGGTCGTGCTGACACAGCAGCTATCCGCCGGCAAAGAGTTCGTGCAAGGCGTTGCCATTAAAAACAACACCAAAACCGCCGCGGATATCGCGGCGGCACTTGCACACACACCGGATATCGCTTATGATAAAACATCTGCTGATATACAAGTGTTGATTACTCACACTCACACTACGGAATGTTATCTCGGTTACGATGCCGGATTTTTCAACCCCGACGATCAAAGTCGAACCGACGATGCCGCGAAAAACATGGTGGCGGTGGGAGAACGTGTTGCACAGCAGTTACGCCAGGCAGGGATCGGGGTGGTTCACGATACTGAAATTCATGACCAACCATATAGTGGCGCTTATACCCATTCGCGAAAAGCAGTCGAGAAGTATCTGGCGCAATACCCATCCATCAGTGTCGTGTTGGACATTCATCGCGACGCCATTTATCAAGCTGATGGCACGCGTGTAAAGCCAACCGTTGTGATAGGTGGTAAGAAAGCCGCGCAGATGATGATTATCGTGGGTATGATGAACACCAAGTCGGTTCCTAACCCTCACACGGCGGAGAATTTGTCTTTTGGCGCGCGTTTGCAGCAGACATTACATGCGGAGTACGAGGGCTTGATGCGACCGATGGTACTTGCCAGTGCGCGGTACAATCAGCAGCTTTGCAACGGGATGATCTTAGTAGAGGTCGGAAGTGATGTCAATACTTTGGAAGAAGCTTGCTACTCCGGCGAGTTGCTGGGAAAAGGATTGGTACAAACATTAAAGGAGATGTGAATGTATGAAGAAAAAGCGGACATGGCCCACGGTGTTATCCGCCTTTACCATCACGTTTTGCTTATTGTTAACGGCGGGAGGCCTGGTACTTGTCGGTATGCGTAGTGGACGCAGGCTGTTCGGGGAAGCCTATGAGCCGGTAACGCTGCAGCACGAGTTGCCGCTTGACGATGAAAACGATACCGTGTTTGTGTGGTTGACGGCGCGTTTGCGTGTCTTATTGCGAGTGCCAATGTGGGAGACGCAATGTCTGGAATGGATATTACAATGAAACAAGCGGCAGATTGATCTGCCGCTTGTTGTGTAGGTTTATTGGAATCGACGCGCCGATAAGAATCGCTGTGACCAATAGGAAGCGTCCAGTTTGTGCACTTTGGTGCCGGAGTTTGGATTGGTGGAGGCGACAAACTGATTGTTACCGATATAAATGCCGACAAAACCGGCATCCTCTCCGATCTCGTTACAGAACACCAGAATGTCACCGGGCTGGATTTCTTCGGGATTCACATCCAGACCGTAATTGATGATTTGTGTTGCTTTGCGGGGAACGGTATAGCCGCTCTTTTTGTAACAGTACATAACGAAACCGGGGTTATCAAACGCATCGGGTCCGTTTCCACCGTTCTTGAAAGGTGTACCGATCAGTGAGACGGCAAACTGTGCGATCGTATCACCGGTTTCGCTGTTGCCCTCCTCGGTTCCGATGGACGGCAGCGTCGTGGTGCCGGTTTGCGAAGCAGAGGTCTGATCGTTTTGTGCCGCATCCGACGAGCCGCTTGCCACGGTGGTTGGGGTGGTAGTAGTTGTCGTTACGGTCGGTTTGTTCACCTGATCTTTTGTGATAACGGTAGCTTCCGGTGAATCGCCGGAACAAGCACTGAGTGTTAACAGCAGTGCGATGGCTGTGAGCAGTGCGAAAAGACGGATTTTCATATTCTCATCACCTCTTTTGGGATTATTATAACACAGAAGCGGCCAAGCCGCAACAATTATTCATGATTCGTCGGCATAAGTGATTTCATTGTTCATTTAAAAATCCGTTCTTTTATTATAAAGAATGAATGATGAAAAACAAACAGGAGTACTCCAAACAAAAATCCGTCCACTTTCGTGAACGGATTTTTGTTTGGAGCGGCTTACGAGGCTCGAACTCGCTACCTCCACCTTGGCAAGGTGGCGCTCTACCAGATGAGCTAAAGCCGCAACTCATTGCGCATTTGAGTATAGCACACCCGATGGAGCTTGTCAAGCAAAAAAGCCACAGAAATGAAAATTTCTGTGGCTTTTTAACATCAAATCATATCTTTAGGATCAGCGGCGTTGATCGCGCTTTTGTTGACGGTGACTGTATTGGCCAACTCCTTGACCTTTGCGTTGATCTCTTCGGCCAGTTCTTCGTATTTCATATACT
>JAFYPN010000017.1 GCA_017547465.1 Clostridia bacterium | reverse complement strand
AGGTGTTGACCGCGAATTACGGGAGCTTGCGGAAGACGAGTTACAGGAAAGCCGCCGCACGGCGGAGCGCCTGGCAGAGGAACTGAAACTCTTATTGTTGCCGCGTGATCCAAACGATGACCGCAATGTCATCGTTGAGATCCGTGCAGGCGCAGGCGGTGAGGAATCGGCGCTGTTTGCGAACACTCTATATCGAATGTATACGCTGTATGCCACTGCGAACGGCTACCAAACCGAGACGGTGGGTGCCAATGAAACCGAACTCGGCGGGTACAAGGAAATCAGTTTTATGGTGACCGGTCACGGCGCGTACAGCCGTCTGAAATTCGAAAGCGGTGTTCACCGCGTTCAACGCGTACCCGAGACCGAGGCAGGTGGCCGTATTCACACTTCCACCGTCACGGTAGCGGTCCTCCCCGAAGCGGAAGAGGTGGAGCTTGAGATCAATCCCGCCGATCTGCAAATCGACACCTACCGTTCCAGCGGTGCAGGTGGTCAGCATATCAACAAAACGGAATCGGCGATCCGCATTACACATATCCCGACCGGGACGGTCGTAGAATGTCAGGATGAGCGCAGTCAGTATAAAAACAAGGACAAAGCGATGCGGGTGCTACGTGCGCGTTTGTTTGAACAAAAGCAGGCAGAACAACAGTCAGCGATCGCGGCGGACCGTCGTTCACAGGTGGGAACGGGTGATCGCAGCGAGCGTATCCGCACCTACAACTTCCCGCAGGGACGGGTGACCGATCATCGCATCGGGTTGACGCTGTATAAATTAGACGCGGTGTTGAACGGCGCGTTGGACGAGCTCATCGACGCACTGATCACAGCCGACCGCGCGGAGAAACTACAAGAAGGATAGTAAGGTGACACGACCCGTTCGAACCTGCCGCAAAGCGGCTGATTTCGGGTCTTTTCACCCCGTTCGATCTCCCAAGGCGTAGGCCTTGCTTCGCCCGAATGAACTTAAACCACCTCGAAATCCCCTCGCTTTGCGGTCGGAGATTTTAAAAAGAGGCAATGTTGGTTCAGCCGAGGCAAAAACGCAGCGAATGCTGTCGCATTCGTGAGTATTATAACAAAGGATGAAGCGCAAAGTGCCCTTTTTAAAACAAGGCTCGAATGAGTCGCGCCATCTTATGCAAACGTTGCATTTAAAGGATCGGGATGAGGATCTGAAGCTCGCCGCAGACTTGTTGAAAAACGGTGAGTTGGTCGCGATCCCGACCGAAACCGTATATGGGCTCGCGGCGGATGCGAAGAACGGCGTGGCGGTTAAGAACATTTTCAAAGCCAAAGGTCGTCCGGCAGACAATCCGCTCATCGTGCATATCGCGCACCGCGATCAGCTAAACGAGCTGGTGGCAGACGTGCCGCCGATGGCACAGACACTTGTTCGCGCATTCTGGCCGGGACCGTTGACAATGATTTTCAAGAAAGCCTCCTGCATCCCGGATGAGGTGAGTGCTGGATTGGATACGGTAGCCGTGCGGATGCCATCACACCCAATCGCCCGACGCATCATCGAATTGTCCTGCCCGCTAGCGGCCCCCTCCGCTAACCGTTCCGGCATTCCCAGTCCCACCGAGGCGGCGCGAGTCGCCGAGGATATGGATGGTCGCATCGCCGCAGTGGTGGATGGCGGCGCCTGTGAGGTGGGCGTGGAATCCACCGTCGTGGATGTCACCGGTGACTGCGTGCGGGTACTGCGTCCGGGTGCGGTCACGGTGGAAATGCTCACACAGGTGGTGGGTAACGTCGAGGTCGACGAGGCTGTCACACACGAGTTACAGGCAGGGGCGACGGTATCGTCCCCCGGTATGAAATATAAGCATTACGCTCCCAATGCCCGCGTGGTGTTGGTAAAGGGCTCGCCTGACGCATACACCGCGTATGTCAACGAACACACGGCAGAGGGCGTGATGGCGCTGTGCTTTGACGGAGAGGGAAACGACCTCCGGGTGCCGTTTTTGACCTACGGCACGCGCGAGGATCACACGGCACAGGCACAGCGGTTATTTGAGGCGTTACGCGTACTGGATGAGCAACACGCGACGATAGCGTATACCGCGTGTCCGTCCCCCGATGGGATCGGGTTGGCCGTATACAATCGCCTGCTGCGTGCGGCAGGATTTGAGGTGATCGAGCTTGACTAAGGTGTTCACAGTAGGGTTAACGGGCTCTACCGGTGCAGGAAAAAGCGAGGTCGCACGGCTGATGGCGGCGCGTCCGTCTTGGGTTGTGATCGATGCGGATGTGCTATCCCGCCGCGTTGTTGAACCCGGTCAGCCTGCGCTCAAACAGTTGGCAGAGCATTTTTCATCGGATATTTTGAATACCGATGGTACGCTTAACCGCAAACGGCTTGCTGAAAAGGCGTTTTCCTCGTCTGTGGAAACCGCCGCGCTTAATGCTATCGTGCATCCGGCGGTACGAAGCGAAATCGAGCGTGAATTGCGCAAAGCCGCCGAGAGCGGAAAACGGGTGGCGATCATCGATGCGCCGCTGTTACTGCAAGCGGGACTGGATGCTATCTGTGATTACACGGTAGCGGTGGTGTCTACACCGGAACTTCGCAAAGCGCGGATTATGATGCGGGACGGATTGACCGAGGAAGAAGCGACGCGTCGTATGAGCGTACAGCCCTCCGACAACCATTACCAAACGCGTGTCACCGCTCTGCTACACAATCTCGGTGACCGGAAAGCCTTGCGTGCGGCGGCGCTGTCCGTATGTGCAACGATTGAGGACTTGGCTATATGAAACGAAAAATCAAAAGAATAGCTGTAATTGTAACGGTGTCGCTGATGATGCTCGCGATTGGTGGGATCGTGCTTCACTGTGCGTACAAGGCGTATCTAAAAGCCGCATATCCGCTTAAATATGAGTCGATCGTATCGACTTATGCAAACGAATACGACCTACCGCCGTCGCTGATTTATGCGGTGATTCACACCGAAAGTCATTTTCGCGAAGATGCGGTATCTCATGCGGGCGCCAAAGGACTCATGCAACTGATGGATGAAACGTATGAGTGGATTCAGACGAAATTCCCGGAGGAACCCGAACCGCCTGAGCGCATTTTTGAACCGGAGATTAATATTCGATGCGGGGCAAAGGTGCTGGATGTGCTGCACGATATGTTCACACACAGTGATACGGCGATCGCAGCGTATAATGCGGGCAGCGGCACGGTTTCCAAATGGTTGGAGGATACGCGGTATTCCGCGGATGGTGAAACACTGATGCATATTCCGTTTAAGGAAACCGAAAACTATGTCAAACGCGTGCACAGCGCGAGGGAACGATATCAAATGCTTTATGGCATCGAATAGGAGGAAAATTACTATGGCAGAAAAAACGGCGACCGAGGTACTGCGCGAGGAACTTTGTTATCAGCCTAAAAACACATTCCGCGTGCTGGGCGAGGACGATTTGAAACAGGCGGATGAGTATTGTGACGCCTACAAGACATTCTTAGACCGTGCCAAGACCGAGCGGGAAGCGGTCAGCGAAGCGATCAAGCTCGCCGAGGCGAACGGCTTTGTACCGTTCGATCATACGAAACCGCTCCAGGCGGGGGATAAGGTGTATGTGGATAATCGCGGCAAGGCGTTATTGCTCGCCGTGATCGGCACTCGTCCGCTTGAGGAGGGTGTGTCCATTGCTGCGGCACATGTGGATTCACCGCGCTTGGACCTAAAACCCAATCCGTTGTATGAGGATCACGCGTTGGCATATTTGGATACCCATTATTACGGTGGAATCAAGAAATACCAGTGGATGACCCTCCCGCTGGCATTACATGGTGTGGTGGTACGCAAGGACGGCTCACGCGTTACCGTGTGTATTGGTGAAACGGCGGAAGATCCGGTTTTGTGCATCACGGACCTGTTGCCGCATCTCGGCGCTAACCAGATGAAAAAGACGGCCTCGGAATTTATCAATGGCGAGGAAATGAATATTCTCATTGGCTCGCGCCCGCTCCTCGAAAGTGAGGGATCGGATGCGGTGAAGCTGAACATTCTAAAACTGCTTAACGAGAAATACGGTATCTGTGAAGCCGATTTTCTGTCCGCTGAGCTGGAGGCTGTACCTGCTTATCACGCGCGGGATGTGGGTCTTGACCGCAGCATGGTTGGTGCCTACGGTCACGATGACCGTGTGTGCGCCTATACTGCGCTGACCGCGACGTTTGCACTTGAGAATCCGACCTATACCGCTGTTACCATTTTGGCAGATAAGGAAGAGATCGGTTCATCGGGCAACACCGGCATGCAATCCGCGTATTTGCGATATTTTATTGAAGATATTGCGGAAGCGCTGGGCACCAAGGCACGACATGTGTTCCGTAGTTCACTGTGCTTGTCGGCGGATGTCAATGTCGCCTACGACCCGTTATACCCGGACACGGTGGAGGCGCGCAACTGCGCGGCACTTAATCAAGGCGTTGTGCTTACTAAATACACCGGTGCCAGAGGGAAAAGCGGCACCAGTGACGCGTCTGCCGAACTGATGGGCTTTTTCCGCCGTATTATGGATCAAGCGGGCGTCGTATGGCAGATTGGCGAGCTTGGCAAGGTGGATCTCGGCGGCGGTGGAACAGTCGCCAAATACATTGCCGATTTAGATGTTAACACCGTCGATCTCGGTGTGCCGGTTCTGTCTATGCACGCACCCTTTGAGGTGGTATCTAAGCAGGATGTGTATATGACCTACAAAGCGTTCTACGCTTTACTTTCGCGTGACGAAAAATTATAACCCGAACAAGTATGACCTCATAGGATAGCTTATGAGGTCATTTTTTTGGGGGTGGTTTGGTGAGACGGGGGATGGGTCGCCGAAAAAACGGGGCGCGTGGATTAGCGTTGATCTCCGTATCGGTTTTGCTGGTGGTCGCTTTTGCTGGCTTGGACAGTCGCTTGCGGCCGCTTATTCAAAGTTATGGCTACATGGCGGCGCGGCGCGGTGCAATGCTGGCGGTGCATACCGGTGTGGAAAAGGTGCTCTCAGATCAGGAGCTTGGGTATACCGATCTCGTGACCATTGAGCGGGATGCCGAGGGACACGTGCTGTCCACCGAGGCGAATGTGACAGCGATCAACCGCCTCAAAGCCGCCGCTACCAACGCCGTGATGCAGGAGCTGTCGGCGCGTGAAGTGCAGATGACGAAGATTCCGCTTGGCAGTTTAATCGGCGGCAGCTTTTTTACAGGCCGCGGACCTTTTTTGTCGGTTAACATCCACACAAGTGGAGTCGTGATCTCAAATTTGTCGAGTGAATTCCAGGACGCGGGCATCAATCAGACCAATCACCGCATTTCGTTGGATATGACCGTGATGATGACCGCCACCCTACCGATGGAACGGGTGAGTATCGAATTGCAAACCGCGTTTCTGGTATGTGAAACGGTGTTGGTGGGGGACGTACCCCAAACCGTCATGCAATTGGACTTCGGAGAAACGGTGCGTGATATTTTCGGCGCAGGTGATTGAAATATTTGATGTGTTTTGCTATACTATATAGTGAAGGATGTGGGCGGCATGGAGTTTGAAAGCGCACGCGCGCGAATCGAGGAACTGCGCAAAACCATCGATTATCATAGCCGGTTGTATTACGACAACGATGCGCCGGAAATTGAGGATGACGAATTTGATAAGCTGACGCAAGAGTTGCGTCGGTTAGAGGAAGCGTACCCGCAGCTCATCACGGCGGATTCGTATACCCAGCGCGTACATGGCGAGCTCTCCCGCCTCTTTACACCGGTCGAACATGAAGTACCGCTCGGTAGCTTGCAGGACGTGTTTTCGCTGGACGAGGTGCGCGAATTCGATCGGCGTGTGCGGGAAGACATCGCACAGCCTGTGTATGTGGTGGAACCAAAGATCGATGGCTTGTCCATTGCACTGGAATACCGCGATGGCGTCTTTT
>JAFYPN010000016.1 GCA_017547465.1 Clostridia bacterium | reverse complement strand
GATAAGACCGCGACCCGAAACGACGATAAAGACTTCCCATTTGGTATGATGCCAGTGCTGGCCCTTGGTAATACCGGGCTTGGAAACGTTCACGCTGACCTGTCCGTGTTCCGCCGTCTTTAAAAGCTCCGTGAAACTGCCGCGCTCATCCACGTTCATGTGAAGTGGGAACGCGGTTTTTTCTTTGGGCAGATAGGACAGGTAGGTGGAATACAGCTTTTTGGCGAACGAATCGTGCGGAATGGCGGGCATCATCAGCGTCCCGGGCTGTGCCTTGAACGATTCCAATAAGGCGACGATCTCGCCCAAAGTGACCTTATGCGTGGTGGGGGCTGCGCAGAAAGCGCCGTCATCGCACAAGATCGTATCCATACCATTAAAGGTGCAACGGTGCTCGTGTCCCTCCAACGCGTCCAGCATTTCTTCGATGAGATCGTCAATATACAGCAGCTCCAGCTCGATGGCGGGATCGTTGACGGTAATCGGTAAATCGTGGGCGATGTTGTGACAGAACGTGGCGACCGCGGAATTGTAGTTCGGACGGCACCATTTGCCGAACAGGTTGGGGAAACGATACACCAGCACCTTTGCGCCGGTGTCCTTAGCATACGCAAAAAGCAGGTCCTCCCCCGCTTGCTTGGAGCGTCCGTACTCGCTGTCGTACCGACCGATGCAGGTCGCCTGAATGGAACTTGACAACATAACGGGACAGGTGTTTTGGTGCTTCTTTAACGTGCCCAACAAGGTGGAAGCAAAGCCGCAATTGCCTTGCATAAATTCCTCCGCGTTTTGCGGGCGATTGACACCCGCCAAGTTGAATACAAAATCCGCACGCTTGCAGTATGAGTCCAGTTCGGCGGGGGTGGACGCGATATCGTATGGGAAAATGTCGTCAATAACAAGCGACGGGCGGGTGCGATTGTTGCCGTCACGGATGGTCTTTAGGGTTTCGACAAGATGTTTGCCGACGAATCCGTTTGCACCGGTCACTAAAATATTCATTCGCTCACCTCATACAATCCGAGTTGTGATAACAGCTCCCGCGTTTCGGCTACCGCCTCGTCGCTCTGTGTGCTGACGGCACGAAGCCGCTCGATTGCTTTCGCGCCGCGCCCTTGTTTCAGACGCGTGATGACGCGGTGCGCTTGATAATACGGCGTCAGATAGGGCTTGTCCGCCACCTGCGGATACGCTTGCTTTAAGTCCGCATACGGCATCCAAACCTTGCGCCATATCGCCCCTGTCGTGCCGTAACGCGCCGCCGTGGCGGCACTTCCCTGCTCGCGGGAGCCGTACGCCCCGCCGTTTAAGATAAACTGCTCGGCCTTGCGGGTCATATCGGTGTGCTCACCGTCGCCAAACCAGACGGCGGCAAGCGCACACAGTTGCTCAGCAAACACCGACAGTCCGCCCTGTTTACACAGTGTCAGCACCTCGTCCGAGGAACAACGGCTGTAACTCAGCAACAGCCACAGATCCATCACGGTGCGAACGCCGCAGCCGCCGCCGAGGAAATGATACGCCATGTGCGCCAGATGATGAAACAAAAAGAACGCGGGTTTCTCCACGTGATAACAGCCTTTCGAAACGGTGTGCTCCCAGATGGTCGCCAAGACGGCATCCATCGCGGGGATACGTTCCAACACATTGTGATGAAGCTCCACATGCACGCCGTCGCAGTACAGCGACAGATCGTGATAATTCCGCACGCCGTCGGTCGTGAAACCCTCAGCAACCAGCGCGTCGACGGCGCGGTCGAGGTCTTCTTCGTGGACAAGCACATCGATATCACAGCTGGTGCGCATCCACGGTTCGGGGTACAGCACACGCAGCACGGCACCCTTTAGCGGCAGATACGCGATCCCCTCCCGCCGGAACACCGCACCGACGTGGTCAAGCTCCGCCTCCAATTTCGCGTAGCGGTATTGTGCCATCTCCACCGATGCCGCGGCTTTTTCCAAAAACGCCTGCTCCGACTCATTGCTCGGTGTCGGTAACACACCGCCTGTTTCGGCGGCGGTGTATACCAAATGCTTGAGATCGTGCGTTGCCGCTAACTGATACACGGCTTTGAAAGTGGCAAAAGAGATCGGCTCGCAAAACGGTGTATCACTCAGCACCGCACGAAGCAACGCGATCAGAAGTTGTTCGGTTGTCATGGAACAACCCCCTCGTTTAGAATTTACGCCAGACCATTTTGTTGACCACGCCGACGTACGACTGAATGATCTTGACAACTTTGGTCGACACATTTTCCTCAATGTAGTCGGGAACCGGAATACCGTAGTCGCCGTTTTGGTTCATGGTGACGGCGGTGTCCACCGATTGCAACAGTCCCACCTCGTCGATGCCCGACAGGATAAAGCACGCTTTATCCAGCGCTTCGGGGCGCTCAGTGGAGGTGCGGATGCACACCGCGGGGAACGGGCGGCCGATGGAGGTAAAGAAGCTGCTTTCCTCCGGCAACGTGCCCGAATCGGATACCACGCAGAACGCGTTCATCTGCAAGCAGTTGTAATCGTGGAAGCCCAGCGGCTCCTGACGGATCACGCGGGGGTCGAGTTTAAAACCGGACGCCTCCAAACGGTTGCGCGAACGCGGATGGCAGGAATACAAAATCGGCAACTCGTATTTCTCCGCCAGTTTGTTGATGGCGGTAAACAAGCTTTCAAAGTTTTTCTCGGTGTCGATGTTTTCTTCACGGTGGGCAGAAAGCAGGATATACTTGCCTTTCTCAAGCCCCAACCGCTGATGGACGTCGCTTGCTTCAATTTCTTTGAGATTGTTATGCAACACCTCCGCCATCGGCGAACCGGTGACGTAAGTACGCTCTTTCGGCAACCCGCACTCCGCGAGATAGCGGCGCGCGTGCTCCGAATACGCCATGTTGACGTCCGAGATGATGTCCACGATGCGGCGGTTGGTCTCCTCCGGCAGGCACTCGTCCTTGCAACGGTTGCCCGCTTCCATGTGGAAGATCGGGATATGTAACCGCTTTGCCCCGATGACCGACAAGCAGCTGTTGGTATCGCCGAGTACCAGTACGGCATCGGGCTTGATTTCTTCCATCAGCTTGTACGATTTGGCGATGATGTTGCCGCAGGTCTCGCCGAGATCGGCACCGACGGCATCCAAGTACACGTCGGGGTCGTCCAGCTTCAAATCCTTAAAGAACACGCCGTTTAGGTTGTAATCGTAATTTTGACCGGTGTGCGCCAAGATCGTATCGAAATAGGTACGGCATTTGGTGATGACCGCCGCAAGCCGGATGATCTCGGGGCGCGTGCCGACGATGATGAGTAATTTCAGTTTGCCGTTGTTTTTGAAAGCCGCCATGTTAATGATCCTCCGCGAGTCGTTCTTGAATGTACGTAAGCGACGCGATCTTCTCTTTCGTCTGCTCAACGTTCAAAAGCTCCGTATTGTTGGAGTTAAACTCCGTGAGCGTGTTGCGCTCGGTATCGCCGTCGTTAAAATATTTATCGTAGTTTAAGCCGCGGTTATCGCAGGGAACGCGGTAGAATTGCCCCATATCAAAGGCGGTCGCACATTCCTCGGTGGTGAGCAGGGTCTCGTACATCTTCTCACCGTGGCGGATGCCGATAACCCGGATATTCTCCTTGTCGCCGCCGAATAATTCACACACCGCCTCCGCTTGCGTCTGAATGGTACAGGCGGGGGCTTTTTGTACGAGAATATCGCCCGCCTCACCGTGCTCAAACGCGAACAACACCAGATCCACCGCTTCGTCGAGCGACATAATGAAGCGCGTCATACTGCCGTCGGTGATGGTGATGGGCTTGCCCGCTTGGATCTGGTCGATCCACAGCGGAATGACCGAGCCGCGCGAGCACATAACGTTGCCGTAGCGCGTGCAGCAGATCTTGGTTTTCTCAGAAGGAACGGTGCGGGATTTGGCAACGACCACCTTTTCCATCATGGCTTTGGACGTGCCCATCGCGTTGACGGGGTACGCCGCCTTATCGGTGGACAGGCACACGACGTTTTCAACCCCCGCTTCGATGGCGGCGGTGAGCACGTTTTCGGTACCGAGAACGTTGGTTTTCACCGCCTCTACGGGGAAAAATTCGCAGGACGGCACCTGCTTTAAGGCCGCCGCATGGAAGATGTAATCCACGCCGTGCATCGCGTTCTTGACCGAGTTAAGGTCGCGCACGTCGCCGATGTAGAATGTGATCTTGTCCGCGACTTCGGGCATCTTCGCCTGAAATTCGTGGCGCATATCGTCCTGCTTTTTCTCATCACGCGAGAAAATGCGAATCTCCCCGATATCGGTTTTCAAAAAGCGATTGAGCACCGCGTTGCCAAAACTACCGGTGCCGCCGGTGATGAGTAAGGTTTTTCCCGTAAAAAGTCCCATAGTCACACCTCAATATTCGTTACGTTTTCTTAATCTAACAGAACTCATTTTTGATTGTGTTCTATATGCGCCTTAATGTCCGTCGTGGAAACGCCTTGTGTATAGGGCAAATATTCGATGGAAACGCCGATTTCTCGAAACTGCTCTTCCGTCTTTTGGTATCGCTCCGACCCTTTCCAGTCATCTCCCGAAAACAAAACGTCAAACCGGAATCTTTCCCATGCTAACAGTTTGTCGTTCGTCGTTTCGATGTTTACTTTTTCAGCAACATCTACACACTTGAGAGCGTTGAGGATGCGCAACCGGTCATCCTCTTTGATGATCGGCTCTTTTTGTTTGACCGTCGTAACATAGTCATCATCACACATACCGACAATCAACCGATCACATTGCGCTTTACAGCGCTCCAAAAGATTCAAATGGCCGACATGAAACAAATCAAATACGCCGCAGGTATAGCCTACCTTATACTTTTTCATCGGCTTTATCCCTCCAATAGGTCTTGTTGCGGTGGTGAGTTACTTGCTGTTCGGCAGATGGCAGCTGCATATAATCACCGTACAGTTGTGTTAAAACTTCGTGGTATCCGACCGGTATTTTGAAAGAAACACCTTCAAATTCTGTTACAACAGCTTTGGAAAACCACTCTTTTTTGTAACGATTACTTTTGAAGTTGAAACAACTCTCAACCGTACCTACATACGTGCTCGTTTCGTAGGGATACTTTCGGTGCAGAGTGGCAGCTTTACGGAGAATATCGCGTTTGTTTCCATGCTGTATCCAAGTCAATACTTGTCGGCCTGCAAGTTTTATTCGTGTAAGCAAGCTTCCTTCGATTTTCCGAATTAACGTAAAATGGCGCAGATACAAGTGGTATAACCGGTGATACCACTCTGCAAACTCCGCATCATCGGTCGGTTGACCGTCCAGCGGGAACACGTCAATATCCACTCCCAAGAAACCGCTGCTGTACGATATCCCCTGTTCCACCTTAAGCGTACGCGTGTCAATTACTTTAACGAAAGAGTGGCACGAACGCTTGTCCGTCGGCAAAATCGCCCAATATACACCGTCTTGGTGCTGTTCATTGAACATGGCTATCAGCCGATTGTAATCCGCCCGCGGCATCCAAATATCGATGTCATCATCCCACGGAATAAAGCCTTTGTGACGAATGGCCCCGATCAACGTTCCGTATGCCAAAAAATAGGTAAGCCGGTTCTTGTCGCAAAACTTGGCAAAGTCCGACAGGATATCCAGTTCTACTTGTTTGAGTTCTTCCGTCGTCAATTGTTTCATCGTTCACACTCCCCATCGCTAATAACAAAAATGGTGGTTGAAAACCTGAAGCGATTCAGCACCGCGGCAACGAACTTTCACACAGATATTCAATAAACTCTCTCACAGCACCGTCACCGCCGTCTTGTCCGGAAATAAACGTCGCCTCTTGTAACACCGCTCGCGCAGCATTGCGCGGGGCACCCGTATGTTCACACAGGCGCATAATGGGAAGATCGATAAGATCATCTCCCATATAGGCCGTGTCCATATACTCGCCTTTTTCGTTTTGTTGTAACGAAAATTCAGCGGCAATTTCGTGCATTTTTTGCGCCTTGTCGCGAACGCCTTGATACAGGCACTTGATCTTTAACTCCTCACAGCGCCGCTTGACGATCTCCGAAGTTCTGGCCGTCATCACAATCACGCGGCCACCATAAGACGGGAAAATATCGTGAATACCGCACCCATCTTTGATGTCGAAGACCTTAAACGCCTCACCCTGAGGTCCCATATAAATTTTCCCGTCCGTCAACGTCCCATCGACGTCCAAAATCAAATAGTGTGCTTTCATAACGCATTGTTCACAACACTCTCAAATCTTGAGGGGGTCACGAAATATATCCTTTCTATATGTTCTTTTTCCGCCAGAATGTCCGCCAACATATCCGCCAACTCTTTGTTGATCTTAATGGCATCCGCAGCCGACAGTTGTCGTTCCATATCCTTTTGAGCATAATTGCCACTGTTGACATCATATCCGTCAAAGCCGGCGATGCCAACGCCGTGAACTCCCAGCTTGTCCAACAGTCTTAAGAGTAGGATGGCGGAATTGTCCATATTTTCCCATCCACATTTCAACAAGCGTTTGTAGGATATCACATAGTCCTGTTCCCCCTTCGCAAACGCTAAATTGGAGGTGAATATTTTCGGTATACCTGCAAATACGGTATCTTCTTTCCAATAGTTGTATCGATGGCGGTTGCTGATAAACACATAATCAACCGCTATCTCTTTGGGAATATGGTTGATCGACACGACCAGCGCATCCTGTCCTGCCGCTTGGATCTCCTTTGCACAATGCAAAGCCGAAGAACCCGGTGCTATCACCATAACCTTGCGGCCTGAAAAAACAGAGGCAAGTTGTGCAAAGGCATCCTCGTCATCCACATCAGCGGATAAATAGTCCGCATAGGTGGTTTCCAAAAGATCATAGTCGTAGCGCTTTCGCGGTTGACTGCCGATTTTATTCAGAATGTACCGAATATCCTTGCTGACAATTCCGTTTTTATTTGACAAATACGTGATGTTGTTTACATGGGCACTGTAACACCCCGCAATAAAATACGGCGTTGTGTATCCCCACGAGCATCGTGCACATATGCCGGGCATGTAGGTATCAATCAAATCGAGAACGGCGTCGAGGTTATACGAATACCCGAGCTTTTGGATCATATACTGCACGATCAACTCGGTCGGCGTATTACCGGCACCGCGCCCCATACCCGATACGGTGGTATCCACCACCGATTCTCTCCTGCTGTAGGTCATTCGCAAGAAGCTTTGTGAAAGGGCACTCGACATCTGCAAATTGTTATGGGAATGAAAACCGATCTTGGCCGTATAAATCAAGTTGTGATCAATCAGATGGAAAACTCTTTCAAGGTCGTCCTCATACATAGAGCCAAATGTGTCAACGATGGAAAAGCAATACGGATCAAGCGGGTTGATCTTTTCAATCAGATCGATCAATTCGCTATCGGAATATCCCAAAATGTCCACCGGTTGAACGAAACATTTATACCCTTTTTCGACTACGCGTTGGCAGAAACGGACCGCATCTTCGCGCTCTTTCTTAAAAAAGCAAACGCGAACCGCATCAAAACTGTTTCCCGGATTGTCTTCAAGCCATTCCACATCATACCGGCTGTAATCAGCCAGCACCGTGAATAAGGTGTTTCGTTTGTCCCGAGGAATACAGCGTGCGGCATCCGCGGCGTTGGCAAAAATGTTTTTGCCTTCCCCAAATTCATCGGTTTGCAAAAAGCCGATCTCGATCCAATCTATGTGGGACTCCATCAAACCACTGATCATGCCTTTGACAACCGTATCCCCGAAGTGTTTGTCGACGAGATACGCCCCGTCTCGTAATGTGCAATCGAGTATCTGCGCCCGTTTCATAGTTACTCCTCCTGCATTTTTTGGGCGATAACCGCCCGTATCTTTTCAATGTCACGGGGGGTATCAATGGAAAGGGAATGGCTTTCGACCAGATCATAGTGTATGCGGATGCCGTGCTCCAAAAAGCGGATCGAACCGATATCCTCAATTTTTTCGATCTCGGTTTGCGGCGTCGAAACATAAAACTCCAGTGCGGGTTTATTAAAAAGCTCCACACCAACGTATTTTTTGTACGTGAACCGTGCTGTTTTTTGCGGATACGGCACGGGACTTCTGGACGAATACAACGAATACCCGCCGTTCCCCACCACGATTTTGATATTGCCGGGGTCTACCACCTCGACAGGATCTCTGAACTCACGGACAAGGCCGCGTACAACAGGGTTGACATTATCCACAAAATCGGGAATGATTTTCGGCATGATTTCGGATTCCAAAATGGGCTCGTCGCCATTTACCGTCACGTAATAATCCGCCTCAACCAACCGCGATACCTGGTACACACGGTCGATCAGGCACGAGCAATCGCTTGTCGTCATAATGACCTTGGCACCAAAGGCTTCGCACGTATCCTGGATTCTCTCATCATCGGTCGCGACATATATCTCGTCAAACTCTTTGACTTTGATGACGTTTTGATACACCCACCAAATCATCGGATGCCCGCAAATATCCATAAGGGGTTTGCCGGGCATTCTGGTTGATCCGTACCGCGCGGGAATAATGCCAACCACTTTCATTGTTTGTTCCACCCTTTCTTACAGTAATACCTCATCTATGTTCGTCACACAACTCAATCCCATATCGGTCATCTTTTCGTGCATCTTACGATTGGTAGGTATTTCCAGTTTGCAAATGGAATACGTACGGAACCCAAGTTTTGCGGCAACGATACAAGAGGTCGTAGCATTGCCCACCACCACCGTATCCGTGTCCTGCAGATCGGCCAGCACCTTTTCGGCGGGGATCAGGTGCGGCAACTCCACCGTTCCCGCCATCGCGTCAAATTTATCGGTTTCACGCGGATGATACTTGAATAGGACGGTGCGCCCCTCGGTTTGGGCAATGCGAACCATCTCATGAACCAGCGCTTTTACCCGCTCGGGATCGTTATATCGTTCCATCAGGTCAAAGAAAAACAACAGATATTTCCGGGCGGGCGGATACGTAACCGTCTTGTGTGCATACAAGGCGCGTATGCCTGCCAGTAATTCGTCTTTGGTGATCTCACGAAGCTCTTTGCCCGCCACTTCTTTTCGCACAAGGGGCGGAAACAGCACCGCCGCGCCGTCATATATACGGCTCATCCCATAGCAATAGGTGACCTCTTGGTAATCGTACGGATACCCTAAAAGGCACAAGGCATACCGCCGCCGATGACGTTTCATACGCCATCCGTCGGGATACACAAAATCGTCGGCATTGTACGTCTCGTTAAGGGAATAATAGACGTCCTCCTCCATATGACAGCAATACGCCTGCGGGTTGTTGCGTTTCACCCATCGGCAAACGATCTTGTCAAAGATGCGTTCTTGCGACAGATACACCCGATCAAACCATTCGCGGCGAATCCCCTTGACCTTTCGTAACAGACAACGGATCTCACGGACGTCATCCAAGGCGGATGTGGGCTTGTAAAACTGATCGCGCACCACAATCACACGCGAAAACACCCGCGAAAGCGCGTCGCGCATATCGTCGCTTAACGCAAACTCCGCAACAAGAACTAGGGTATTGTCGGCATCCTTGCATTGTGACAAGACGGCGGCTGACAAAATCAAGTTGTACTGCGTGTGCATAATAAACAATTGTTTCATGATACCGCTTCGTCCCCTTTCTTCGGTTTGGCAAAGCGACCGAACACGATGGTAAACAAATCCTTGATAAACGACCAATTCAACACAACCGCTAACGCCACCGCGCAGACAAGCCAGATCACGTTGACAAGTGCGCCCTGTGTTAAATAGAGATAGACACTCACGGCTAACATACCCAATACAACCGCAAAAGACACATACTCAACGCCTTTGTCAAACTCTTTGCGTGCCATAAAAGCGCGCACGGCAACCAGCACACTGTCGGCAGCCAGCGAGCCGGCCACTGCCGCCCACAAACCGAGCGACTCGACGAGTACCGCGATCACCGCAACGTTGGCAAGCATGCCAAACAGCGAGGTCGTCATAATCGTTTTGGTCTTACCCTGACCGGTAAAGATCTGCGCCAAAAAGCTGGATATCGCCGACAAACCGGAAGCAAATAACAAAAACGGTGCGTACGGAATGGCGGCATAATAGGTCGGTGCGATCATATACGGTAGCACCACCGCAATCAGCGGGACCAGCACCGCTACTGCCGAAAAGATCAGCTTTATATAGGTGTTCAGCGTCTTGGTCAGGAAGGTGCTGAACCCGTCGTTGCCGTAGTCCGCCACTGCGGTGTCCTGCCACGACATATTCAGCACACCGGTGACCAACGCTAAAACACCGGAGAATTTACCCGACACGGCATAAATGCCGTTGACATCCACACCCAGTTTGGCCGATACGATCACATTGTTTACCGAGGACGTCAGCCACCAAAAGGCGGCGTTGGGCATCAGCGGTACGGAAAAACGCAGCATGCTCGGCAACACGCGCAAGCGCCGGGGCCGCAACTCAAGAAATTTGATCGAGCGCACCCGCCATTCCGCGTAGATCAGGAAAAACACCGTGGACAGACTGTTAGCAAGCAACAACGCCTCCAACCGCATGTCCAACACCGAAATAAGCAAGATCTCCAATAATAAAAACAAAATCGTTTTCATCAGCGAGCCGGTTACCAACACTTTGCTTTGATTCAGGCAACGCAACACCTTTTGGTAGATACCGCTCACAGCGTACGACGCTACATACAGCACCACCAACCCCTTTTGTGGGATGGTAAAAAAACAAGACAGGATCGGCACACCCACCGCAATAAGTGTCACACTGCCGAGCGCTACCACAAAACAAGTGGTCAAATAACTTTTTTTCTCATCTTCGGTTTGTGATTTGAGAACGAATTTGAACGCGGCATCCGCGATCTGTAACGTGACAAAGGGTATCACCAGATTGGAAACGGTGGTCAACAGATTGAAAAACCCGTATTCCTCCGGTGAAATATGGCCGGTAACGAAGCGCATGAGCAACAGGCTTGCCAGTTGCGACAACGCCGTGCCGACAAAATAGACCACGGAGCCGTTCAAAAGTTTTTTGGTCGAGTTATCCATTACCGTTCCTTTCTCGGCGGGCTGTAAACCAACCATCTTTCAGGATGTCCGCTTTGCTGCACACGCCGCTTGCAAACGGGAACGGTTTGTGGGCACCGTCCAACAATTGCTTGCTGAGTTCTAATAATCGAGTGGCGGCATTTTCGGCGTTCCATTCCTCTGTCATCGTGTGATACGCCGCCGTGCCGAGCCGTTTGCGCTCCTCGGTATATTCGAGCAATCGCTTGACCTTAGCATACAGGTCGTCAAGGTTACCGTCTTCATACAAGTAGCCGTTTTCGCCGTGCTCAAGCAAAAACGGTGCCGAACCGATCGCACTGTTTGCCACCACGGCGCAGGCGGAATTCATGGATTCGTTGAGCACCGCGCCCCACCCCTCGTTGCGGTCGGACGTGAACAGGAAGATCTCACTTTTCTCCATGTGCTCGCGCACCTGTTCGGGTGTCATGGAACCGAGCAGTTCCACGCAATCGGTGAGGGTTTCCCGCTCGATCAAGCGGCGCACCTCGTCTTCCAGCGCGCCGTTACCGATCATACGCAGCGTAAAGTTAAATCCGTCAGCTTTGAGACGGCGCGCCACTTCGACGGCGTGCTCCGGATGCTTCAAATCAATAAAGCGAGCAGTCCATAAGAGCGTTGAGGGCTGTTTTCCCTCAATCACGTCCTCAAGATTTTCATACCGCTTTACTGCCGGAAAATAACCCCATTTGTAGGTCTTGCCGATAAACGCTAAAAGCCGCAAAAAATCAAGCGGGGTATAAGCACTGGCGCACAGCACGTAAAACTTCCGATACCGCACGTAACGCCACAGCGCTTTGAGCAGGTGCACGGGCCATTTGAGAAGTGGCACCCCGCTTTTATAAATGCGTTCCGTATACAAGAATGTGAGTTTCCCTTGTCGCAAACGCGTTTGGATAAGCGACAACGGGGCGGAACCCGCGATCACCACGTCTGCCGTGTCAACGAGTTCTTGGCATGCAGCTTTCTCGGTATCGCTTGCATACCACTGCCGAACGTACGACGGCTGTTCGTCACCACCATATCCCAACCGCAGCCGCTCTTCACTGATGCGCGACGTTTCAATAAAGGTATACCCATCACCGAGCCGCGCGTATAACGCATCCGCTAAGGGCTTTTGGTGATGATTGTAATAATTCGTCAGAAAAACAGCCGTCATTGGGTCACGACCTTTTCGTAAAGTTGAATATAGTCCAAAAACCGATCGTGCCTATCAAACTGTGCGGCACGGCGCACACACGCCTCGGCACTGTACGGTGACTGTTCACAGATGCGCAGAATCTCGCGTTGCAACGCGTCCACGTCATCCACCGCGACCACGCTGCCGCAGGTTGTATCAATCGTTTCGGGACTGCCGCCTGTCCTGAACGTCACGACAGGGGTGCCGCAAGCCAACGCCTCCACGTTAACCATCCCCAAAACTTCCTCTCGGGTTGGATTGACAAACACGTCTGCCGCGGTGTACAGTGCCGCGAGTTCCCGCCCGTCTTCGGTGCGAGGAATACCCGTAATATGCTCATGCCCGCCGGCACCCGCCCCCACCAACACCACGCGGTAATCGTCGGGGAGCCGTTTGGCAAGATCGACAAACACATCCAGTCCCTTTCGATCACTCCAACCCGCCGCCACGCCGAGTACGATCTTTTTACCGTGTAAACCGTACTGGGCGCGCACGTCGCTCTCGGTAGGGGTAAACACCGACAAATCAAGGCCGTTTTGGATCACGCGCACGGGGCAACTCGCCAAAAAAGATTGCCCCGCAAGGTTTTTAAGCCACGCGGACGGGGTGACGAGCGTCAGATTATGAAGCGCCGTAAACAGGTGCTTTTTGAGCCGATACATCTTCTTGGAGGTATCGACGTACATTTTCGGATAGGTTTTCGGCTGCGGGCAATGGTGACAGCCGGTTTTCCAGCGTTCGCAGTTTGCCACCACAAAATGGGGACAATTCCCCGTAAACGCCCAGCAATCGTGAAGCGTCCACACGACCGGGAGCTGTTCTGTTTTCAGATACCGAAACAACGTCGGCAAATGCAAACAATAGGCATGCAGATTATGCAAATGGACCACGTCGGGGCCAAAGCGTTTGAGTTCTTTGACAAGGTGTTTGGTCCCGCGACGGGAAAACAGGCCGTTTCGGCCGAGCAGGGTGCCGCCATAGTAGTGCCAAAACGATTCCAAACGACTGCCCCAATAGGTATGTCCTTTGAGGGCGGGAAAGGCTGCCTTTTCGCCTCTGACAAATCGAACGGGGGAATACGTATGGGTGAGATGCCCTCTCGCTTCGGCGACCTCGGCAATACCGCGCATGATCTTGCCGGTACTGCCGTTGGTGGCGATGTTGATCTGCGCGATCTTCACAGCGTTCACCTCAACAATTGTTTTTTGGTTGCGTTATGGTGTATCAAGCGATGCAGATACCCTTCAAGCATGCAGAAAGACGCAAACAACCACGGCATACCTTGCAGGATCGGCTCCAAAAAGAACACGATATAGATGCCGACATACACACAAAAACCGATCTGACGCAGGGCAAACGGCAACGTCTTATCTTTCAGGCAGTTTATCAGCGTGCCGACCGAACGGAGAACGTAGACGATCACCGCCAAGAAGGCGAAAACACCCGCTTCGTCGAATGTATCGAAGTACAGGTCATGAGAATATCCGACGATGTCGCGCAAATGCGTACCGCCAAACGGATACCGATACAGGTTTTGCAGATAATACCATTTGCGGTCCAGTCGCTGATCGTCATTGAATTCCATTGTACTGTCTGTCGCAAAAAAGCGGTCGTACAAGGGCGAATCCTCAATAAAAGAGCGGACACCGAAGACGTTGAACTCATAGATGAGCAACCCAACGGCAATGCCGATCAAGACGATTAAGACGGTCCGCGCTCTGCCCTGCTTCACGACCAGAAAGCGATGAAAAAATGCCAGCAAGGCAAGCAGTAAAGTCATCAACAACAAGGTTCTTCCCGACAAAATCAGGTTGTACCCCAAGACGATCCCGATCGTTATCCAGGCAAACACTTTAAACAACCGGCGGCATTCGGAAGAAATACAAGCGATCGCCAGCGCGAGCGGAATACACGCGATCGCCGCCTGACCGGTGGCCGCCAAAACCTCCCCCGTCCAGACATCGATGGTATTGCGAGACTCATAGGAATCGAAATTGATATACCAGTTCAGTGCATAGTGAATCAGCAGCCCTAACGCAATGACGGTGACCAGCAAGTAAAAACCTCTGTAGCCGCTCTCACCGCGTTCGTCGAAAGTACCGCCTTCAAACAATCCCATTCCCATAATGAAACAAAACACATAGGTGAACGGTTTGAGCAAGCCCGTCGGCGAAACAACCGTGTTCGGCGAAAACAGGATCATGGACAACGCAAGCACCAACAGCGCGAAAAAGGAAAGCGGATCAAAGTAAACTTTACTGCCTTTCCGAAGGCAAAAGAAACCCAGCGCAATAAACAGACAATAGAAATAGCGGTTGATTAGATTCATACTCGCCAGGCATACAAAAAACAGGATAACGTATAAAATCGGTATACCTTTATGAGGTGGCTTTAAGGATTGTTCCATGGATATTCTCCTTCTTACATACTCTCAAAAAAGTTGTGCAACGGCTCAGCGTACAACCGATAATCGAAGTGTCGTTTTGCGCTCTCTTTCGCCGTTTGTTTCATCACATCTTTTTGCGACGATGTGAGTATAAGTGCCCGCGAAAGGGCCGCCGCCAATGCTTGCGACGTATGGTCTTTGGCAATGACCGCGTTGTCACCGTCGGTCAAATACAATTCCAAATCGGACGAATAGTTGCATACTATCGGCGTGGCGTGAGCCAGACTTTCCACCACTTTACTGGGAAAGCCCGCCTGTGCAAATCGTAAAGCCGCATTGCGCGGTAAGATCGTGAAATCCGCCTCCGTCATTAAGCGAAGCACCTCGTCACGCGGTACGCGTCCGTAACACGTCAGAATG
>JAFYPN010000001.1 GCA_017547465.1 Clostridia bacterium | reverse complement strand
GACATTTTCTGTATCAGCGAGCATTTTCCGTGAACTACCTCATCATGTGAAAGAGGCAGAATAAAGTTTTCCGAAAATGCGTACATCATTGAAAATGTCAAAAGATTGTGATTGTCCTTTCTGAAATACGGATCCATACTCATATAACGAAGCATATCGTTCATCCAACCCATATTCCATTTAAAATTAAATCCAAGCCCGCCATCATAATCAGGCTTTGTTACCATCGGCCACGCGGTAGACTCCTCGGCAATCATCATCGTCTGGGGATGCACGCCGAACACAGCTTCGTTCAGGATGCGCAGAAATTCGACTGCTTCAAGGTTTTCCTTACCGCCGTATTTGTTCGGGATCCATTGACCGTGTTCGCGGTTGTAATCCAGATACAGCATCTACTCGACCGCATCCACGCGCAGACCGTCCAGATGGAACTGTTCGATCCAGTACAGCGCGTTGGAGATCAGGAAGCTGCGCACCTCATGACGACCGTAGTCAAACACACACGTACCCCATTCCTTATGCTCACCCTTGCGCGGGTCGGCATATTCGTAGCACGGTGTGCCGTCAAAGCGGAACAGACCCGCCGCATCACGCGGGAAGTGTGCAGGGACCCAGTCCAGTATGACACCGATGCCTGCCTGATGGCAACGATCGATAAACCGCATAAACTGATCAGGCGCACCGTAACGCGATGTCGGTGCATAATAACCCGTAACCTGATACCCCCACGATCCGTCGTACGGATATTCCGACAACGGCAACATCTCGATATGCGTATATCCCATTTCCTTGACGTACGGAATGAGCTCATCGGCAAGCTTGTCATACTCAAACACGTTGCCGTCCTCATAACGACGCCAGGAACCCGCATGTACTTCATAGATATTCACGGGACAGTCGTAAATAGACCGCTTGTTTTTATTTTCGATCCATTCCGCATCTCCCCACTCATAGGAGTCGAGCGAAAAGATCTTGGATGCGGTTCCCGGACGCGTCTCCGCGTGCGTCGCATAGGGATCGGCCTTCATCAGCTCCGTACCGTCCTGCGTGCAAACCCAGAACTTGTAGGCGCTGTATTCCTCCAGACCGCCTGCAACCGTTTCCCACACACCGTCATCGCGGCGAGTCATCGGGTCGCGGCGGGGATCCCAACCATTGAAATCGCCGACCACCGACACCGATCGGGCGTTGGGCGCCCAGACACGGAAACGATACTGTCCGTTCCCGACGGCGTGACAGCCCATTTCCAGATACGCGCGGCAATCGAGCCCCTTGTAGTAATACGGGGACAGTTTCTCAGCAGACACGATCATCACACCTTTCTTCTCACGCGGAATATTGCCTGAAAACAATCGAAGGGCACAATACTCCACATTTCCATTGAACATTGTACCAATATCCTCCAAAAAATGCAAGTGGTTTTGTGTATTTTCTTATAAGAATTTTTGAGAGAATTCTCATTTCTTGGTGAATTTGCACTATTATAACCTCTTTGTGCTGTACAGAATTCAAAAACACCCGCGATCGCACGTCTATTTCTGTGTTGAATCACATATGGTGAGACAAACACAGCCAAAACCAAAGGAGTGCTATGCGTTATGACAACCGAAACCTCTTTGCCGCACCAGCTTGTGCTTGACGACCGTCGCCGTTTGTCCGTCTCGGGTGTATCGGATGTAGACAGCTTTGATGACACAACCGTTATTGCCCACACCGCCCTCGGCGATTTGACCATCAAAGGACAAAGCCTTCACATCAGCCGCCTGAACACCGAAACAGGCGATTTAACAATGGAGGGACAGATCGACCTGTTGGAATACACCGACCCGAAGCCACGCGGTAACACTCTTCGCCGCTGGTTCCGCTGATTATTATGATGATTTCCAATCAACAACAGCTTTTGCTGTTATGGCGTTGTCTCGGTTGCGGTGTATGCCTGAATCTGTCCTGGGTTCTGACAGCACAGATACGACGTCGGTATTGTCGCACAAAACCGATGCGATTTTTGTTTGATTGTGTCCTGACGGTTATGACCGGATTTTGCTTGTTTATGTTCGCGCTCGCCGTCAGCGGCGGAGAGCTTCGCGCCGTAACGTTGGCAGCCGTTGCGGTCGGTGCCGTCGTTTCTCATGTATCACTCGGTCGTCTTCTGAGCGTAGTGTTGAACGTGATTTATCGCATTTTTGCGTATGCGGATACCATTTTGAAAGCGTGTTTGAAGAAAACAGTCGCCATATGGCGAAAAATCCGAAAAAAAGTTGAAATATTTTGCAAAAAACACTTGCAGAGCAAGCACTGATGGGTGTATAATCGTTACCATAAGTAACGATATTGTAATTTTACTTATTATTTATTATTAAGTCTACTCACCCTTCCCTGCTGATTTCGGAAAGGATTGTGTCAATCATATGAAAACGGAATTCAAGGAAAAGCAAAACATTGTATTCCGCGTTGCCGTTGCCGCCTTGCTCGTCTGGGTCATCATTTCACTCTTCCAGCTCCGGATCGACATCAAAGGCAAACAAGCCGAGCTGGATGGTCTGCGTG